>NZ_CP079863.1:4405261-4719922 GCF_025263485.1 Mycobacterium sp. SMC-2
CGGAATTCACGTAATCGGTGATCGTCGTCCACGCTTCGTCACCGGAGACGATCAGGCCGGTGAAGTCCTCGTTGAACAGGTCACGGATGACCTTGACGAGCACGTCGGGCTCTTCGTACAGCGCGACGGCGGCGCCGGCGGCCTTATCCCTGACCTCGGTCGCCTTGGCCTCGATTTGCTTCCAGCGCTCCTGCAGGCGGGTGACGTCGTTGCGGATGTCGTCCTCTTTGACGCCCTCGGACGCGGTGCGGATGATCACCCCTGCATCCGACGGCACCACCTCGCGCAGGATTTCTTTGAGCCGCTGCCGCTCGACGTCGGGCAACTTGCGGCTGATCCCGGTCGACGACGCGCCCGGCACATACACCAGGTACCGGCCGGCCAGCGACACCTGGGTGGTCAGGCGGGCGCCCTTGTGCCCGACGGGATCCTTGCTGACCTGGACTACGACATAGTCACCCGGTTTGAGCGCCTGTTCGATCTTGCGGTCGGAACCGCCCAGCCCCGCGGCTTCCCAGTTGACCTCGCCGGCGTAGAGCACGCCGTTGCGGCCGCGGCCGATGTCGACGAACGCCGCCTCCATCGAGGGCAGGACGTTCTGCACGATCCCGAGATAGATGTTGCCCACCAACGAGGCGGACGCGGCCGACGTCACGAAGTGCTCGACGACGATGCCGTCCTCCAGGACCGCGATCTGGGTGTACCGCGCCCCCTGATGCGGCGGCTCGGTGCGGACCCTGTCCCGCACGACCATGACCCGTTCGACGGCCTCGCGGCGCGCCAGGAACTCCGCCTCGGTCAGGACCGGCGGCCGGCGCCGCCCGGCGTCGCGGCCGTCTCGTCGGCGTTGCCGCTTGGCCTCGAGTCGAGTGGAGCCGTCGATGCCCTTGATCTCGGCGTTCGCCGAGCCGTTTCCACCGTCGCCGCCGCTCTTGCCGTTGCGGGGCGGCCGCTCGTGCACCACCGTGTTGGGCGGGTCGTCGGGCGATGGGCTTTCGTCACCATCGTCACCCGAGCCCGACTTGCGGCGGCGGCGCCTGCGGCGGCGGCGGCTGGCGCCCTCCGCCGAACCGTCGTCACCGGTGTCGGAGTCCTCGGAGTCCGAATAGTCGGAGCCCTCTTCGCCGTCCTCCTCCTCGGCGTCGGAGGAGTCGCCCCGGCCCGCCTTCTGGCCCCGCTGTTGCGACTCTTCGTCGTCATCGTCGTTCTGGTTGTCCGGTCCGCCCTGCTCGCCGCGGCCGCGACCGCGACCGCGGCGGCCTCGACGCCGCCGCCGGTTGGCCGGTCGATCGGTCTGGTCGTCTTCGTCCTCGGTGTCGGAATCGTCGGAGTCGGAGTCGGAGCCGCCGTCGGCGTTCGCGTCGTCTTCGTCCGCCTCGATCGGCTGCGGCGCGACGAACAGCGGCATGTAATGCGGCCGCTCGATCGCCGTCTCCAGCATCAGCCGGGATTCGGGTTCGTCGGCGTTTTCGCCGCCGGCGACGGCGGTGTCCTCGGCGCCTCCGCCGGGCTGGGCGGCAAGCAGGTCGCGTACGCGGACCGCGTCCTCGCGGTCGACGGTGGAGTGCGCGCTGCGTACCCGCCCGTCGAGTTCGCTCAGCGCGTCCAGCACCCGCTTACTGCTGGTTCCCAGCGTTCGTGCCAGCGAATGGACTCTCAGGCGGTCCGGCAGTTCGCCGGGCCGGGTCGGCTCTTCGGATGACTCTGCAGATGGTGCACCGTCTACCACGTATTCTCCTCAAGCCCCCGGGCGCGTCCTTGCGACGCGGCCACGCGAGGGCTTCGCTATGGGCCCGGGTGTTTCCCCGGGCTTGTGATGGTCTCGCCCCGAGCGGTTCGCGGGGAACGCACTCGGCGCCGTGCTGAATGACGGCTTGACATGCCGCGCACCAACGCGCTGTGACGATGATCGCGCTTGTCTAAGTCTTCATTCGGGTGTCCGAAGCCGGTCCGGCGACGTTCACCCTCCGTCAGTATCCCACATCACTCGGCGGGCCCACCCGCCCCCGAGCAAACGCGCCGTCCGCGGCGTGACGCGCCCCCGTCAGCGGGCACGCTACGCGTCCGGAAACCAGAGCTGGATTTCGCGCTTGGCGGACTCCGGGGAATCGGACCCGTGCACCAGATTGAACTGCGTCTCTAGCCCGAAATCGCCCCGGATCGTCCCGGGTGTTGCCTTCTCCACCGGGTCGGTGCCCCCCGCGAGCTGCCGAAACGCGGCGATCGCCCGCGGTCCCTCGACAATCGCCGCCACCACCGGCCCCGAGGTGATGAACTCCAGCAGCGAGCCGAAGAACGGCTTGCCTTCGTGCTCGGCGTAATGCGCGGCGGCCAGGTCCTGGCTGACGCGCCGGAGCTCCAGCGCAGCGATGGTCAGGCCCTTCCGCTCGATGCGGCCGATGATTTCCCCCACCAACTGCCGCTCGACGCCGTCCGGCTTGATCAGTACCAGGGTCCGTTCCGTCACGGCGCACAGCGTACAGAACCGGGCGGCGACCGCGGTCGGCCCTTTACGGGCCGCCTAGAGCCGGCGGCGCCGCACCTCGGCGCGGAAGTACGCGAGCAAGGCCCACAACCCGGTGAACAGCACCCCGATGAACCCGACGCCCGGGTACACCGCGAAGCCGGCGAGCAGGACCGCCTGGACGCTCAGGTTCACCCAGATCGCCCACGGTTTGCGCTGCACCACGCAGAGCAGGACGAGCAGCGCGGCCACGCCGATCAGATAGCCCAGCGACACCGGCGTCAGCCCACCACCGACCGCGCCCACCACCGGGATCGCCAGCAACACCACGATCGCTTCCAGCAGCAGCGTCGCGGCCATCACCGCTCCGAAGCTCTTCCAGGGGTCGGCCCGATTCTGGTCGGTCATTCCGGATCACGACCGAACAGGGTCCGCGCCGCCCCGGCGGTGACGACCGAGCCGGTGATGACGATCCCGGTTCCGGAGAACGCTTCGGCTTCCCCGTGCAACGTCGCGTCGTCAACCAGCGCGGTCGCGGCGTCGATGGCGTCGCGCAGGTTCTCGGCGGAGACCACCCGGTCGGGCCCGAAGCGCTCCCCCGCCGCCAGCGCCAGCGACTCGACGTCCAGTGCCCGCGGCGACCCGTTGTGGGTCACCACGACGGAGTCCAACACCGGCTCGAGCGCGGCGAGGATGCCGTTCACGTCCTTGTCGCCCAGCACGCTTAGCACCCCGACCAGGTATCGGAAATCGAATTCGTCGCTCAGGGTCTGCGCCAGCGCGGCGGCACCGGCCGGATTGTGCGCGGCGTCGACGAACACCGTGGGCGCGCTGCGCATGCGTTCCAGGCGGCCCGGGCTCCTGACGGCGGCGAACCCGGCCCGCACCGCCTCGATGTCGAGTTGCCGCTGCGCGCCGGCGCCGAAGAACGCTTCCACCGCCGCGAGCGCCACCGCGGCGTTGTGCGCCTGGTGTTCGCCGTGCAGCGGGAGATAGATGTCGGAATACACCCCGCCGAGGCCCTGCAGCTGCAGCACCTGTCCGCCGATCGCGACCTGACGGCCCAGGACCGCGAACTCTGAGTCCTCGCGGGCCACGGCGGCGTCGGCGCGCACGGTCTGGGCCAGCAGCACCTCCATCGCTTCCGGCGCCTGGCGCGCGAGGACCGCGACGGTGTCGGGCGCACCCTCGGGAGCCTTGGTGATGATCCCCGCCTTCTCGCCGGCGATGCCGGCCAGGTCGTCGCCGAGGTACTCGACGTGGTCGACGCCGACGGGGGTGATGACCGCCACCGGCGCGTTGATCACGTTGGTGGCATCCCACCGCCCGCCCATGCCGACCTCGACGACCGCGACGTCGACGGGCGCGTCGGCGAAAGCGGCGAACGCCATGGCGGTCAGCACCTCGAACTTGCTCATCGCCGGCCCGCCGGCGGCCTGTGACTGCGCGTCGATCATGTGCACGAACGGCTCGATCTCCCGGTACGTGGACACGTACTGCGCCGGGGTGATCGGCCGTCCGTCGATCGCGATGCGCTCCACCGCCGATTGCAGGTGCGGGCTGGTGGTCCGCCCCGTGCGCCGGTGCAGCGCGGTCACCAGAGCGTCCACCATGCGCGCCACCGACGTCTTGCCGTTGGTGCCGGCGATGTGGATCGAGGGATAGGCCAGTTGCGGTGAGCCCAGCAAGTCCATCAGTGCGCTGATCCTGGTCAGGCTCGGATCGATCTTCGTCTCCGGCCAGCGTTGGTCCAGCAGATGTTCGACTTGCAGCAGCGCGGCGATCTCGTCCGGGGTGGGAGCCAGGCTGGTTTCGCCGCGCTCGGGCCAGTCGGGGGGCTCGGTCATCGAACCCTCACTGCAACCCGGCGAGCCGCGCGGTGATCCGGTCGGTCTCGTCCTGGGCCACCCGCTGGCGGTCCCGGATCTTGTCGACGACATTCTGCGGGGCCTTGGCCAGAAAGTCGTCGTTGGCCAATTTGGCGGTGGTGGAAGCCAATTCCTTCTGCGCTGCGGCGAGGTCTTTCTCCAGGCGGCGGCGTTCCGCGGCGACGTCGATGGTGCCCGAGGTGTCCAGTTCGACGACGACCGTGCTGTCCATGCCGGGGCCGAGCCGCACCTCCAGCGACACCGACGGCTGAAAATCCTCGCCCGGCTCGGTCAGCCAGGCCAGCGAGGTCACCGCGGCCACCTGGGCGCTCAGGTCCGCGCCCGCCACCCCGGTGAGCCGGGCCGGCACCTTCTGCCGATCGGCCAGGCCTTGATCGCTGCGGAATCGCCGGACCTCGGTGACCAGCCTCTGCATATCGCTGATCCGCTGTGCGGCAACGGGATCCAGTTTCAGACCCGACGATTCGGGCCAGTCGGCGATCACCAGCGACTCCTGGTGGGTCAGCGCCTGCCACAACGCCTCGGTGAGGAACGGGATGACGGGGTGCAGCAGCCGCAGCAACGTGTCCAGCACGGCGGCGAGCACGGCGGTGGTGTATGCGTTCCCCTCGGCCAGCTGTGTCTTGGCCAATTCGACGTACCAGTCGCAGAATTCGTCCCAGGCGAAGTGGTAGAGCGCTTCGCAGGCGCGGCTGAACTCGTAACCGTCGAGTGCCGAATCGACTTCGGCGCGAACCTCTTCCACCCGTCCCAGGATCCAGCGGTCGGCATCGGTCAGCTGGTCAGGAGCCGGCAACGGAACCACTGCCGCGCCATTGAGCAACGCGTAGCGGGTGGCGTTGAACAGCTTGGTACAGAAATTGCGTGACGCCCGGACGGCGTCCTCGCCGACGGCCAGGTCACCGCCGGGGCTGGCGCCGCGAGCGAGCGTGAACCTCAGCGCGTCCGCCCCGAACATGTCCACCCAGTCCAGCGGGTCGATGACGTTGCCCTTGGACTTACTCATCTTCCGGCCGAATTCGTCGCGGATCAGCCCATGCAGGAACACGTTGGTGAACGGCACCTGCGGGCCGCGGCGGCCGTCGAGGGTGATGGCGTCGTCGCCCCCCACGAACGTGCCGAACATCATCATCCGCGCCACCCAGAAGAACAAGATGTCGTATCCGGTGACCAAAACGCTTGTGGGGTAGAACTTTTCCAGCTCCGGAGTCTTCTCCGGCCAGCCCAATGTGGAGAACGGCCACAAGGCCGACGAGAACCAGGTGTCCAGCACGTCGTGGTCCTGCTCCCAGCCCTCCGGCGGTGTCTCGTCGGGGCCGACGCACACCTGCTCGCCGCCCGGCCCGTACCAGATCGGGATCCGATGACCCCACCACAGCTGCCGCGAAATACACCAGTCGTGCATATCGTCGACCCAGGCGAACCAGCGCGGTTCCAGGCTGGCGGGGTGAATCACGGTGTCGCCGTTGCGAACCGCATCACCGGCGGCCTTGGCCAGCGTTTCGACCCGGACCCACCATTGCAGCGACAGCCGCGGCTCGATCGGCTCACCGGTGCGTTCGGAATGCCCGACGCTGTGCAGGTAAGGGCGCTTCTCTTCGACGACACGTCCCTGGGCGGCCAACGCCTCCCGCACCGCGACCCGGGCCTCGAAGCGGTCCATGCCGTCGAATCGCGTTCCGGTGTCGGCGATCCGGCCCTTGGTGTCCATGATCGAGATCATCGGCAGCTGGTGCCGCAGGCCGATTTCGAAGTCGTTCGGGTCGTGGGCGGGAGTGACTTTGACTGCGCCCGTGCCGAATTCCGGGTCGACGTGTTCGTCGGCGACGACGAGGAGCTGCCGGTCCACGAAGGGATGCGGCAGGGTGCTGCCGACCAGGTGACGGTAGCGCTCGTCGTCCGGGTGGACCGCGACGGCGGTGTCGCCGAGCATCGTCTCGACGCGCGTGGTGGCGACCACGATGTGGGGTTGGGAATCGTCGAGCGAGCCGTAGCGGAACGACACCAGTTCGCCTTCGACGTCTTGGTAGTTGACCTCGAGGTCGGAGATCGCCGTCTCGAGCACCGGGGACCAGTTGACCAGCCGCTCGGCCCGATAGATCAGCCCCGCGTCGTAAAGCCGCTTGAAGATCGTGCGCACCGCCCGGGACAGGCCTTCGTCCATGGTGAACCGGTCGCGGCTCCAGGCCACCCCGTCGCCCAGCCGGCGCATCTGACCGCCGATGGCACCACCGGACTCGCGCTTCCAGTCCCACACCTTCTCGACGAACAGCTCCCGGCCGAAGTCCTCTTTGGTCTTGCCGTCGACGGCGAGCTGCTTTTCCACCACGCTCTGGGTCGCGATGCCCGCGTGATCCATGCCCGGCTGCCAGAGCACCTCATATCCCTGCATCCGCTTGCGGCGCGTCAGGGCGTCCATCATGGTGTGCTCCAGCGCATGCCCCATGTGCAGGCTGCCGGTGACGTTCGGCGGTGGCAGCACGATCGAGTACCCGGGTTTGGCGCTCGTCGGGTCAGCCTCGAAGTAGCCCGCGTCGAGCCACTTCTGATAGATCGCGCTTTCGGCCGCAGCCGGATCCCACGACTTCGGCAGGTCGGTGGCGGGGCTGGGGCTGGCGGTCACCCGTCAATTCTAGGGAGCGCCGTTCACCCCGATGTAAGTGCCCAAATCGCAGGTGAGTCGGCTCACTTTGCCAGCCGATCGACCTGCAGCGTCACACCCGCGGCGGGGAACCTGGCCAGCAGTGCGTCACCCATGGCGGCCGCGGGGGTCAGGACGCCGCGCAGGTCCGAGAGCTTGTCGCGGTCGAATGCGAGCGCAAGGCCGCACTCGCCCAACAGCACGGAGGTCGCCTTGTAGCCGGGGTCACCGCGCTGCTCCATGCGGGCAACGTAGCGGGCGCCGGTGGTCGTGGTGGTGTAGGTCTCGATGCGGTAGTAGCCGCGCTCGCGGGCCGCGGCGCTCGGGCCTGTCCCCGGTTTGGGGACGATGCGCTCCAGCAGCCGGCGCGGCAACAGCCGGAAGTAGCGGCTGCCCAAGCCGAAGGTCGCGGTGGTGACCCCGCCGACAGCGGCGGACGCCAGCGGCGCCAGAGGCGACGACCCCAAACTCATGCTTTCGCTGTAGCGGAATCGGCGGCCGTACGCCCAGTCCAGTAATGCGTTGCTGCGCCGCACGATCCGGGTGTTGTAGGGCGCCATCACGAATCCCGACGTCCACAGGCCGGTCAGTTCCGGCGCGATCTGACGACCACGCCGCCACGGCAGGTCGGGCTGCGGGCCGATTTCCGGTTCGGCGCTGCGGTCGGTGCTCAACGTGTAGGGGTCGGCGAGCTGGCGCCGTGCGTCTGCATCCCTGGACGCCGTGTCCAGCACCTCCATCATCGAGGCGATGGTTCCGCCGGAGAACCCGCCGGAGAAGGACCGGATGACCAGGTCAGTGTCGGCGAGGTCGCCGGCGTCGTCGTCGCGCGCCGCCCGGTACAGGGCGTACACGCTGAGATCCGAAGGCACGGAATCGAACCCGCAGGCGTGCACGATGCGGGCGCCGCTGTCGGCGGCCTGCTTGTGGTAGGAGTCGATGCTGTCGCGGACGAACATCGCCTCGCCGGTCAGGTCGGCGTAGTCGGTGCCGGCCGCCGCACACGCGGCCACCAGCGGCAGCCCGTAGCGGGTATAGGGCCCGACGGTGGTGATGACGACCTGGGTGCGGGCCGCCATCTCGTTGAGCGTCGACGGCGACGAGGCGTCGGCGGCCACCAGCGGCCAGGACTGCGCGGGCCCGCCCAGTGTGTCGCGGACGGCCCGCAAGCGTTCGGTCGACCTGCCGGCCAGCGCCACTCGCGTGTCCGGAGCCGACCGCGCCAGGTATTCGGCGGTCAACTTCCCGACGAAGCCGGTCGCCCCGTACAACACGATGTCGAATTCGCGCGGCGTTGCGGTCACAGGCCCGACGCTACCCGACCCGCAAATAAGTAGTGCCGGGCCACAAGCCCGGCACTACTTATCACTGCGTCGGTCAGCCGCGGCGTCCGCAGACCGGCCAGGCACCGATGCCCTGCGAGTGCAGCACGTTCTCGGCAACCCGAATCTGCTCCTCACGGCTCGCATTCTGGGGCGAACCCGCGCCACCGTTGGCGCGCCAGGTGCTCGGTGTGAACTGCAGGCCACCGGAGAAGCCGTTGCCGGTGTTGATCGCCCAGTTACCACCGGACTCACACTGCGCGATGGCGTCCCAGTTCACGCTGTACGCCCGGACCGGCGGAGGCGGCGGCGCTTCCGGGCCGGGAGGCGGCGGAACGTTCGGGTCGAAGCCGGCGGGTGCCGGCGGCGGGGGCGCGTCCGGAGCCGGGGGGGCGTCCGGAGCCGGCGGCGGGGGCGCGTCAGGAGCCGGGGGCGGCGGGGGCGCGTCCGGCGCCCCGGCGGGCGCCAAGTTGGGGTCAAAACCCATCGGCTCCGCATTGGCGGCGGCCGACGGGATGGTCACGAGGGTGCCCGTGATCGCGGCAAGAACGAGCGTCTTACGGACGTTCTTCAATATTTTTTCCTTTCGCGGTGCGCGCGCGCCAAAGCAAGCCCACGGGGGGTGGGCTGAAGGTGTCTGCTTGATGCGGAAAACCTGCTTTGGAACGTGCCGACTTGTTCTGGCACGACAGCGGTGGGCTCGAGTCGCCCGGCGGGCTACCACCCGTCGGCCGCGGACCGGATTTTCGCCGTCCGCAGCCCCGCTCACACGCGGGTCCGTGATTCTGTTTTCAGTTACTCTTTCGTAACCCATTGCGGGCTAACAAGGACCGTACGAGACCCGGCCGCATTCGTCATCTTCGGTAATCGGACATCTCGTTTGGGTAACGGGGTGATCACAGCGCGATCGCATCGCCATTCTTGCAGGTCATCCGCACAATTCCGGCGGGTACCCAAGAAACGCAAATGCTTACAAATCGTGAGCCGAATCACGTCGATTTTGTGAACTGGCCCACGCATTTGCGGTACCAGGTTTAGCCACTGTGGCGCAAATGGACCCAGGTCCGCCGTCGCGAAGTGCTGTAGTTTACAACAAGGTACGTGCGCTCACCACGGGACACCCCAGACAAATGAACGAATTATGTTGAGCTGCCGACTAACTGGCGTTATTCGAATAGCGCACTGGATCCCTGACAGGTCATGTGCGTGCCACAACCCGTGGCTTATCGAAATATTCCCTCGCACAACATATTACGCATTGGTCACCCCGTTGAGATGCGCCATGGCTCTGGAAGAACGACACCCCGGGAGGGCTCCACAGCGCCGTCCGATTCAGGCAATGCCAATTTGCTCACGCCACCCCGCGTTCCGACGGGGCACCAAGCGCGACGGCTCCACCAACTGCCCCAGATCGGTGGCCATTCGATCCGAAACCGCCGGTATACCAACAGATCACGGCCCGCGGCCTATCTTATGGACTCAACCCAAGGCGCAGTCGCCTCGCAATTATTCACGCGGAAAAGGAGGACTCGTCTTATGTCAAATAGAATTGCCGATTTCGCGTCTCGTCGCGGCAGGCCATGATTTTGAACGCGAATATTCGCGACGCTGCATCCGCGACGGGCGCGGATGGCGTCAGCCGCGGGACTGTGCGAGGGCGCGTAGCTCGGCGTCGGTGTTGACGTTGGTCAGCGACCGCGCGTCCGACGTCACGACGCGCTGGGCGTCGGATGCGTCCACCAGGGCGCGCATCTTGCGCTCGCCGGCTGCCACCAACGTGTCGACGCGGTCGGCGAGGTCGGTCCTATACACGGCGGCGAGGTAGTGATCCTGACCATCCCACGGCAACACCACTTCCGCGCCGGTCTCCAGAGCCCGGCGGGCGAGATCGTCGATCAGATCGACCGCGAGGAACGGCATGTCGACGGCGCAAACGAAGGCGAGCCGGGCCCCGGCATCGGCGGCCGCGCGCAACGCCCGTCCCGTCGCCGGCAACGGGCCTAGCCCGCGCAGTTCGTCGCGGATGACCCGAGCCCGCAGTTCGGGCAGCGGCTGGCCCTGGGCGGCCATCACAAGCACTGGGTCACAACGCTGTTGGAGGACGCCGACCACGTGCTCGACCATCGTGCTCGCGGAGCCTGCGGACGCCGGGACTGGGAGGCTGGCCTTGTCACGGCCCATCCGTTGCGATGCGCCGCCGGCGAGCACTACGCCGGCCAGTGAACCTGTTTCACCCACGTCAGTCGACGGTCCAGGTGTCGCGCCCGCGCAGCAGCGATTGCAGGGCGGCGGTGTCGAACGGCTTCGAGGCCCGCGCGGCCTCCACTTGGGAGCGGGCGGCGTCGTCGTACGTGGGCCTGCTGACGTCGCGGAAGATGCCCAGCACCGTGTGCTCGAGGTTCTGATCGGACAGCCGCGACAGCGCGAAGGCGTAGGCGGAGTCGTCGGAATGCGCGTCGTGCACCATGATCTCGTCCACGGACACGTCGGCGGTCTTGGCGAACTCCAGGCCGAAGCCGGATTTCACTACGCAGTACTCGCCGTCGGCGCCGAAGGTGATCGGCTCACCGTGGCGCACGTTGATCACCCGCTCCTCGGCGCCCTCCTTGCGCAGCACGTCGAACGACCCGTCGTTGAAAATCGGGCAGTCCTGCAGGATTTCGACCACCGCTGCACCGCGGTGCTCGGCGGCGGCGCGCAACACCTCGGACAGTCCGTTGCGGTCCGAGTCGAGGGCGCGGCCGACGAACGTCGCCTCGGCGCCCAGCGCCAACGACACCGGGTTAAACGGATGATCGAGCGATCCCATGGGCGTCGACTTGGTGACCTTGCCGACCTCCGACGTCGGCGAGTACTGGCCCTTGGTCAGCCCGTAAATCCGGTTGTTGAACAACAGGATCGTGATGTTGACGTTGCGTCGCAGCGCGTGGATCAGATGGTTACCGCCGATCGACAACGCGTCGCCGTCGCCCGTGACTACCCATACCGACAGGTCCTCGCGGGCCAGCGCGAGGCCGGTCGCGATCGCCGGCGCGCGGCCGTGGATCGAGTGAAACCCGTAGGTCTCCAAGTAATACGGGAATCGGCTCGAGCAACCGATGCCGCTGACGAACACGATGTTCTCGCGACGCAGCCCGAGTTCGGGCAGGAAGTTGCGGATGGTGTTGAGGATGACGTAGTCACCACACCCGGGACACCAACGGACCTCTTGGTCACTCGTGAAGTCCTTAGCCTTCTGCGGCTGATCCGTCGTGGGCACCCCGTCGTTCTTCTTCAACCTCGGGGTCAGCCCGAGGTCTGTGCCCGCCAGATTTCCCATCAGGTCGGTCATTCGCTAGCTCCCGCTCCAACCGTTGCCGCCGCCATTCTGGCGACCATCGCCTTGTCCTGCTCGATCTCGGCCAGCGTGCCGCCCAGCGCGGCGCGGATGACACGCCCGATCTCGTCCGCCAGGAACGCCACACCCTGAACCTTGGTGACCGATTGCACGTCGACCAGGTACTTGCCGCGAAGCACCAACGCCAGCTGGCCGAGATTCATCTCCGGACACACCACCATCGGGTAGCGCCGCAACACGTCGCCCAGGTTCGCCGGGAATGGGTTCAGCGAGCGCAGGTGTGCATGCGCCACCTTCACACCCTTGCGCCGCGCGCGCCGGCAGGCTTCACCGATCGGCCCGTACGAGCTGCCCCAGCCGATCAGCAGTAACTCAGCGTCTCCGGTCGGGTCGTCGACCTCAACATCGGGGACCGAGATGCCGTCAATCTTGGCCTGGCGCAACCGAACCATGAGGTCGTGGTTGACCGGTTCGTAGGAGATGGCACCCGAGCCGTTCGCCGCTTCCAGGCCACCGATGCGGTGCTCAAGGCCGGGGGTGCCGGGAATGGCGAATTGGCGTGCCAGCGTTTCCGGGTCGCGGTTGTAGGGCTGGAACGGCTCGTCCGGCTTGGCGAAGGTGTGCTGGATCGGCTGCAGCGTGCTGACGTCCGGAATCCGCCACGGCTCCGAACCGTTGGCGATCGCGCCGTCGGACAACACGATCACCGGCGTGTGATACGAGACCGCGATGCGCACCGCCTCGATCGCGGTTTCGAAACAGTCGGACGGCGAGCGCGGCGCCAGCACGGCTACCGGCGACTCCCCATTGCGGCCGTACAGCGCCTGCAGCAGGTCGGCTTGTTCGGTCTTGGTCGGCAGGCCGGTCGAGGGCCCACCGCGCTGAACGTCGATGACGAGCAACGGCAATTCGGTCATCACCGCAAGACCCAGCGCTTCGGACTTCAACGAAATCCCCGGACCCGAGGTGCTCGTGACGCCGAGGGCACCGCCGTACGAGGCGCCGATCGCGGCGCAGATGCCGCCGATCTCGTCCTCGGCCTGGAAGGTGATCACGTTGAAGTTCTTGTGCTTGGACAGCTCGTGCAGGATGTCCGACGCCGGCGTGATCGGGTAGCTGCCGAGCACCACCGGAATGCCGGCCAGCTGACCCGCCGCGACGATGCCGTAGGCCATCGCCGTATTGCCGGAGATCTGGCGGTATTCGCCGGCGGGCAACGTCGCGCGCGAAACCTCGTAGGTGGTGCCGAACGCCTCGGTCGTCTCGCCGTAGTTCCAGCCCGCCTTCAGCGCCAAGACGTTGGCCTCCGCGATATCGGGCTTGCGGGCGAACTTCTCCCGGATGAACTTCTCGCTCGTCTCGATCGGGCGGCCGTACATCCATGACAGCAGGCCGAGCGCGAACATGTTCTTGGCGCGCTGGCCGTCTTTCTTCGACGCGCCGATCGCCTCGACGGCGCCCAGCGTCAGGGTGGTCATCGCGACGGAATGCACGACATAGTCGGACAACTCGTCGGACTCGAGCGGGTTGGTTACGTAACCCACCTTGGTCAGGTTGCGCTTGGTGAACTCGTCGGAGTTCGCGATCACCATGCCGCCGCGTGGCAGGTCGCCGAGGTTGGCCTTGAGCGCCGCCGGGTTCATCGCGACGAGAACGTCCGGGCGGTCACCGGCTGTCAGGATGTCGTAGTCGGCGATCTGGATCTGGAAAGACGAGACCCCGGGCAGGGTGCCTGCGGGGGCCCGGATCTCGGCGGGATAGTTCGGCTGGGTCGCCAGGTCGTTACCGAAAAGCGCTGCCTCCGACGTGAACCGGTCGCCGGTCAGCTGCATTCCGTCGCCGGAGTCCCCGGCGAAGCGAATGACGACTTGTTCCAGGCGCTGGCGGCCGGATCCGTTTCGGGTAGTTGCCCCCTGCCGGGGCGACCCGTTATGAGAATCAGACCCGGCTCCGCTGCCGTTCGGATCCACGTATCCGCCTTCCATTCGTCATCCGGAATAGGCACTTCGCTGGAGCTTTAGGGTACGCGCCAAAGAAGCGGCTCCCGCGCCCTCGAGCTGTGTGTCACTGGTAGTACCAATTATGGCACTCTTTCCAGGCGAGAATGGGCGTCTCTAAACCATTGCATCCAGCGGTTTTACACCTAAAGCCGATGTCAGCGCGGGCACGGTGGTGCGGATCACACCAAACTGTGGCATTGATCACGTCCGCGCGGCGGTGATCAAAACTCTCGGCGCCGTTGCCGGCCTCGGGTTCAGGCAGCGGAAAAGCCCACGCCGCGGCGCGTCTGGTGGGGACGGGGTATCAGGCGCTCTTGTCGCGGCGTTCTGTGCGCGACGGCTTGCGCGGCACGATCGTCGGCAGCACGTTGTCCTGCACGGTCTCCTTGGTCACCACGACCTTGGCGACGTCGTCGCGGCTCGGGATGTCATACATCACCGGCAGCAGGACCTCTTCCATGATCGCCCGCAGACCACGGGCTCCCGTGCCGCGGTGGATGGCCTGATCGGCGATCGCCTCCAGCGCGTCGTCGGTGAACTCGAGCTCGACGCCATCCATCTCGAACAGCCGGGTGTACTGCTTGACCAGAGCATTCTTCGGCTCGGACAGGATCTTGACCAGAGACTCCCGGTCCAGGTTGGTCACCGAGGCGACCACCGGCAACCGCCCGATGAACTCGGGGATCAGGCCGAACTTGATCAGGTCCTCGGGCATGACCTCGGCGAAGTGGTCGGTGGTGTCGATCTCGGCCTTGGAGCGCACCTCCGCACCGAAGCCCAGACCCCGCTTGCCGACTCGTTCGTAGATGATCTTCTCCAGACCGGCGAACGCGCCCGCCACGATGAACAGCACGTTGGTCGTGTCGATCTGGATGAACTCCTGGTGCGGGTGCTTGCGGCCGCCCTGCGGGGGAACCGAGGCCTGGGTGCCCTCCAGGATCTTCAGCAGGGCCTGCTGTACGCCCTCACCGGAGACGTCGCGGGTGATCGAAGGGTTCTCGCTCTTGCGGGCGATCTTGTCGACCTCGTCGATGTAGATGATGCCGGTCTCTGCGCGCTTGACGTCGTAGTCGGCGGCCTGAATGAGTTTGAGCAGAATGTTTTCGACGTCCTCGCCGACGTATCCGGCCTCGGTCAGCGCGGTGGCGTCGGCGATGGCGAACGGCACGTTGAGCATCTTGGCGAGCGTCTGGGCCAGGTAGGTCTTGCCGCAGCCGGTGGGCCCGAGCATCAAGATGTTGGACTTGGTCAGCTCAACCGGCTCGTGCCGGGAGTCACGGCCCTTCTCGCCGGCCTGAATCCGCTTGTAGTGGTTGTAAACCGCGACGGCCAGCGTCCGCTTGGCAGTGTCCTGCCCAATGACGTAGCCCTCCAAGAACTCTCGGATTTCAGCGGGCTTGGGCAGTTCGTCAAGTTTGACGTCGTCGGCGTCGGCGAGTTCCTCTTCGATGATCTCGTTGCAGAGGTCGATGCATTCATCGCAGATGTACACACCGGGGCCAGCAATGAGCTTCTTCACCTGCTTTTGGCTCTTCCCGCAGAACGAGCACTTCAGCAGGTCACCCCCGTCTCCGATGCGCGCCATTGTGCTTCAGGGCCTACTTCCTGTTCGCCGTCGTCGTCCTGTGCCGCATGTATCCCCCGACGCTACCCGTTAGATCGGGCCCGACGCGACCATTAAGGCCGAATCGCGTCGGTGGTATTCATGCCGTCCGTCTCGATGAAACATATAGCCAGACGACGCCCATAACTCGCGAAAGACGCGCTTTGTGTGTCTTTGGCGTGTCGCGGTCGTTACCCGACCGAGGCTGGTGCGTCGACCGACCCCCACTTCCGCTGGAGATGCCGACCCGGGCTGGTTCCTGGACAGATCCCCAAGAAATCACCCTACAGTGGCTGGGGGGAATTGGCTCTGATCCGCGGGTCGGTACCGATCAGCGACGGCGGTTTGGGCACCGAGCTCGAAGTACGCGGTCATGACCTTTCCGACCGGCTGTGGTCGGCGAGGCTCCTGGCTCAGCTACACCGTCTCAGGCACCAGGACGCGGGCCGGGCAACCTCTGGCCGACGCGTGCGCCGTCGCGGCCGGCGTCAGCATCGTGGGTGGCTGCTGCCGCGTGAGCCGGCTGCCGTCGCCGACGTGCGCCGAGCGTGCACTGAGCGCGAAAGACTAGCCGAAAAGTCGCAGTGACTACACGTTCGGCGAACCGTCAAGCGGTCTGCGCGGAGAGCTTGCGGTACTCCAGGACGGTGTCGATGATCCCGTAGTCCTTGGCCTCTTCGGCGGTCAGGATTTTGTCCCGGTCGGTGTCCTTGCGGATCGTCGCGGCGTCCTTGCCGGTGTGGCGGGCCAGCGTGGTCTCCATCAGCGTGCGCATCCGCTCGATCTCGGCCGCCTGGATCTCCAGATCGGAGAACTGGCCCTGGATGACACCCTGAAGCGACGGCTGGTGGATCAGCACCCGGGCGTTGGGCAGCGCCATCCGCTTGCCCGGGGTTCCCGCGGCCAGCAGCACGGCCGCGGCAGAGGCCGCCTGGCCCAGGCACACCGTCTGGATGTCGGCGCGCACGTACTGCATGGTGTCGTAAATCGCCATCAGCGAGGTGAATCCACCGCCGGGCGAGTTGATGTACATAGTGATGTCGCGGTCGGGGTCCAGCGACTCGAGCACCAGCAGCTGGGCCATGATGTCGTTCGCCGAAGCGTCGTCGACCTGGACGCCGAGGAAGATGATGCGCTCCTCGAACAGCTTGTTGTACGGGTTCGACTCCTTGATGCCGAAGCTGGAGTGCTCGATGAACGACGGCAGGATGTAGCGCGCCTGCGGCTGGATGTTCGGGTGCTGGGTGCTCACTGGGCTTCTCCGTTGGTGATGTGGGCGGCGCGGGTGATGATGTGGTCGACGAACCCGTATTCCAGGGCCTCCTGTGCGGTGAACCAGCGATCGCGGTCGGAATCGGCCTCGATGCGTTCGATCGACTGCCCGGTGAATTCGGCGTTGAGCCGGAACATCTCCTTCTTGATGACGTGGAACTGCTCGGCCTGGATGGCGATGTCGGCGGCGCTGCCCGTCACCCCGCCCAGCGGCTGGTGCATCAGGATGCGTGCGTGCGGCAGCGCGTAGCGCTTGCCCTTGGTGCCGGCCGCGAGCAGAAACTCTCCCATCGAGGCCGCCATGCCCATCGCGTAGGTGGCGATGTCGCAGGGCGCCAGCACCATCGTGTCGTAGATGGCCATGCCGGCGCTGATCGATCCGCCCGGGGAGTTGATGTAGAGCGAGATGTCCTTGTCGGCGTCCTCGGCGGCGAGCAACAGGATCTGCGCGCACAGCCGGTTGGCGACCTCGTCGTTCACCTCCGAACCCAGGAAGATGATGCGCTCGGAGAGCAAGCGCTCATAGACCGAGTCCGTGAGGTTGAGCCCCTGCGAGGGCGAACGCATGTCAGACACGACTGGGTTACCTGCTTTCTCGAGTTCTTCTATGCACCGACACTAACCAACCGAGCCGACTGTTTGGCGGCCACGCTCCCCCTCAATTGGGCGCTTTCGCTCACAGCGTCAAGCCCGGTCACTCCGCTTCGTCGTCGGAGGCTTCGGTTTCGTGGACCTCGTCGGCGGCCTCCGAACGCTTGCCGAAGAACTCACTGGTGTCGATGGTGTTCCCGGCGGTGTCGGTGACCGTCGCCGCCCGCACCACTTCGGCGATGGCCAGCCCGCGCCGGACATCGGCGAACATGGCCGGCAGCTGGTTGTTCTCCTGCAGATAGCCCAACAGCTGCTGCGGCTCGATGCCGTACTGGCGCGAGGTCGCCACCAGTCGCTCGGTCAGGTCGTCCTGGCCCACCTGGACCTGCAGCTCGTCGGCCAGCGCATCCAGCAGGAGCTGCCTCTTGACGTCCGTCTCGGCGGCGGTGCGCGTCTCGGTCTCGAACTCTTCACGCGTCTTACCCTGCCCGGCGAGCGCCTCTTCGAGCTTGGTGTCGTCGTGGTCGAGGCCGTGCAGCGCGCCGTGAATGGTGCTGTCGTACTGCGCCTGGACGATGGCTTCGGGCAGCGGCACGTCTACCTGCTCGAGCAGCGCGTCCAGGGCAGCGTTGCGGATCTGATCGGCCTGCTGGGCGCGCTTGATCCTCCCCACCTGGTCGCGCAAGTTGGACCGCAGCTCCTCGATGGTGTCGAACTCGCTGGCCAATTGGGCGAACTCGTCGTCGGGCTCGGGGAGCTCGCGTTGCTTGATCGACTTGACCGTGACGGTCACCTGCGCGTCCTGCCCGGCGTGTTCACCGGCCGCCAGCTTCGCGGTGAACTCCCGCGACTCATCGACGGACAAACCGACCAGGGCATCGTCGAGACCCGCGATGAGCCGGCCCGACCCCACCTCGTGGGACAGCCCCTCGGCGGCGGCCCCCGGCACCTCTTCGCCGTTGATGGCGGCCGACAAGTCGATCGAGACGAAGTCGCCGGTGGCCACGGGCCGGTCGACGCCGGTCAGCGTGCCGAACCGGGCGCGCAGCGATTCCAGCTCGGTGTCGACGTCTTCGTCGCTGACCTCGATGGGGTCCACCGAGATCTTCAGCGCACCCAGGTCCGGCAGCTCGATCTTGGGGCGGACGTCGACCTCCGCGGTGAACGCGAGCTCCTCGCCGTACTCCTTCTTGGTCACCTCGATTTCGGGCTGACCGAGCGGCTGCACTTCCGACTCCACGACCGCCTGCCCGTACCGCGCGGGCAGCGCCTCGTTGACGACCTGGTCCAGTAGCGCCTCCCGGCCGAACCGGGCCTCCAGCAACTTCGCCGGCGCCTTGCCGGGCCGGAAGCCGGGCAGCCGCACCTGCTTGGCCAGCTCCCGGTAGGCCCGCTGGAAGTCGGGCTCGAGTTCGGCGAACGGCACCTCCACGTTGATGCGGACCCGGGTGGGGCTCAACTGCTCGACAGTGCTCTTCACGGGGGTGCTCCTCGGTGGTCGTTCCTGGCGTTCGGTGGGCCGTATGCATGCGGCACGGGGTCGTGCTGGTCGGGGTGACAGGATTTGAACCTGCGGCCTTCCGCTCCCAAAGCGGATGCGCTACCAAGCTGCGCTACACCCCGCGCTGACCTCGATGATCCTAAGGCTCCTCGGTGCCGGGGTTGGCGACAGGCTTCGCGGCGACTTGCAGACCCTCACGGAGCGATCACAAGATCGCGTCGATTAGATTTGATCTTCGTCGGCAGTTACAGTCACGCTCGACTAACACATGCGGGCGTAGCTCAATGGTAGAGCCCTAGTCTTCCAAACTAGCTACGCGGGTTCGATTCCCGTCGCCCGCTCGGCGTAAGGATCTGCTCCATAGAGAGGGCGCCATGAGCGACCTAAAACCGGACGCGGCGATCCATGGTTCATGCGCGTCGGGCTTCGTCGGAGTGCGCGACGCTTTCGAGCGCAACTTCACGCTGGGCAAGGAAGTCGGCGCGGCCGTCGCGGTCTGGGTGGACGGCTCCCTCGTCGTCAATCTCTGGGGTGGCTGGGCTGATGCCGCCCGCACCCGGCCCTGGCAGCAGAACACGCTGACCACGGTGTTGTCCGGCACCAAGGGCCTGTCCGCCACCTGTGTCCACCAGCTGGCCGACCGGGGGGAGCTGGACCTGCAGGCCCCGGTGGCCCACTACTGGCCCGAGTTCGGGCAGGCGGGCAAACAAGACATCACGCTGGCGATGGTGATGAGCCACCGGTCCGGCGTGATCGGCCCGCGCACCCGGTTGCGCTGGGAAGACGTCGCCGATTGGGACTTCGTCTGCGCCCGGCTGGCCGCCGCCGAACCCTATTGGGAGCCGGGCACCGCCCAGGGCTACCACATGACCACCTTCGGATTCATCCTCGGCGAGGTGTTCCGCCGCGTCACCGGCCGCACCATCGGCCAGTACCTGCGCACCGAGATCGCCGAACCGTTGGGCGCCGACGTCCACATCGGGTTGCCGCTGGCCGAACAACGCCGCTGCGCCGAGCGGGTCAACAAGCCGCACGCCCGCGACCTGCTGGCCGACGCGCAAGCCCCCGGCTACCCGACCAGCCTGGCCGAGCACCCCAAGGCGGGGCTGTCGATCTCGATGGGTTTCGCCCCTGACGACGAGCTCGGCTCGCACGACCTACAGCTGTGGCGCGAACTCGAGTTCCCCGGCACGAACGGGCAGGTGTCGGCGCTGGGATTGGCGACCTTCTACAACGCGCTAGCCCAGGAGAAGGTGCTCAGCCGCGAGCACATGGACCTGGTGCGGGAGTGTCAGGGCGGGCTGGAGACCGACTTGGTGCTCGGCCCACGGGTCGCCGACCATGGATGGGGCCTGGGCTACATGCTCAACCAACGGTGCGTCAACGGGCCCAACCCTCGCATCTTCGGCCACGGCGGCCTGGGCGGCTCGTTCGGGTTCGTCGATCTGGAACACCGGATCGGCTACGCGTACGTGGCGAACCGCTTCGACGCCACCAAGGCCAACGCCGACCCGCGCAGCCTCGCCCTCAGCAACGAGGTCTATGCCGCGCTGGGCGTCATCTAGTTGTGATGTCCAGGGACGTTGTCCTGTTTGGTATCGGTGAGCCTGTGTGACAGGTGAAGGCCTCCCGTTGTGAAGTGGAGCTGTCTAGGAACCGCTTCACAAACCAGGAGGCCTTCGTGTCCCACGCTAATGCTGCTTTGACCCCGCGTGCTCGGTTGAGGCTCGCTGAGCTGATCGTCGAGGGTGGCTGGACCTACGCCGAGGCCGCCAAGATGTTCATGGTCGCACCGCGAACTGCCAAGAAGTGGGCCGACCGCTTCCGCGCCGAAGGTGCGCTCGGGATGATTGACCGCAGCTCCCGGCCGCGGATCAGCCCCACCCGCACTGCGCCTGAGCTCGTGCGACAGATAGTCGGCGTGCGGTGGCGTCACCGGCTCGGGCCCGTGCAGATCGCCGGACGCTTGGGCATGCCGGCATCGACTGTGCACGCAGTGCTGACCCGTTGTCGGATCAACCGCCTGTCGGCCATCGATCGCGCTACCGGTGAGCCACTGCGCCGCTACGAGCACGCTCATCCCGGCGCGCTGATTCACGTCGATGTCACCAAGTTCGGCAACATTCCCGACGGCGGCGGCCACAAGTTCGTGAGCCGACAACAAAGTAAGCACAACGCGATACAGACGGCCCACCGCACCGGTAATCGCGGCGACTCCGCCAAGAATTGGCGTCCCAGGATCGGAACGGCATTCGTACACACCGTCATTGACGACCACTCCCGCATGGCCTACGCCGAGATTTGCACCAATGAGAAAGCTGCCACCGCGATCGGCGTGCTGCAGCGCGCGGTGGCCTGGTTCGCCGAGCGCGGCGTGACCGTTGAACGAGTGCTGTCCGACAACGGGTCTGCCTACAGGTCCAGCGCATGGCGCGACGCTTGCGCCGAACTGCGCATCACCCCTAAGCGGACCCGTCCCTACCGACCTCAGACCAACGGCAAGATTGAGCGATTCCACCGCACCCTCGCCGACGGCTGGGCCTACGCCCAGCTCTACGAGTCAACCGAACAGCGCGACACCGCACTGCCCGGCTGGCTGCATTTCTACAATCATCACCGAGCCCACTCCGCCATCGGAGGCCAGCCACCCGTGACACGACTGACCAACCTCCCTGGACATCACATCTAGTCCTCGCTCACGCGTCGCGTCATTTCTGGCACGTCGGACACCAGAACACGTTTCGCCCCTCCAGCACGGCCGTGCGGATCGAATCTCCGCACACGCGGCAGGCGTCACCGGCGCGCCGGTACACATAGGTCCGGGGCCGGTCGGGGCGATACGGCGGCGCGCCGTGATCGTGCTCGGGCCGCACCACGACGATCTGCCCGCGGCGGAAGCCGACCTTCATCAGCGCCACCAGATCGGTCCACGCCGCGTCGAACTCCGCCTCCCCAATGTCCCGGCCCGGCCGGAACGGGTCGATGTTGTGGCGGTACAGCAGCTCGCTGCGGTAGACGTTGCCCACGCCCGCGACGACGCTCTGGTCCATCAGCAATGCACCGATCGGCCTGCGGGACTTGGCGATTCGGTTCCACGCCCATGATGGGTCGGCGTCGTTGCGCAACGGGTCGGGGCCGAGCTTGGCCAGCACGTCGGAGACCCGGCCCTCGTCGATCACCTCGCAAACGGTCGGTCCGCGCAAGTCCGTGCCGTAGTCGGCGCCGACCATCCGCATCCGCACCTGCCCGACCGGTTCGGGCAGGATCGCGTCCGCGCGTGGCCATTCGGTGAAGGCGCCGTACAGACCCAGGTGCACGTGCACGATCGGGCCGCCGTCGTAGTGGTGGAACAGGTGTTTGCCCCACACGCTGGTGCGGCGCAGCACGCGGCCGTCCACCACGGCCGAATCGACGAAGCGCCCCTGCGGGCTCGACACCGCGACGGGCGCCCCACCGAATCGTCGCTGGTGCAGCCGGGCCAGCCGATGCAGAGTATGGCCCTCGGGCACGGTGCCTCTTAGCCCTGCGCGCCGGGAACCGGCGGCGCCTGGTGGGTGCGTTCGTATTCGGCGAGAATGTCGATACGCCTTTGGTGGCGTTCGGCTTTCGACCATTGCGCACCCAGGAAGGCGTCGACGATGGCCAGCGCCTCGGCGACGGTGTGCATGCGGCCGCCGATCCCGATCAACTGGGCGTTGTTGTGTTCGCGGGCCAGCGTCGCCGTCTCCACGCTCCAGGCCAGCGCGCAGCGGGCCCCGGGCACCTTGTTGGCCGCGATCTGCTCGCCGTTGCCCGACCCCCCCAGCACGATGCCCAGGCTGTCCGGGTCGGCCACCGTGCGCGTCGCGGCGGCGATGCAGAACGCCGGGTAGTCGTCCTCGGCGTCATAGGTGAAGGCGCCGCAATCGATCGGCTCGTGCCCGGACGCCTTGAGGTGGGAGATGATGTGCTGCTTGAGCTCGAATCCGGCGTGGTCAGAGCCGAGGTAGACACGCATGCCCGCCATCCTTACACAGCTGCGTGCCGCGGCGGTCGCAAGCGCGGCGAAGCCGAGCGCTGGGGGTACCTCCCGCTTGCGGGGGACGGATGGCCGCCCGATGACCTAGTCGAATTCGGGCTTCTCGGTGCGAGTCCGCTTGAGTTCGAAGAAGTGCGGGTAGGACGCGAAGGTCACCGACGCGTCCCACAGCTTGCCCGCCTCCTCGCCGCGCGGGATCTTCGAGAGCACCGGCCCGAAGAACGCCACACCGTTGACGTGGATGGTCGGCGTGCCGACGTCGTCGCCGACCGCGTCCATGCCGGCGTGGTGGCTCTTGCGCAGGGCGTCGTCGTAGGCCTCGCTGTGCGCGGCCTCGGCAAGCTCCGCGGGCAGGCCGGCGTCGGCCAGGGACAACTTGATGACCTCGTCGAGGTTCTTGTTGTCCTCGTTGTGAATCCGGGTCCCCATCGCGGTGTACAGCGGGCCCAGCACGTCGGCGCCGTGAGCCTGTTCGGCGGCGATCGCCACCCGCACCGGCCCCCAGGCGTGCTTCATCATTTCGCGATACTTGTCGGACAGCCCTTCGCGGTTCTCGTTGAGGATCGCCAGGCTCATGACGCGAAAGTGGACCTCGATGTCGCGGACCTTCTCCACCTCGAGGATCCAGCGCGACGTGATCCAGCACCACGGGCACAGCGGATCGAACCAGAAATCGGCTTGGTCTTTCCCGGCAGCCTTGTCAGGCATAGCGCAGTCCTCTCGTCGGTCAACACACCGTTCAGCACAACCGTAGGCGCGTCGCCTCTGTTCCCGCAGCGCCCGGATGCAAGGCGGGCACGTAAGTTGGAGGCGTGGCCCTTCCTAACCTCACCCGGGACCAGGCCGTCGAACGCGCCGCCCTGATCACCGTCGACAACTACCGGATCGAACTCGATGTCACCGATGGCCACGGCGCTGCAGGCGAACAGACCTTCCGGTCCACGACCACGGTGGTGTTCGACGCGCTTCCCGGCGCCGATACCTACGTCGACATCGCCGCCGAGACGGTGCGCGCCGCCACCCTCAACGGCCGCGAGCTGGATGTGTCCGGATACGACGAATCGACGGGCATCCCGTTGCGGGGCCTCGAGAAACACAACGTGCTCGTCGTCGACGCGGACTGCCGCTACTCCAACACCGGGGAGGGCTTGCATCGCTTCGTCGACCCGGTCGACAACGAGACGTACCTGTACTCGCAATTCGAAACCGCCGACGCCAAGCGCATGTTCACCTGCTTCGACCAACCCGACCTCAAGGCGACGTTCGACCTGCGGGTGACCGCCCCCAGGCACTGGAAGGTGGTCTCCAACGGCGCGACGGTGTCCATCGAGGACGGCGTGCACACCTTCTCCACCACCCCGCGGATGAGCACCTATCTGGTGGCGCTGATCGCCGGGCCGTACGCCGAGTGGAATGACAGCTACACCGACGAACACGGCGAGATCCCGCTGGGCATCTTCTGCCGGGAGTCGCTGGCCGAGTACATGGACGCCGAGCGGTTGTTCACCCAGACCAAACAGGGATTCGGCTTCTACCACAAGAACTTTGGGCTGCCGTATGCGTTCGGCAAATACGATCAGCTGTTCGTCCCCGAATTCAACGCGGGCGCAATGGAAAACGCCGGGGCGGTGACCTTCTTGGAGGACTACGTCTTCCGCAGCAAGGTCACCCGGGCCTCCTACGAGCGGCGCGCCGAGACGGTGCTGCACGAGATGGCGCACATGTGGTTCGGGGACCTGGTCACCATGACGTGGTGGGACGACCTCTGGCTCAACGAGTCGTTCGCGACGTTTGCGTCGGTGCTGTGTCAGGCGGAGGCCACCGAATTCACCGAGGCCTGGACGACTTTCGCCACCGTCGAAAAGTCGTGGGCGTACCGCCAGGACCAACTGCCGTCGACGCATCCGATCGCCGCGGACATCCCCGACCTGGCCGCGGTCGAGGTGAACTTCGACGGCATCACCTACGCCAAGGGCGCCTCCGTCCTCAAACAACTTGTCGCCTACGTGGGGTTGGAGCATTTCCTGGCCGGGCTGCGCGACTATTTCCGCAGCCACGCCTTCGGCAACGCCACCTTCGACGACCTGGTCGCCGCGCTGGAGAAGGCGTCGGGCCGGGATCTGTCCGACTGGGGTCAACAGTGGCTGAAGACGACCGGCCTGAACACGCTGCGGCCGGATTTCGACGTCGACGCCGACGGCCGGTTCACCCGGTTCGCGGTGACACAGAGCGGCGCCGCCCCGGGGGCCGGCGAAACCCGCAAGCACCGGTTGGCGATCGGCATCTATGACGATGACGGCGCCGGCAAGCTGGTGCGGGTGCGCCGGGAAGAACTCGACGTCGAAAGTGCCGTCACGGAAGTGCCTGCGCTGGTTGGGGTTTCGCGCGGTCAGCTGGTTCTGGTCAACGATGACGACCTGACGTACTGCTCATTGCGGCTCGACGGTGAGTCGCTGCAGACCGCGCTGCGGCGCATCGCCGACATCGCCGAGCCGCTGCCCCGCTCGCTGGTGTGGTCGGCGGCGTGGGAGATGACACGCGAGGCCGAACTGCGCGCCCGCGACTTCGTGGCCCTGGTCTCGGACGGGGTGCGGGCCGAAACCGAGGTCGGGGTGGCGCAGCGGCTGCTGCTGCAGGCGCAAACGGCGCTGGGCTCCTATGCCGAACCGTGCTGGGCGCACGAGCATGGGTGGCCGCAGTTCGCCGACCGGCTGCTGGAGCTGGCGCGCGCCGCGCAGCCCGGCTCGGATCATCAGCTCGCCTTCGTCAACACCCTGTGCTCGTCGGTGCTGTCGACCCGGCACGTCGTGACGCTTGCGGACCTGCTCGACCACGACCCGGCTGACCTGGGACTGGCCGGCCTCGAGGTCGACACGGACCTGCGGTGGCGCATTGTGACGGTGCTCGCCGCCGCCGGCGAGATCGACGCCGACGGGTCCGCGACACCGTTCATCGACGCGGAGGTGCAGCGCGACCCCACCGCCGCCGGCAAGCGCAACGCCGCCCAAGCGGCGACGGCGCGGCCGCAACTGCGGGTCAAGGAGGAAGCCTGGACCACGGTGATCGAGGACGACACCCTGGCCAACATCACGGCCCGCGCCATCATCGCGGGCTTCGCCCCGCCCGGGCAGCACGAGTTGCTCACACCGTTCACCGATCGCTATTTCGAGGCGATACCGGGGGTGTGGGCGCGGCGGTCCAGCGAAGTCGCGCAAACGGTGGTGATCGGGCTGTACCCGCACTGGAACATCAGCGAGGCCGGCATCGCGGCCGCCGACAAGTTCCTGTCCGATCCGGAGGTACCGCCGGCGTTGCGGCGACTTGTGCTCGAGGGCCAGGCCGGTGTGAAGCGGGCCTTGCGGGCCCGCACGTTCGACGCGGCTGGCTAGGCCGATCGTGGCGACCCGTCCCCCGCAAGCGGGAGGTACCCCCAGCGCCCGGCTACGCCGCGCTTGCGATCACCACTAGGCCGGGGAGATACCCGCGCTGAGGACCCGGATCGCGCTGACCAGCCCGTCCACCAGGTCGCCCCGCTGAAACACCGAAGACGCGGCGGCGACCCCCAGCGGCGCCGACGACTCGGCGCCGCGGCCGCGGACCTGCGAGCCGTAGACGACCTCGATGACCTTCTGGTCGGGCGAGACGGCCAGCAGCACCGCGTTGTCCGGCGTCGGCACCTTGGCCAGGATCTCGCGGGCCCGTGCCGCGGTGTCGTTGCCCAGGTCGCCGAGGTAGATGGCGAACCGCGCCTTCGACGCCCGCGAGCCGAACTTCAGCGCGTCGTCGATGGCGACGAGGTCCTTGATCGGAAACGGGAAATGAACACTCAGCTCGCCGGGCTCGGTGACCCCGGAGATCCTGCCGCTGGTGGTGATCACCCACCCGTTGGGGAGCTCGCCGGGCTCGATCGTCGCTACATCACCACGTGCCACTGGCGCCACCTCCGACTGAGAATTCCTGTTCGCCGTGCCCGCCGTGCGCATGGCCGACGTCTTCGTCCGTGGCCGCCCACAGGATCGGCGGGTGCGTCCACTTCTCGCCCAACTTGTAGGTCGCCGGATGCGGTCCCTTGTGGGACCAGATCAGCAGCGCCAGCACGGCCACCAGCAGCAACGGTATTCCGATGAAGTACAGGTGAATCTGCAAAGGGCTCACGACGAAAACCGTAACCCACCGGGTGATCTCGCGGCACACCCGGACACGAGATTGGTCAGGCCGCACCTTCGCCGAGGTAGCGCGCCCAGGCCGGATCGAGCTCCTTGACCGTGGACAGCAGTCGCCAGTGCTGGCCCGTCGGCGGCAGCGGCGCCCGGCGCAGCACCCAGCCCAGTTCGGTGAGCAGCTTGTCGCCCTTGCGGTGATTGCACGTCGAACAGCATGCGACGCAGTTCTCCCAGGAGTGGTCGCCGCCGCGACTGCGGGGCACCACGTGGTCGACGGTGTCGGCCTTCGCGCCGCAATAGACGCAGCTGAACCGGTCTCGATGCATGAGCGCGGCCCGGGTCATCGGGACCCGGGCCCGGTAGGGAACTCGCACGTAGGTCCGCAGCTGAATCACCGAGGGCACCACGATCGAGCTGGTGGCGGAGTGGATCACCGGTCCGGCAGGGTCGTGGTGGACCACGTCGGCCTTCCCGCAGATCACCATCACGATGGCCCGCCGCATCGGCAGGGCGGTCAACGGTTCGTAGGTCGAATTCAGCAGCAGCACCCGCCGGCGGCTCCACACGGATGCGGTTTCTTGGCGGGTGGGGGGATGGGTTTCGACGCTATGCAGGCATGACGCGGTTGGGGGCCCGGTTAACCCTGCCGCGACACCAGAACTGCGGTGGCTGCGGCGTCTCTTGCCCTGCGCCATAGATCCTCCGCGGATAGTCCACCATGATTCGCCGCCAATCGCACCCCTATTGCAGGTGAACGGCATGTCGCCGGGGTGAACTCCGGAAGCGCGGCCGGCCCGCCTCGGGCCGGCGCCGCCAGGATGGACCACAATGGAGGCGATGGATTCCGAGCCACAGTCGTTCTATGACGCCGTCGGCGGCGCCGAAACCTTTCACGCGATCGTGTCCCGCTTTTATGCCCAGGTCGCCGAGGACGAGATCCTGCGCCGGCTCTATCCCGAAGACGATCTGGCGGGCGCCGAGGAACGGTTGCGCATGTTCCTCGAGCAGTACTGGGGCGGCCCGCGCACCTACTCCGACCGGCGGGGCCATCCCAGGTTGCGGATGCGTCACGTCCCATTCCGGATCACCCCGATCGAGCGGGACGCCTGGCTGCGCTGCATGCACACCGCCGTCGCGTCGATCGACTCGGCGACCCTGGACGACGAGCACCGACGTCAGTTGCTCGATTACCTTGAGATGGCCGCCCACTCGCTGGTCAACGCGGCCTTGTGATGTCGGCCCACGAAACCGAGCGGGGTCCAATGAACTCCTCCAAGCCGTGGTGGTCAAACGCGGTCTTTTACCAGGTGTATCCGCGGTCGTTCGCCGACAGCAACGGCGACGGGGTCGGTGATCTGGACGGTCTCACGGCCCGGCTGGAACACCTCGAACGGCTGGGTGTCGACGCGATCTGGCTCAACCCGGTCACCGTCTCGCCGATGGCCGACCACGGCTACGACGTCGCGGATCCGCGCGACATCGACCCGCTGTTCGGCGGGATGGCGGCGTTCGAGCGGCTGGTGGCGGCGGCCCACGAACGAGGCATCAAGATCACCATGGACGTGGTGCCCAACCACAGCAGTTCGGCGCATCCCTGGTTTCAGGCCGCGCTGGAGGCCGGTCCGGGCACCGACGCGCGCGAGCGCTACTTCTTTCGCGACGGGCGCGGCTCCCGCGGCGAGCTGCCGCCGAACAACTGGAAGTCGGTGTTCGGCGGGCCGGCGTGGACGCGGGTGACTGAACCGGACGGCAATCCCGGTCAGTGGTACCTGCACCTCTTCGACGCCGAGCAGCCCGACTTGAACTGGGAACACCCGGAGGTCTTCGACGACTTCGAGAAGACGCTGCGGTTCTGGCTGGAACGCGGCGTCGACGGCTTCCGCATCGACGTGGCGCACGGCATGGCGAAACCGCCCGGCCTGCCGGACGCCAAGGGCGACAGCAGGGTGTTGCACCACAACGATGACGACCCGCGCTTCAATCACCCCAGCGTGCACGACATCCACCGCGGCATTCGGTCGGTCGTCGACGACTATCCCGGGGCAATGACCGTCGGCGAGGTCTGGGTCACCGACAACATCCGCTGGGCGGAGTACCTGCGGCCCGACGAACTCCATCTCGGCTTCAACTTCCGGTTGGCGCGGATCGACTTCGACGCGGTCGCGATTCACGACGCGATCGAGAATTCACTGGCGGCCACCGCCATCGAGAACGCCACACCGACGTGGACGCTGTCCAATCACGACGTCGGACGCGAGGTCACCCGTTACGGCGACGGCGAGACCGGGCTGCGCCGGGCGCGCGCGATGGCGATGGTGATGCTGGCGTTGCCGGGCGCGGTGTTCGTCTACAACGGCGAAGAGCTGGGGCTGCCGGACGTGCAGCTGCCCGACGAGGTGCTGCAGGACCCGACGTGGGAACGCTCCGGGCATACCGAGCGCGGCCGCGACCGGTGCAGAGTCCCGATTCCGTGGTCGGGCGACGCTCCCCCATTCGGGTTCTCCTCGTCGCCGGACACGTGGTTACCGATGCCGCGGGAATGGGCGACGCTTACCGTCGAGCGGCAGATGTCGGACCCCGACTCCACCTTTTCGTTCTTCCGGCACGTCATCAAATTGCGCAAGGAGCACACCGAATTCGATGGCGAAGAGATCGATTGGTTGGACGCACCACGGGATGCGCTGATCTTTCGGCGCCGCGGCGGCGGGGCGGTGTGCGCAGTGAACGCGGGCCGCCGACCAATACCACTGCCGCCGGGCGAGCTCATCGTGGCCAGTGCGCCGCTGATCGGCGGCAAACTCGCGCCGGATGCCGCGGCCTGGCTGGCCTGAGCGCCCAAAGGCACGGCGGAGTAGTCGCTTTCGCATGACTACCTGGGGGTGTCGATTCGGGAGTAGATACCCTGTGGGGGTACTGTCGTGTCGTGGCCGAGATGTGGTCGGGAGCGAAAGGCGGGTAGGTGGATAACGCGTTGCGATGGGTGGTGACGGCGCTGTTCGCCGTCAGCTTCGCAGCCTATGCGTATTTCCTTGTCGCCCAGCGCCGCTGCTGGACAAGCGTTGTGAGCCAGCTGATACATCTGGCGATGTCGGCCGTGATGATCTTGATGGCTTGGGGTGTGGGAATGACCCTTCCGACGGTAGCGGCGACGATGTGCTTTTCACTCGGCGGCGCCTGGTTTGTCAGCATCGCCGGCCACGCGCCCTGGGCCGTCGAGGGCCGGCTGACGAACTACTACTACGCCGTGATGATGGTGGCGATGGCGTGGATGTACGGGGTGATGAATGGCGGCCTGCCGGGCCGGTCGGGTCACTCGGGCGGCGAGGCGATGGACATGGCCTCACCCGGGGCAGCATCCGAAATGCAGCATGCGGCACACCACATGCCCCAGACCGCGGACTGGGTGGACAGGGTGAACTGGATCGCGGCCCTGGGCTTCGCCGCGGTGGCGATCTACTGGGCGTACCGCTGGATCACCGGGCGCTGGACGAAGCCGATGCCGCGCACCGTTCGACCGACGTACGCGCAAATCATGACTCAAACGGTGACCGCCGCCGGCGCCGCGCTGATGTTCGCCGACATCATCTGAGCGGATCGGCCCGAGCGGTTCGGCCAACCGTCCTATTCTGCGCTTGGCTCGTCGCTGCTCTATACCTAGTACATGGCGACCTACGCGTGGACAGTGATCGGAGCCGGGCCCGCGGGGATTGCTGCCGTGGGGAGGCTGCTCGATCAGGGCGTACCGCCTGACAAGATCGCCTGGATCGACCCGGCCTTCGGTGCAGGAGACTTGGGCGGTAAGTGGCGTTCGGTGTCCAGCAACACCATTGCCGGGACTTTCCTGAGTTACTTGAATGGTTCTGCGGCGTTTCGGTTCTCACAGGCCCCGCCCATGCCGCTGGCCGAAGTCGACCCGGAGGAAACCTGCGCCCTCGCCCTGGTCGCCGACCCCTTGGTGTGGGTCACCGCACAGTTGCGCCATCGGGTGCACGTGTTCGAGACGACCGCGACCACCCTGTCGCTGCGGCGACGGCAGTGGTGGATCGAGACGCAGGACCCGGAACTCACCTCCGACAACGTCATCCTCGCCGTCGGTGCGGTGCCAAAGAGGCTCGACTATCCCATCGACGAGATTCCGGTCGAGGTCGCCCTTGATGCCGACAAGCTCGCCGAGGTGCCGCTCGAAGGCGCGACGGTTGCCGTCTTCGGCTCGTCGCACTCGTCGATGATCGCGTTGCCGCACCTGCTACGGCTTCCGGTCGCCAAGGTGATCAATTTTTACCGCAGCCCGCTCAAATACGCTGTCTATCTGGATGATTGGATACTGTTCGACGACACCGGGCTCAAGGGAAGAGCCGCCGTGTGGGCCCGCGAGAACATCGACGGGGTGTACCCGGAACGCTTGGAGCGCTGCTGGGTCTTTAGCCCGGAATTCGACGCGAAGGTCGCCGAATGTGACCACGTGATCTACACCGTCGGTTTCGAGCCGCGGAGGCTGCCCGAGACGCCGCAGTGGGGTCCGCTGCAATACAACCGGATGAACGGAATCCTTGCCCCCGGCCTGTTCGGGCTGGGCATCGCATTTCCGGATTACGCCGAAGACCCGTATGGCTACGGGCAATACCGCGTGGGCCTCAAGAAGTTCATGGATCACCTGGACGCGGTCCTGCCGCTGTGGATGATGTACGGGACGTGATCGCGAGCGAGGTCGGGCCGGCCGATGCGTCAGCGCAGCAGCAGCGTGGGGTCTCCGCGGCGTCGGTACACGGAGCCGAACCGGGCATCGATGCGCAACCAGGTCGGCAGGACCCGGACGCGGATCATTTCGTCCGCGCCGACGGCATCCGGTGACTGCGGCAGGAAACCCATTGCCGTCAAGGCGAACACACACCGCATGGGCAGCCCCACGCTGGCCTCGGGGGAGCTCACCTGAATGACCTCCTGGTCCAGCAGGGACACGGGCGGGCCGTGCGAACTGCCGTGTTCCTTGGCGAGTCGCGCACCACGCTGCGCCAGTTCGAGGACCACCCGGGCGGGTATGTCCTCGAGGTGCGTGAAGCCGGAGTCCGGCGGCAACGCCCCCCGCCACGCCGAGTCCATCGCGAAGCCGGGATCGACGTAGCCCGAGTCGTCCATCGCGGACAGGCCGCGCGCCAGGGCGTCCGCGCCCACCGACAGATCATCGGGCCGCACTTCGCCACCGACCACCCGGCTGGCCAGGACGTCGAAACCCGTTGCCACCCAGGCCGTCAGCAGGCCGGCCGGTCGAGTCCGCAGGCGAATGACGGCGGCGTCGTCGAGGCGCAGCGCGTAGTCGACGAACGCGGCCAGATCCCTGCGCTGGGCGGCCCGGTCGGCTGGCCCCAACCAGAGCCCGCGGTCGACTACTACCGAATCCACCGTTGCAGATACTCCCGATGGTGTGGGGAGAGCCGCACCAAGCGCTCCTCCTCGATATGAACGGCGGCCAGCTGCGACTCGGCGATGACGGCGGGCTTAGACTCGGGGGCGGCGCTGACCGAGCGCACTTCGTAGCCCAGCGTAAAGTCCACCGCCCGCAACCGCTTGGTCCACATCGTCACCTGCAGCGGCGAATCGACCAGCCGCAGTTGACCTTTGTAGGTCACCTTGACTTCGGCGATCAGCAATCCGATGGTCAAGATGTCGACCTCGAATGCTTCGCGCAGGAACTGGACCCGCGCCTCCTCCAGGATCGTGACCATGGTCGCGTGATTGACGTGCTGATACATGTCGATGTCCGACCAGCGCACAGGTACGGGGGCGACGAAGCCGATGCTCAACTAGACGATCCTCTCCCGCTGGTGCGGGTCATCCGCCGGATCTGGCGCGCGGCCACCGAAAGCGTCGCGAGATCCTTCTCCCCGCTTTCTTGGATTTCGATGAGGGTGCGGCGGGCCCGCTCCACCCGCGATGCCGACAGGTGCTCCCACTCGGCGATCTTCTCCTCGCCGCTTTCGTCGGGCTCCCCCACGGCGAGCACGTCGAAGCACAACGACCGCAGCGAGGCATAGATGTCGTCGCGAATCGCCAAGCGCGCCAGGGAATGCCAGCGGTCGTTTCGGGGCAGCTCGGATACCGCCGTCAGCAGGGCGTCCGTGCCCAGCCGGTCCATCAGGGCGAAATAGGTGTCCGCCACCTCGGCGGCGTCGATGTCATTGATGTCGGCGATGTCGATGATGTCGAGCAGGCTGAAGCGGTACAGACCGGCGGCGATCGTGTACGCCAAATCCTCGGGCGTGCCCTGCGAGCAGAACTCGGCGGCTTCCTTCTCGACGATCGCCTTGTCGTCGCCGCGCAGCCACTCCGACATCCGGGGAGTGAGGTCTTTGACTTTCGCGGCGAACCGGTTGATCTCGGCGCCGACGGCCAGCGGCTGTGGACGGTAATTGAGCAGCCAGCGTCCGGCGCGGTCGATCAGCCGCCGGGTGTCCAGCGTGAGCCGGTCCGACAGTGGGACGGGCAGATTCGCGGCGCGGATCCGCCGCCAGATATCCCCCACGCCGAAGATGGCGTCCGTGGCGACGTAGGTCCGCACCGCGTCGACGGACCCCACGCCGACATCTTCGGTGATTCGGAACGCGTAGGTGATGCCCGCGGTGTCGACCAGGTCGTTGATCAGCATGGTGGCGACGATCTCGCGGCGCAGCTGGTGGGTGCGGATCTCCGGGGTGAACCGTTCCCGCAACGGCGTCGGGAAGTATTGGGGCAACCGGGATGCGAACACGTCCTGCTCGGTCAGTTCGGTGTTCAGCATCTCCTCTTTGAGGCCGAGTTTGACGTGCGCCATCAGGGTGCACAGCTCGGGCGAGGTGAGCCCGATGCCCGCCTCCCACCTCCGGTTGACTTCCTTTTCCGATGGCAGCGCTTCCAATTCGCGGTTGAGCCCTCGCTCGTCGACCAGGTACTGAATCTGCCTGCCGTGCACCGGCAGCAGGCTGGCCGCGTTGGCGCGGCTGATGCCGATCAAGTCGTTCTGATCCTCGTTGTCGGTGAGCACCAGTTGCGCGACCTCGTCGGTCATCGACTCCAGCAGCTCTTTGCGCTCGCCGGGGTCGACCCTGCCGGCGGTGACCAGCGAGTCGATCAAGATCTTGATGTTGACCTCGTGGTCCGAACAGTCCACACCGGCGGAGTTGTCCATCGCGTCAGTGTTGATGCGCCCACCCGACAGATCGAACTCGACGCGGCCCAGGGCGGTCACCCCCAGGTTCCCGCCTTCACCGATCACCTTGGCGCGCACCTGAGTTGCGTTGACCCGGACGGGATCGTTGGCGCGGTCGCCGACGTCGGCGTCGGACTCGGATTGGGCCTTGATGTAGGTGCCGATGCCGCCGTTGAACAGCAGATCGACCGGCGCCTGCAAGATCGCCTTGATCAGGTTGGGCGGGGTCATTTCGGTGATGTCGCCGTCGATGCCCAACGCATCGCGCACCTGGGGGCTGACCGGGATGGATTTGTGTTCGCGGCTGTACACCCCACCGCCCTCACTGATCAACGACTTGTCGTAGTCGTCCCAGCTGGACCGCGGCAGGTCGAACATCCGCTTGCGTTCCTCCCACGAGGACGCGGTGTCGGGGTCGGGATCGAGGAAGATGTGCCGGTGATCGAAGGCGGCGATCAATCGGATGTGTTTGGACAGCAGCATGCCGTTGCCGAACACGTCGCCGCTCATATCGCCGATGCCCACCACCGTGAAGTCCTCGGCCTGGGTGTCGACACCCATCTCCCGGAAGTGTCGCTTGACGGCCTCCCACGCGCCCCTGGCGGTGATGCCCATGGCCTTGTGGTCGTAGCCCACCGATCCGCCGGACGCGAAGGCGTCGCCCAACCAGAATCCGTAGGACTTCGCGACGTCGTTGGCGATGTCGGAGAAGGTGGCGGTGCCCTTGTCCGCGGCCACCACCAGGTAGGCATCGTCGCCGTCCCGCCGTAACACCTCGGGCGGCGGGTTGACCTTTTTCGTTGCGTGGTCGACGTTGTCGGTGACGTCGAGCAATCCGGAGATGAACAGCTCATAGCAGGCGACACCTTCGGCGCGGGTGGCCTCGCGATCCTCCGCCTGATCGCCGGTCGCCAGCGGCGGCCGCTTGACGACGAAGCCGCCCTTGGCCCCGACCGGCACGATGACGGCGTTCTTAACCGCCTGCGCCTTGACCAGTCCGAGGACCTCGGTGCGGAAATCGTCGCGGCGGTCCGACCAGCGCAGCCCGCCGCGGGCCACCGGGCCGAACCGCAGGTGCACGCCTTCGACGCGGGGCGAATAGACGAAGATCTCGTACTTGGGGCGCGGCAGCGGCAGCTCGTCGATGAGCTGAGCATCGAGCTTGAGGGCCAGCACATTTCGGGCGCGGGCCGAACCCTCGCGCGTCACAAAGTAATTGGTGCGCAACGTCGCCTGAACCAGTGACGCGAACGCGCGCAGAATGCGGTCGGTGTCGAGGCTGATCAGCGCGTCGATGTCGGCGGCGACGGCGGTCGCCGCCGCCTGTGCGTCGCGGTTGGTTGACGAGTCCGACGGCCGCGGATCGAAAAGCGCCTCGAACAGGGCGACCAGAGACCGCGCGGTCGAGGGGTGCTCGCCCAGCACCGACTCGATGTAGGACTGGCTGTAGGGAAAGCCCGCCTGCCGCAGGTATTTCGCGTAAGCGCGCAACAGCACGACCTGCTGCCAGGTCAGCTGTGCGCGCATGACCAGCTCGTTGAACCGGTCGATCTCGACCCGGCCTTCCCAGATCGCGGTCACCGCGTCGGCGAATCGCTGTGCGGTCGCGTCGCGCTCGGCGGGTGTCGTCGCGGGCGCGATGGTGGGCTGCGTCGAAATCTTGAACTGGTAGATCCATACCGGCAGCCCGTCCGGGCGGGTCACGGCGAACGGTCGTTCCTCGAGCACCACCACCCCCATGCTCTGCAGCATGGGCAGCAGCTGGCTCAGCGAAGCGGTGCGCCCACCCAGGAACCATGTCAGCTGGGCGGCCCCATCCGCGCCGTGTTCGGAGAACACCAACTTGACCGAATTGTCCTGCAGCTCTTGGACGATGGCGATGTGCTCGATGGCATCGGCCGGGCTGACGGCCTGCTTGTAGACCTCGGAGAACGCCGTCGCGTAGTGCTCGACGTCGGACTGTCCGACGGGGCCGCCCGTGGCCGCGCCGATCAACCGGTCTGTCCAGGTTCGCGCGGCCTCGCTCAGCAGCCCCTGGATGCGGACCCGGTTGTCCTCGGAGACGTCGACCGGTCCCGCGTCTTCAGACAGCCGGACCATGAAATGCATGAGGGCCCATGGTGATTCGCTGACGCGGGCGGTGAACTCCAGTCGCGTACCACCAAACTCGCGGACCAGGATGTCCTCGATCTGCAGCCGCACCTGCGTGGTGTAGCGGTCGCGGGGCAGATAGACCAGGCAGGAAACGAAGTACTGGAGCCGGTCGGCGCGCAGGAACAACAACGCCCGCCGTTGGGATCCCAGATCCACCACCGCTTTTGCCATCGCCAACAGCCGTTCGGCGCTCAGCGTGAACAGTTCCGAACGCGGAACGGTTTGGATGACGTCGAGCAGCAGTTGGCCGGGGTGAATCGGGTCACTGTCGGCCAGGGCCAGCGCCTCGCGCACCCTGGTCGAGACCGTCGGAATCTCCAAGACGTCCGCGTTCATGGCGGCGACGGTGAAGAGCCCGACGAAGCGGTGTTCGACCACGCCCTCTTCGCCGCCGACGTTCTCGCGAACCGCGATGGCGTACGGGTAGGCGCCGTAGCGCAGGTAGCTGCCGACGACCGATTGCGCCAACACCAGCATCGTGTCGTCGTCGGTCAACCGGGGGCGGGAACCGGTGCGGACGCGCAGGACGCCCAGGCCGGGTGACCCGTCGCCGGAGACCAGACGGTCGTGCACGTGGCAGCGCTGGTAGCCGAGCAGCAGGAAGTTGCCGTTACCCAGCCAGCGCAGCAGGGCCGCGACGTCGTCGCGGTCGGGGGCCGAGAAGTGGCCTTGCGCGTTGGTTTCGACCTCCGCGGCCAGACCGCTGAGGGCGGCGATCAACGCGCCGGCGTCGCTGGCGACCTGTTGCACGTCTGACAGGACCTTGGGCAGCAGCCGTTCGACCTCGGCGAGTCCCTTGCTGTCGACCGACGGCAGCAGCTGCACGTGTATCCACGCTTCGCCGACGTATTGCGGGGCGCCGGGGGGTTTCGGTTGGACGCCGACCAGCTCGCCGTCCGGGTTGCGGTTCACCTCGAACACCGGCGTCATGATGGCCGCGTAGGGCACGCCGAGCCGGTGCAGCAGCACGGTCACGGAGTCCATCAGCATGCCGCCGTGGTCGGTGACGACTTGCAGCGCGGGCCCGAATCCGGCGGGGTCGTCCGGGGGGTAGACGGCGACCTTGCTCTGGCCCGAAGGACGGCGCTGACCCAGCCGATAGTGGGCGCCCAGCATGGCCGGAGTCAGGATGGTGGTTGGGACGGTCAGGTCGATAGGACCCGATTCCACCCCCGGTTCGCCGGCGCGCGGGCCGCGATAGCTCTCGATGTAGGCCTTGGCGATCCAGTCCGGAATGTCCTGCCGCCGGGAGAAGGCGGTCCACGGCTTGAGGCTCTGCTTGGCTCCGGGATCGATCGTCATGCCGATGGCTCCCAACTAGTGACCAGTGCCACTGCGTTCAACCGCCCACTCCCCCCGCGCAGCCGGGAGACGCCCCAAGCGGCCGTCGGGGCCGCATCGTCGGGACGTGCGCAGTTGACACTAGTCGCGGGTGAGCTTCCGGTGGGTCACTCTGTGCGGCCGCGCCGCTTCAGCGCCGAGCCGTTCGATCTTGTTCTCCTCGTAGGCACCAAAGTTGCCCTCGAACCAGAACCACTTGGCTTCGTTGTCCTCGTCGCCCTCCCACGCCAGGATGTGGGTGCAGGTGCGGTCCAGGAACCAGCGATCGTGGGAGATCACCACCGCGCAGCCCGGGAATTTCTCCAGGGCGTTCTCCAGCGAGCCCAGCGTTTCGACGTCGAGGTCGTTGGTCGGCTCGTCGAGCAGCAGCAGGTTGCCGCCTTCTTTCAGGGTGAGCGCCAGGTTCAGCCGGTTGCGCTCGCCACCGGACAGCACGCCGGCCGGCTTCTGCTGGTCGGGACCCTTGAACCCGAACGCCGAGACGTAGGCGCGCGACGGGATCTCGTTCTGGCCGACCTCGATGTAATCGAGGCCGTCGGAAACGACTTCCCACACGGTCTTCTTGGGGTCGATCCCGGCGCGGGACTGGTCGACATAGCTGAGCTTGACGGTCTCGCCGACCTTCACCGTGCCGCTGTCCGGCTGTTCGAGGCCGACGATGGTCTTGAACAACGTGGTCTTGCCCACCCCGTTGGGGCCGATGACGCCGACGATGCCGTTGCGCGGCAGGGTGAAGGACAGGTCCTTGATCAGGGTGCGTCCGCCGAACCCCTTGTCCAGGTGCTCGACCTCGACGACCACGTTGCCCAACCGCGGCCCCACCGGGATCTGGATCTCCTCGAAGTCGAGCTTGCGCGTCTTCTCCGCTTCGGCGGCCATCTCCTCGTAACGCTGCAGCCGCGCCTTGCTCTTGGCCTGCCGCGCCTTGGCCCCCGAACGCACCCAGGCCAGCTCCTCGATCAGCCGCTTTTGCAGCTTGGCGTCCTTGCGGCCCTGTACGGCCAAGCGCTCGGCCTTCTTCTCCAGGTAGGTCGAGTAGTTGCCCTCGTACGGGTACGCGCGACCGCGGTCGAGCTCGAGGATCCACTGGGCGACGTTGTCCAGGAAGTACCGGTCGTGGGTCACCGCCAGCACAGCGCCCGGGTAGGCGGCCAGGTGTTGTTCGAGCCACTGCACGCTTTCGGCGTCCAGGTGGTTGGTCGGCTCGTCGAGCAGCAACAGGTCGGGCTTGGACAGCAGCAGCTTGCACAGCGCCACGCGGCGCCGCTCACCGCCGGACAGATTCGTCACCGGCTCGTCCGGCGGCGGGCAGCGCAGCGCATCCATCGCCTGCTCCAGCTGCGAATCGAGGTCCCAGGCGTCGGCGTGGTCGAGCTCCTCCTGCAGCCGGCCCATTTCCTCCATCAGGTCGTCGGAGTAGTCGGTGGCCATCAATTCGGCGACCTCGTTGAAGCGGTCCAGCTTGACCTTGATCTCACCGAGCCCCTCCTCGACGTTGCCGCGCACCGTCTTCTCTTCGTTGAGCGGCGGCTCCTGCTGCAGGATGCCGACGGTGGCGCCGGTGGCCAGGAAGGCCTCGCCGTTGTTCGGCTTGTCCAGCCCGGCCATGATCCGCAAGACGCTCGACTTGCCGGCGCCGTTGGGGCCGACGACACCGATCTTGGCGCCCGGGTAGAAGCTCAACGTGACGTCGTCCAGGATCACCTTGTCGCCGTGCGCCTTGCGGACCTTTTTCATCGTGTAGATGAACTCAGCCATGCCGCGGTTGTGCCTTTCTGGTTTTTGAGAGAGTTCTCGCCGACCATCCTAGGCACCGGGCGGGAGGCCGGATCCCGCAGCTAAGCCGACAGCGGCAGCGGTCCCTTTGCGGCGGCCTCGACGCTGCCGTCGACATCGGCGCCCTCACCTGCGCCGGTCGCGTCCGTCGGGGGTGTGGTCGCATCACCGGCAGTCGGACCGGTATAGCCCGGCCTCTCGATGCGCACAATCGCGCGGGACACATCGGGCCCGACGGAGGTGGCACGCATCTCCAGTGACGACCGGCGGTTGCCGTCCCGGTCTTCGTACTCGCTGGTGTAGACCTGGCCCACCACGATCACCGGCGCACCCTTACCCAACGCGGCACCCACGCCAGTGACTAACCTGCCCCAGCAATTGACGTTGATGAACAGCGAGTTGCCCGGCTCCCAGCCGCCGTCGGCGGTGCGCCGCCGGGAGTTGCTGGCGACGCGAAACTTGATGACCTCCTGGGTGCCGACCTGTCGGCGTTCGGGGTTGTTGACGATGTGGCCGACCACGGTAAGCGGGGTTTCGAACATTGGCTGATCCCTTCTCGGTTTCATTTCTCTCTTGGCGCGGTGACCGCATCACCGCCCTATCCGATCGCCATTCAGCCCGGCACCACAGACGGGTTCCGCATTGAGACGACGTCCACCTGCGGCCCCTGTGGAGAAACCCGTGACTGTGGATCGGGCGCGGGCTGGTGCAGGGCGCGTTCCATCACGAGCTATTTGTAAGGGACGTGCTACATATTTCGATCACGAGGGGCTTTGGCCACGATGATCGAAATAGCGATCATTTCATAAGCTGTGATCATATGATTGAAATATTGATCATTTCGGCATGTGAACGGTATGATCGAAATATGAATCATCGCCCTGTCGCGCTCGTGTACGACACCGTCGAACTCGGCGAACACCTGCGACGCGCGCGCCAGGCTCGGGGCTTTCACCAGGGTGAGCTCGCTGACCGTATCGGGGTCACTCGTATGACCATCTCCCGCCTTGAGCGGGGGGAATCTGTCAGCGTCGATATAGCGCTGCGCGCGCTATCGGAGTGCGGGATCGCACTCGCGCTGGTGCCGAAGTTTTCCCGCGTGGCGGTGATCGATGGCACGTAAGGCACTTGACGTTTGGTTGTACGGCGTGCGCATCGCGAGGCTGACCGAGCCACGCCGATTCCGCCTGCATTTGGAATTCACCGAGGAGGCGCTCGACACATTCGGCGAAGGGAGTCGAGTCCTCTCTTTGGCTTTGCCCATATCACCCCAACCAATCCGGGACAGGAACGGCGCGTTGCAGGTGTCGGCGTTCATCGAAGGTCTTCTGCCGGAGGGCAACCTGCGCCGTCACATCGCCACAGAAGCCGGCGTACCCGTCAACGACACGATGACGCTATTAGAACGGGTCGGCGCCGAATGTGCCGGCGCTGTCCAGATTCTCGCCGCGGAAGCAAAGCCCAGTGCCGGTCGAGTCCGCCGGTTGACCAAGCAGGAGGTCGACAGTCTTATCGCGGACCTGCCGACCTACCACCTCCCCGAGGGCACCACACCACAGGCATCGCTGGCCGGCATTCAGGACAAAGTGCTGTTGGTAGCTCTCCCCGACGGAGGATGGGGCTGGCCCGAAGCGGGCGCGGCCTCGACGCACATCATCAAGCCCGAGCCAGTGGGCGGCGCGGTGAAGCATCTCATCCAGACGGAGGACTGGGCGCTACGGGTGGCGCGGGGAACGGGCATAACCGCTGCGGAGTCGCGTTTAGAGCGGTTCGAAGGGCGCGAGGCGATTGTCGTTGTCCGCTATGACCGAAGCCCTGAAGGCTACCGCCTGCATCAGGAGGATTTCTGTCAGGCGCTGGGTCTCGATCCTCAGGCCAAGTACGAAAGCACCAGCGAAGCAGCACGTTTGGGCTCGAGGCTCCGTCGCATAGCGCGCCTGGCCGCACCCAGGGCGCTGGACCCCGATGGGTTTCGGTTGATGTTGCTGCAGGCTGTGACGTTTAACGTGGTGATCGGTAACGCTGACGCGCACTCCAAAAACTATTCGGTGATGATCAGCCGCGATGGCAGTGTTTCGCTGGCCCCGCTCTACGATGCCGCGCCGGTGATGTACCTGGACCCCGCATTCAAAAGCACGGGCCATGTGATCAACGGTAAGACCAGGATCGACAACATCAATGTCGATGACCTGGCCGCCGAAGCCGCATCCTGGGGCATGGGGGTGCGGCGAGCACGTGCGGTGGTGCAGTCATGCATGGAGCGCGTGTACGGCTCGGTCGGACGCGTCCCACTTCCACCGGGAGCCGAGTCGGTCAAGTCAAACCTCGATCAAATGTGGACCCGCTGCTCGTGGCCGACAGCGTCTTTGACGTCTGGAGATTCCGACTCCACCTTGGACGACACCTGCCCGTAAAAGCCGCCGCATTTCGGTACGCGTCCCGACTTCCCGGGTCCGGGTTCGTTTTTACCGAACCGGGGCAGCCGTATTGGCTCAGATCGCCAGCCGGCCGCGGGTGATGGTGACCGCGCGACCGGTCAGGTCGACCCGGCCGTCGCAGAGTTGCAGGCCAATTCGCGGACGCAGTCACTGGGTCCTCATCGATACGGGCAGCGGGTGCAAAGAAGCGAAGTCGCTGCCGCGCATGGTGACGATGACACCACGGGCGTCGACGTCGGTCGCGTCCCGGCGCGCGAGCGTAACCTCACCGCGAAAATTCGCCGCGGATTTCGCAGTGCCGTTACGCTCGCGGGCCACCGCTACGCCCCGGCGTTTCCCGGCGCGCCAATTCGGCCAGCATCGCGTTGTAGGCGACCAGCTCGGCATCGTCGTCCCGTTCGGCGGCGCGGTCGAGCCGCCGGGCGGTGCGGTCGTCGCTGCGGGCCCATTGCACGAGCAAGGCCAGCATCACGATCACCAACGGCACCTCGCCGGCCGCCCAGGCGATGCCGCCGCCCAGTCGCTGGTCACCGAGCAGGTCGGTGTGCCAGCTCAATCCGAGCGAGCGGTAATAGTCGGCACCGAGCACCGTGCGGGTGCCCATCAGCACCACCCCGAAGAAGGCGTGCAGCGGCAAGGACGCGAAGACCACGCCCACCTTGGCCAGCGGCGGGATCGGGCGTGGGGTGGGGTCGACCCCGATGACGATCCAGTAGAAGAGGTAGCCGCTGAGCAGGAAGTGCACGTTCATCGCCAGGTGTCCCGCGTGGCTGCTCACGGCGGTGTCGAACAGGCTCGACAGGTACAGCCCGTAGAAACCGGCGATGAAGAGCACGGTGGCGACGAGCGGGTTGGTGACGAAGCGCGAGTAGCGGCTGTGCAGCGCGGCCAACACCCATTCCCGCATCCCGGGCGGGTCGTTGCGCCCGGCGGCGGGCAATGCGCGCAGGGCCAGGCTCACCGGGGCGCCGAGCACCAGCAGGATGGGCACCAGCATCGACAGGCCCATGTGAGCGACCATGTGGACGCTGAACATCGCCGGCATGTAGCGACCGACGCCCGACGAGGTGACGAACAGCAAAGTCAGGCAGCCAAGCAGCCAGGCAACGGTCCGGCCGCGCGGCCAGGCATCACCGCGGCGGCGCAGGCGCATTACGGCGGCTACGTACAGGGCGGCGAAGACGATCGCGGCGCTGCCGAAGATCAAGTCGAAGCGCCAGTCGAACAGAATGCGCGCCGGGGTGGGCGGCCCGGCGAAGTCGTAGCCGATCTCGGCCTCGGGAATCGAGGGCAGCCGACTCGGCGGCGGTGGTGGTGGGGTGCGGCCCAGCCCGACGGCGACGCCGAAGGTGAGGCCGAAGACCGCGGCCTCGGCGAGCGCCAGCCGGAGCAGGGCGCGTCGCGCCTCGGGATGGCCCGGTTCCGTTTGCAGCCTGGCGACCGCGGAGCGCCGCTGGCGCCAGCCGATGACCCCGAGCACGCACAGCGCGACGAACTTGGCCACCACCAGGCGCCCGTAATCGGTGGTCAACAGGTCGGCGAGCGGCACGCGCACCACGGCGTTCACCACGCCGCTGAGCGCCATCGCGACCCAACACCACAGCGCGACCGCCGAGAAGCGCCGCGCCGCCAGGGCGACGTGCCCCCCTCCGCGCAGCCCGTGGGCGGCCAACGCCAGCAGGCCGCCGGCCCACAGGGCGCCAGCCACGAGGTGGATCAGCAGGCTGTTGGTCGCCAGGTCGTGCGACCCGCCGACCGACGAGTGGCCGGTCAGTCCCAACGGGATGAGCGTCAGCAACGAGCCGGCGAGCAGCAGCGGCGTCCACGACCAGCGCAGCACCGACAGGCTGGCCAGCATCACCAGGGCCGCAAGTGCCGCGGTCCAGCGCCACGCGGAGGCGGTGGTGACCAGGCCCGCCACCGACCAAATCCGCACCGGGTTGAGCAGCGCGACCAGCGGTCGACCCGACACGTCGGAAATCGTCAGCGGTACAAGCAGCGCCGCGCACACCGCCCAGACGCCCGACGCCACCGTCCCCAGCCGAAGCGCCCGATAGCCGTCGGCGTCCAGGACGCCGCTGCGTTGCGGTGGCACGAAAAACGCCGCGAACAGGAACGACCCGACGGCCAGCACCGCGGCGATCTCCCCCGCCGCCCGGACGAACGGCAGCCCCAGCGTGGTCGCCGGACCCGGGTTTGGCAAGCCCGTCGCGGTCAGCGCGTCGGCCAGCGCCAGCGCCCCGATACCGGCCGCGGTGCAACCCGCCAGCAGCGCGACACCGACCAGCAGCGGCCACGCCGGCGCACGCATTGTGGTCACCGACCGATCGACCGTCATACAGCCAGGGTATGGGCCCGGACCGGTGATTACCGAGCCAGGCGCTCCTGACGGGCCCTGACGTCGCGGGAGACGAACTGGTCGCGCGCGATCCGCCCGACGTGATCGGAATCCCGCAGGATCATCCGGAGTTCTTCCCGAAAAGCGGTCCGACGCTCGGCGAGGTCCGGGGCGGGCGCGATCAGGTCCTGATCGACGACGACCTGATACGCGGTGGCGAACAACAACGTCGACACCGACTCGCTGCTGCGAACCCGCATCTGCGCCACGTATTGGCGGCCCACGCCGAGCGCCGACTCCGTCAATTCCTTTTGGCCGACGCCGGCCGGCGCGTCCCGCAGCACGTCGGCGACGATCTCGTAGGCCTCGAAGAACACCCGCAGCATCGCCTCGGCCATCAGCGGACGCTTGGCGAACAGCAACGCGTCGATCTCGTCGCCGCCCGCGGTGACGTGGGCTTCCCAATCGTCGTGCCAGGCCATTTCCGCGGCGATGTTGTCCCGAAACGCCGCCGAGTCCGCGAAGTAGAAGTCGAACTTGAGCAGGTGACGCAGCCGCATCGCCTGATCCCAGAAGGCCTTCATGCGGTCGCCCTCGGCGTGACGGGCGTGTGCCAGCGCGAGCTCGACGATCGAGGTCTCCAGGAAGGCATGGATCAGCGAGTTGCGGTAGAACGCCGCGGCGTGCTGCTCGTCGGGGGCGATGAGCCACACCGGCTCCCGGCCGCCGTCGACCCGGGTGATCGGGTGCCCGTTCGACAACGCGTCAACCGCCGCCCGCACCCCGTCGCGCGAGCGCAGCCGCAATGCACTGGTCGACATCGGGATTTGTTTGCGTTCCAGGTAGTCGAGCGAATCCTGCAGCGTGTGGTGCAGCTGGCCGAGCGTCAGCGCCGCACCGCGGGTCGTCAGCAGCAGCGCGCACACCAGACCCGTCGCGGTCACCGGTGTCGCCTGCAATATCCGCCACGCGACCTCGAACGACATCTTCTGCAGCGCAAGCCGTTTGGCGTCCTGGTCGTCGATCAGCGGGCCGTGCGCCGGGCCGAGGTACTGGCGCATCGAAACGGCTTCGGGGAAGCGGACGTAGATCTTGCCGTAGTTGCGTTCGCCTTGCGCCCTGATGAAGTTGTAGAGCCAGACGACGCCCTCCGGCGTCTTCTCGCCGCCGCGGGCGTAGGCGGCATACTCGTCGGTCTCGTGCAGCTGATCGAATCCGATCGACACCGGCTGCAGCAAGATGTCTTCGCTGCGGCCGTCCAGGTACGCGTCGGCCACATAGGACAGCAGACCCAGCTTGGGCGGCAACATCTTTCCGGTCCGCGAACGCGTCCCCTCGATCGACCAGCTCAGGTTGAACCGCTTCTCGACGATGTAGCCGACGTACTCGCGCAGGACGTACTTGTACAGGGGGTCATCGCCGATGTTGCGCCGGATGAAGATGGCGCCGGACCGGCGCAGCAGCGGCCCCATCACCCCGAACGACAGGTTGATACCGGCGAACACGTGCACCGGGGGCAGCCGGTTCTCCTGCATCGCCACCGGGATCACCGCACCGTCGATGTAGGACCGGTGCGAGAACAGCAGCACCGCGGGATGGGTTTCCAGCGCGGCGCGCATGGCCGCGATCTGATATTCGTCGTAGTCGATGTCCGGATCGAACCCGCGGCTGAGCGCCCTGCCGAGGACACCGACGAGGTCGACGGACACCCGGCTCCAGCCGGTGGCGAGTTCGTCGAGGATCCCACCCGCCTCCTCGACGGTTGCGCCGGGGATCTTCTTCAGCCCGGCACGAAATCGGCTGGACTCCAAGATCTCCGGCTTGACCAGGCGCGGAGACTTGTAGTGCGGCCCCAGGATTCGGTACTCCACGCGCTCCAGGGCCAACAGCGCGCGGCGGATGACGAATCGGGCGAAGTCGGTCTCGTTCTCACCCACGGTGGTGTCGCGCCACTGCTGGCGCAGTTCGGAGACTTTCGCCGGTTCCCCGGCCACCACCCGCGCCCGCTCGGGAGCGTTACGCATGATCTGCAGTTGCTGGCGTTCGTTGGGGTGGTAGGGATCCCGACCCGGGAGCAGGCCGGCCAGCTTGGCGATCCTGCCGCGATCGGGCGGCGGCAGCCAGAACACCCGCACCGGCACGACCGAACGGTCGTCGTCGGCGCCGCCACCGGCCTCGAGCTGCCCGATCAGCGCGCTCAGCGCGTCGGGCGGCGCGTGTGGCCGTGGCAGGTCCAGGACGTCGAATCTCGCCTCCGGCTTGTCGGCCCGCTGTTGGGCCATCCAGGCCGTTACCAGTTCCCTCTCGACCGGCGAGGCCATGGCCGCCAACACCAGCGAGTCTCGGCCGGTGAGGACTGCGGTGGTATCCGCGGCCGGTTCGGTCACCTTCGCCCTTCGGGCGGGGATTGCGGCGGTTCGGCAACGGCGGTCGTTTCGGTGGGCCGTTGTGCCTCACCGTCTTTGAGAGCGACCTGGGACTCGTGGGGATTCGCCTTGGCTGGCCGGCGTTTCGGTGCGGCCTTCTTCGCCGGCGCTTTCTTTGCCGGCGCCTTCGAAACGGCTTTGGCGGCAGTCTTTTTCGCCAACGTCTTGGCCTTGGCCGCCGCCTTTTTTTCCGCGTACAGGTCGACCTGGGGTAGCTCATCGACGGGCCAGTTGGCCAGCGTGTCGAGATACAGCTGCCGGACCTCGGCGATGCGTTCGGGCAGGTTCTCGACGGTCCAGTCCTGCACCGAAATAGGCGGGAATACCGCGACGTCGACCGTGCCGGGATTGATGACGGTGGAGTTGCGGGCGGCGACGAGCTCCGCGTTGCGGATCACGATCGGGACGATCGGGATTCCGGCCGCCATGGCGAGGCGGAACGGGCCCTTCTTGAACGGCCCGACTTCGGTGGTGTCCACCCGGGTGCCTTCCGGGGCGATCACGATCGACAGCCCCTTTTTGGCGCGGTCTTCCACCTCGCGCATCGTCTCCACCGCGGCGACGGGATCGTCGCGGTCGATGAACACGCCGTCGAGTAGCTTGCCCAGCGTGCCCATGATCGGGTCCTTCTTCAGCTCCTTTTTGCCCACGCCGATCCAGTTGTCGCGCACCAGCGCGCCGGCGATGACCGGATCGACCTGGTTGCGGTGATTGAAGATGAAGACCGCCGGGCGCTGCGCGGTCAGGTTCTCCCCCCCGATGACGTTGAGGTGCACGCCGGCGATCGCCAGCGACAGCTGGGAGAAGGTCGAGGTGAAGAAGTTGACGCCGCGGCGCCGGTTGCGGGTCAGTACCCCGATGCCCACGGCGCCGGCGGCGACGGGGAACATCGAGCCGAAGCCGGCGAGGGTGCGCAGCTGGCGCCGCAGACCCACCGGACCGCGGCTGTTGAACCGCAGGATCGGCCAGCCGCGGCGCTTGGCCACGGCGGCCATTTTGCCCTCCGGATTGGTCGGACGCGGGTTGCCGACCAGATACATCAGGGCGACGTCCTCGTCGCCGTCGGCGTAGAAGTAGCTGTCCTGCAGGTCGATGCCGTTCTCGGCTGCAAACCGTTGCACCGCAGCGGCTTTGCCCGGCCCCCACAGGATCGGCTTCTGTACACCGCCGGTGAGGATGCCGTCTTCGGTGGTCTCGAACTTGTTGGTGAGCATGTTGGAGATGCCGAGGAACCGCGCCACCGGGTTGACCTGGATGGTCAGCGCCGACGAGCTGAGCACCACGGTGTGCCCGCGCGCGACGTGCGCCCGTACCAGCTCGCGCATCTCCGGGTAAATCCGCGACTCGATCCGCTGCACGAACAGCCGCTCACCGATCTCCTCCAGGTCGTCCAGCACGCGGCCGGCCAACGCGGCGGCGGCCTTGCCGATGAGGTCTTCGAACTCGATGCGCCCCAGCGTGTGGCTCAGCCCGGCCTGGACCATGCCGAGCAGCTCGCCCACACCCATGTCACGGCGCAGCAGCCGCTCCTGGGTGAGGATCACCGCCGTGAAGCCGGCCACCAGTGTCCCGTCCAGGTCGAAGAACGCCCCGATCCTGGGACCCGGTGGGCTGGACATGATTTCGGCGACCGAGCCCGGCAACCGCATGTCCCCGGGCGTTCCGCCGTCGTCTCGCTGATCTTTCGGGGCGCTCATGAGCCGGCCGCCGTTCGTGCCGAGGTCGCCGGTTCGGTGAAGGAAGCGGGCACCGCGCGGGTCGCCCCGTCACCGGCGAGCGCCAGGATTTCGTCGAAGCCCTCCAGCAGGCATTGGGCGAACAGCGGCTCGTTGCGCACCGACGCCCGGTCGTAACGCACCGTGATGGTGCACCACCCGCCCCGCGAGATCAGCACCACCATCATCGCCACCCCGGGCAGTGGGCCAATGCCATACTGCCGCAACACCTTTGCACCGGCAATGTAGGTGTCTCCGGGGTACACCGGGACATTGCTGGCCTGCACGTCGGAGCCGATGACCGAGCCGGTGATGCCCTCGAGGACCGCGGTCGGCAGGACGCTGAGCAGTGGTGCGACGGAACCGATGATGTTCATGGCGGGCTCGTCGCGGCGCTGCGTCATCTGTGCGCGGATCTTCTTCATCCGCGAGACCGGATCGAGGGTGCCCACGGGTGCGGCCAGGTTGACGCCGGTGAACCGGTTGCCGCCGGCCGTATCGGCTTCGGCCCGCAGGTTCACCGGTACCGCCATCGGCAGCGTGCTGATCGGCACGCCGAGCGCCTCGTGGTAGCGCCGCAAGGCGCCGCACAGGCCGGCGAGGTAGGCGTCGTTGATCGAACCCCCGCCGGCCTTGGCGGCCCGGTGCAGATCCGAGAGCGGGATGTCGATCGCTTCGGTGCGGGTGGCCAGGCTGCGCCGCCGCAGCAGCGGCGACGGCTCGGCCGCCCGGTTGAGCACCCGCATCCCGGACAGGGCGTAACCCACGATCCCGGACACGGTCGACGCCGGTTCCAGCACCGCCCGTCCGGCCACCGATACCGCCCCGGACACTGCGCTCAGGACGCCACCGACCACGGCGGTGGGCAGGTGGCTAATGCCTTGCCGCATCAAGTCATTGGGCGTGAGGTCCTGAGGGATGGGCAGCGGGGGCGTCGGCTTGGGCGGCGGGTTGCGCTCGAGGTCATAGATTTCCGCAAACATCTGCACCCCGCCGACGCCGTCGGTGACCGCATGGCTGACGTGCAGCAGCGTCGCGGCTTTCCCGTCGGCCAGACCCTCGACCAAGGTGGCCGTCCACAGCGGTCGGGAGATGTCCAGCGGCGACTGCAGGATCACCTCGGCGAGGTTGAACACGTCGCGCAGGGTGCCGGGCTCGGCCACCCGCATCCGGCGCACATGGAATTCGAGGTTGAAATCGGGGTCCACCACCCAGCGCGGCGATGCCGTCGGCAGCGTCGGCACGACCACCTTCTGCCGCAGCCGCAACACGCGCCGCGAGGCGTTCTCGAATCGGGCCAGGAACCTGTCCCAGTCCGGCGTGGTGTCGAGGAGTTCCAACGCCATGATGCCCGACCGGGTGCGGGGATTCGCTTCTCCCCGGTGCATCAGATAGTCGACCGGTCCGAGCTGATCGGATAACTGCACGACCTCGACGGATTCGCTCACGGACGCGTCAATCCTGTCACCGTCGCTCAAGCCTCCTGCCTTGGACCCACCAACCTTCGCCAACACAACGCTAGCCGGGTTGCCGCGCTGGTGAAAGGAGCGGTCGCGGTGCGAGTCAGCTCGCAGGGGTGGCCGCCAGCGGGACCGCGTCCAGCAGCGAGCTGACGCGCCGGCCGTACACGACACCCAAGAAGTCCGAGACGGCGTCGGCGGCCAGGCGCGACCGAACCGTGGAGAGGATGTCGAACGCGTGGTGCGCGTTCGCGAGTTCGGCGTGGGCCACCGTCGCAGCGCCCGCCGCGCGCAGCGCCGCGCAGAAGGCCCGCGCCTGGCCGCTGGGAACCAGTTCGTCCTTCTCGCCGTGCAGCACGAAGAAGGGCGGCGCGTCGCTGTGCGCGTAGGAGACCGGGGACGCCGCCATGAACCGCTCGGGGTGATCGGCGTAGCGGGCCTTCAAGACGAAGTGCTCCAGAAACGGCAGCATCAATTCGTGCATGTTGTCGAAGTCGGTGAAGTCGTAGACGCCGTAGTAGGGCGCGACGGCCTGAACCGTCGTGTCGGCGCCCTCGAATCCGGGCTGGAACGCCGGGTCGTTCGGGGTCAGCGCCGCCAGCGAAGCCAGGTGGCCACCCGCCGATCCGCCGGTGATCGCGATGAAGTCGGGATCACCGCCGTAGTCGGCGATGTTTTGCCGGACCCATGCGATCGCCCTTTTCACGTCGATCAGGTGCGCGGGAAACGTGGAACGCGGGCTCTTGCAGTAGTTGATCGAGACGCAGATCCAGCCGAGTTCGGCCATGCGGCTCATCAGCGTGTAGGCCTGCACCCGCTTATCGCCGACCGTCCACGCCCCACCGGGAACCTGAATCAGCACCGGCGCCCGGCAACCCGGCGCCAAATCGTCGCGCCGCCAGATGTCGAGCAGGTTGTCGCGTCCTCCGGGGCCGTAGGAGATGTTGGACGTCTGCGCCGCGTACCGGCGGTGCGGCCCGGGCCTGCTCAACACGCCGCCGGGCGGGGCACAGACGGTCTTGTCGCTGGCCGGGTGGCACACCTGCTCACGGAAGCCCGGTCCGAACGATTGCTCGAGCGCGGCGGTGAGGGCCCGATCGGCCCGCTGCGCCGCCCAGGTGGTGCCGACGCGGCCGATGGACGGGTGCGCAACCCGCGACAACGCGTGGCCGGTCAGGACGTGCGGGGGAAACTCCGTGGCAAGCCAGCCGGCGACGAAGCCGACCGCGAGCGGCGAACCGCGCAGCAACAGCGTGCCGGCCCGGTAGACGTCCATCGCGTCGGCCGCCAGGCGTGCTGCCTGGGTACCGGCCCACGAGCACCGTGAAGTCAAGTGCATGGTCACGCTCATAGCAACGCCACCCCTCGACGGTATGCACACGCCTCGTTGCGGTAAACGGCCGGTGACCGGCCGGTGTTCTACGTGTGTCGAGGGTCACCACCATAACTGATAACCGCGGGGCCGGAACGCTTTTCGCGCGCGTGGCGGCGGCGAGTCGTGTCGCGACACGCCGTTGGAATAGACTGACCTGCACAACGCCTCCGTAGCTCAGGTGGATAGAGCAAGGGCCTTCTAATCCCTAGGTCGCACGTTCGAGTCGTGCCGGGGGCACTGGCCAGTGTGTATGACCTCGGTGGATGCGTGACATTTCGTCTTCGGGTGCTGCCTGACGGCGTTTTCGGCTGATGCTTGCCATTTCGGCTTAGGTGACGCCTGACTGGCCGCAGGTCTGCGTCGGAGCCCACTACGCCGGGGCCCGCTGCGATGTGCACTTCGACGCAGAGCTGTTGCGATCGGCGACCGGTTGTCCAAGACCGCCGCGCACACCAGCCGCGGCGAGGTAAGAAACCAACGGGCCTTTCGCACCCGCGAGTAGGCCTGACCACTGACCCAGAAGCGTGGGTGCCGTCCGACTAAGCCTTCGGTCGATCTGTCTCGACTGCGCAGCGTTCAGCGAAAGCGAGCACGGCCCGTCCGTAGGCTTCGCCGAGCCGGTGATGTTCAATGTTGTGTCCGACGCCGCGCCAAAACGATGCCTCCACAAACGGCGCTCGGGAGAATAGGCCGGCGATGGTGGCGACCCGCTCAGCTGATGTCTCCCAAAGCCCGTCGAACTCGGCGAGCACGTAGTGCAGCGGAACCTCAACGCGGGAGGCGACTTTCGGTAGGTCATCTGCCCAGCTGGTGTTCAGTTCCACGAGGTCGGCCGATGGGGTGCTCACCGGCAGATCCGCGACGTCGGCCAGGGTCGTCGTGTTCAAGGTCCAGTCCGGGCCGTAGAAGAGCGGGCGGATAAGATCGCCCGGCATGCTCAAAGCGACGTCGGTGGGCAGCTGCCCGATCAGCTCAACCACGACGGGCGCAAGTGAGTCGCAAACACTGGAGATCGCCAGCCCAATCAGCGGCCAGGAGACCTTCTTCGCTGCGACGTGGATGGCGATCGCCGCGCCGATCGAGTGCCCAATCAGCACAATGCCCGGACGGCCTTCGCCCAATTGGTCCCAAATATGGGTGACGACGTCGGCGATTATCTCCGCCGCCTGCGAGAAGGACGGCTGGCGGCGCGCAGAATCGTCGTCAGCGGGATATCCGGGTCGGCTAAGCGAGACAACACCGAAGGCCGCCGCGCTTGCCTGGCACAGCAGTGAACAACGTGGCGCGTCAAAGTAGCGGTTGTCGTAACCACCACCGTGCAGGCATACGAGTAGTGGAGTGTCCTGACGCTCAACGGCGGCCCAGCGCGCCTCAAGCGGTGTCTTCTGACCAAACCAACCGCTGCTAATCGCAGAGACATCGGACCGCTCGGAAGCTGGCTCGCTTCCAGCGGAAGGGAGCGACATCGCATACGACGCTGTGGGCACCTGATATCCAGTCACTTCGGTGCGGCGACCCGCATGTGCGGAGGACGCCCTTAGTCACAGATGTCGAGTTTTCTACAACACTGTAGCCACAGTGTCAAGGGCTAACCTCGCGCCATTCTCATCTTTGTGGGGATCCGAGAACTCTACGGCCGTTTGAGTCGCAGACAACTGGAAACACAACATGGCCGAATGCACACAGTCGTGGCCGATGTCGCGAAGTACAGGACGGCTGCACCGACGTCCTCGGATGTGTCTGCTCGGGAAAGCCGACTGCCGCTGCGGCATCTCGGCTCCGGTTAGCTCGACGAGCCGCCAATGGCATCGGGGCTGAGAATGCTGACCGATGAGGCGGAAGAAACATTCGCGAGGTCTGCGCGAAACCGAATGATGGTTGGTTGCTAGCCCTATAGCAGCATCGCGGTGACATAGTTGGCGTTGCCGAACGGTACGGCATCCTCGTCGTCGGGGTATGAGAAGCCGTCAGCTTCAAGGAGCTCTTTGCTTGTCTGTGAGGACACTTGCCAGCCCAACCGGCCAAGGTGCTCGATCACGTGGCTGCGTTCGCCGTGGTAGATGAGGTCGGCGACATCGAGGTCGTGGCCGGACTTCTTCATTTGCTCGGCAACGCTCTGGGCGCGTGCGCCAAAAAACACGCTCATGTCGGGGACGTACTCGGTGGCCATCGTGCTTCCCGGCCCGCTGAGCTCGGTTACGTTCTCAAACAGGCGGCCCAGCGCTTCGGGCGGCAGATAGATCAACAGACCTTCCGCGATCCAGGCAGTCGCCTTGCTGCGATCGAAGGCATTGTCTAATAACGCCTTCGGCCAGTCGTCGCGAAGATCGATACCGATGGCTCGCTGGACCGCCCTTGGTTTTACATGCAGATCGGCCAGCGTAGCGGTCTTGAAGTCGATCACTGCGGGCTGGTCCAGTTCGAAGACGACAGTTTCCTTAGGCCACCACAATCGGTAGGCGCGGGTATCCAGTCCCGCCGCGAGAATCACCGCCTGACGCACGCCTGACGCAGCCGCATCGTTGAACAGCCGGTCGAAGAATCGGGTGCGCACCGTTATGGCGTCGACCGATCGCCGCACGGTGGATTCCGGATCCTCTTGGGACTCAATGCTGCCGTCAACGAGCCGGATCGAGTAGTGGTGACCCGCGGCTCGCACCAGCGGCTCGGCGAATGGGTCATCGATCAGCTTGTCGCGATGTGCTAACGCCCGCTGGGCGGCCACCATCGTCGCGGTGGCGCCCACGCTCGACTTCAAGTCCCATCGGTCGTTTTCGGCTCGGGCCATTTGTAACCTTTGATCTCGAATTACATTGACAGCAAAGCTTTTTTGGAGCACATCCGAGGCTTCGCCAGGAAATCTTCCGGAGTCACAGCCCGTGACTGTCGGCTGCCAGGAATAAGGGACCAGCTCGGCGCCGGTTTTGCCATGAGCATGGGACCACCCGATTGCCAGTGATGGGACCATCTGGCTAGCTGTTTTGCCAGTTATGGGACCACCCCGGCGTGGCGTTGGGGGCTTCCGGTTGCTCGGCCGCTGTATTGGCCGAATGAGCTACCGGGAGGTGTCGGTGATCGAAGTCAGGGAGATGCTGCGGTTGTGGCTGCAGGGTCATGGGTTGCGCGAGGTGGCCCGGTTATCGGGCACGGACCGCAAAACGGTGCGCCGGTATGTGGACCGCGCCCGCGCGTGCGGGCTGGACCGTGACGGCGACGGGTGTCAGTTGACCGACGAGCTGTTGGCGGCGGTGATCGCCGGCGTGCGGCCGAGTCGGCCCAACGGCAAGAGCCAGGCCTGGGAGACCATCGCCGCCCAGCACGAGCAGATCAAGGCGTGGCTGAAGCAAGACTTGACTCTGACGAAGGTGCACACGCTGCTTGGGCGTCGGGGCGTGGTGGTGTCGTATCGAACGTTGCATCGCTATGCCACAACGGAATTGGGGTTCGGGATTCGGCAGGCCACGGTGCCGGTGGCCGATTGCGAGCCCGGTGCTGAACTGCAGGTCGATTTCGGTCGGCTCGGAATGCTCACTGATGCCGCGGATGGCCGCCGGCGGGTAGTGCAGGGGTTGATCTTCACTGCGGTGTATTCGCGGCACATGTTCGTCTGGCCGACCTACCGGCAGACGCTTCACGAGGTGATCGCCGGGTTTGAGGCCGCGTGGGCATTCTTCGGCGGGGTGTTCGCGGTGGCGATCCCCGACAACATGAAGGCCATCGTCGACAAGGCTGATGCGACCGATCCGAAACTTAATGACGCCTTCCGCGAATACGCTCAGGCGCGGGGCTTCGTCGTGGACCCCACCCGCATCCGCAGCCCGCGCGACAAGCCTAGGGTTGAGCGCTGTGTCCAATATGTTCGGTCGAATTTCTTTGCTGGAGAAGACTTTCGGAATCTGAGTGACTGCCGGGCACGAGCCGAGCAGTGGTGTGGGCAGGTGGCGGGGATGCGGATACACGGCACCACTCGGCTGCGCCCGGCCGAGGTATTCGCCACCGACGAGCTACCCCACCTCAAACCGGCACCCGACGAGGTGTTCGACATCCCGACCTGGAGCCGGCCCAAGGTGGCTCCCGATCGGCACGTGCAGGTCGCCAAGGCGCTCTACAGCGTTCCCGGTGAGCTGATTGGGCGCCGGCTGGATGCCCGGGTGGATGCGCGCACGGTGAAGCTGTATTGGCGCGGTGAGCTGATCAAGGTCCATCCGGTCATGGCGCCAGGACGCCGCCATACCGACCCCGCTGATCTACCGGCCGAGGTGTCGGTCTATGCGATGCGAGATATCAACACCTTGCAGCGCAAGGCATCCGCACACGGGCAGCATGTCGGCGCCTACGCGGCGGCGGTGCTGGAGCATCCGCTGCCGTGGACCAAGATGCGCCAGGTCTACCGACTCCTGGGACTGGTGCGCCGCCACGGCGCCGACGCGGTCGATGACGCCTGCCAGCGCGCGCTGGACGCCGAGGTCATCGACGTCGGGCTGATCGAGCGCATGCTTACCCGCGGTGCCGGCGCACAGCTGCCGCTGATCCCGAACCCGCCGCAGGCGTCGCGGTTCGTCCGCGCGGCCACCGACTTCGCGGTGCGCAGGCCCTCATGAGCACAACCCGCCGCCCCGATGCCACCCCCGCGGTCAAGCCGATCGAGGTGTCTGCAGACCTCAAAGCGCTGATGCGCCGCCTCAAGCTCGGCCGCCTGCTCGACACCCTGCCCGAACGGCTCGCGCTGGCACGATCGAATCGGCTGCCACACCACGACTTCCTGGAAATGCTGCTAGCCGATGAGGTCACCCGCCGCGACCGCGAGTCCGCCGCCCGCCGCGCCAAGACAGCACAATTGGATCCGCAGATGCAGCTGCAGGCCTGGGATGACACCGCCGCGGTCAGCTACGACCGCCAACTATGGGCAGAGTTGACCTCGCTGCGGTTTCTGGCCGACGCCTACAACGTGCTCATCATGGGACCGGTCGGAGTCGGAAAAACGTTCCTGGCCAACGCATTAGGCCACATCGCCGTGCGACGTCACCACAGCGTGCATACCGAACGCGCCGACAAACTGTTCAAACGCCTCCGCGGAGCACGGCTAGACGGCAGCTATGAAGACGAGATGCGCAAACTACACCGCGTCGAGCTGCTCATCATCGATGACCTCGCGTTGCACCGGCTTGAGGCCACCGAGACCAATGACTTCTACGAGCTCATCGTGGAACGCCACCGCACCGCATCAACGGTCATCACCAGCAACCGCGAACCACCGGAGATCCTCACCATGATGGCCGACCCACTCCTGGCCCAGTCGGCGATGGACCGGCTCCAATCCGCGGCCTACGAACTCGTCGTCGAGGGCGAGTCCTACCGGCAACGCCAGAAACCCCGTCCTCGAAAGCCGGTCAATTCGGACCAGCCGAATTGACCAGCAGCCAGGTCATCAGTCACCATCACCCCACGGCCAGCAACCGGAAACAACCGGTCCCATGCTCATGGCAAAACGGTGGTCCCATCACCCTGGCAAGCGACACCGTGACCGCAGCCAGTTGTGGGTCGACAACATATCTCGATGACCTTGAGCATCAAATGCCCTCGAGGTCCCACGTCGGCGGCGTCATTCCCCGTTCCACGTATTCGACGACTCGCTGATGCAGCGCTTGCGCCCGCTCGATTGAGTCCGTGGGACAGGTCCAGTCGGCATAGGGTTGACTGCCATACGCAGAAACATGCGTGTCGAAGATTGCCGACGCCTCCGCACCGGCGCCGAAACTGATGTCGAGGCCGAGCCAGAAGGTGTAGACCCAGGCCCCACCTTCGCCCTCCCAGTACCCGACGCAGCAATAGTCGGGATCGCTTCGAAGCTTCGCCCACTCCAGCAACGCGATGGGTTGTACGTCGCGGTTGAAAAAGCGGTCAGCCGTTCGGATTAGAGGTGTCGCCAGTGTGTCAGCTCTGCTCAGTGCCATGTCGAAGCTAAATCCTCAAATCGCTTCAGTGAGAGGATGATTGCACGCTGAAGCCGACCTCTCAGGGGCAAGTCGCTACCTTGACTTCCTTGTCGGGCTGGGGCAAGCCCGCGCCTGGAATGTCAACCATTACCGCGTCAACGCGGCAGGATTTCGTCTCGGTCAGACGTTGACGACCGGCCTGGGTGCTTGACAGCAGGAATAGTGTCCGGCGCTGCGGTCCACCGAGCGTGCAGGCGTTTGCACTGCGCCCAGCCATGTCGACGCGATCCGTGACCCTGCCGCCCTCGAGGACCCGCAAGAATTGGTGCGCCGCTGTCATCGAGGTCCAAACTCCGCCGTCGACATCCAGCGCAATGCCATTGGGAGGTCCAGCGAGTCCGTCAGCGAAGATCCGTCGATCCGACAGGGCCCCATCCTCGCTTACGGCGAAGGCGGTCAGCCGACGGCTCCCCGACTCGGCGACGATCATTGATTCGCCGTCGGAGGTGATGCCCATTCCGCTGGGAATGTCGAGCTCTTCGGCGACAACGGTCTGGCTACCGTCAGGATCGATCCGGACGATCACCCCGCCGCGAACTTGGCATCCGACGTATGCGCGCCCAAGTTCGTCGACGACCATGCCGCCGAGGTTGGCCGGGACGGTGTGGCTCAAATCGGCTTCGGTCGAGACTATTTCACCGTCATATCGCAGTATCCGCCGACTCTCGGTGGAGGCGATTAGCAATGACCCGTCAGGTCGGAATCCTAAACCGGACGGAGCGTGACCAGGGAGAGGCAGTGTGCTCGTTGCTCCGGAGAGATTGACGGTGTGCACCGCCCCACCCGGCGGGTCGGAAAACCACAGCAGGCCCTCAAACCAACGCGGACCTTCACCGAGGCAGAAACCGCTAGCCAGAGGGGTCAAGCTGATCTGGCGCCAAATCTCAATCATGTCGGACATAGTGTATATAATATATCTATCGAGGCGAATTCACTACCATACTCAGCCCTGTATGCCGGTCCGCTAGCGCCGCCACATGTCCTTCCGCAACTCGCGCTGTGCGAACCGTCCACTCAGCCTCACATGGTCCGGTCCCGCTCCGGTGCTCATACTGGCGTGAAGTCGGAGATCAGCCAGCGGCCGTCGATCTTTTCGAGGGTCACCCGGACGCTGGACGCGGTTGCGGTAGGCGCATCGTTGCCGATGATGGTGGTCTGATTGACGAACACCAGCACGACCGCGTGGTTCGCATTGGCTGATATCGAAGCGACGGCAGGGGCATCGACGACTGTCGAAATCTTCCTCTGTTTGGCACCGGGGATGACCACATCGTGGATGAGCTTGGTGTAGGAGTCGCGGAAACTGCCGGTCAGCCGATCGCGGGCCGCGCCCAGGTCTTTGTCTACGGTGTCGGGCCGATAAGAAAGAAGCGCGATTGTGCTGTCCTTCGCGGCCCGCATGGACTCCACCCGTGCATTGTCTGCCGCCCGCGTCGATGCATCTTCCCACTTCAGGAAGGCTGCGGCCATTGCGACCATCAGTACCAGCCCGGGAAGCACCGCGAAAGCAATCGCGCGTTCAAAAGACGCACGACGCTTGGAGCGCGCCTCCGGTTGAGTGGCCTTGGTTTCTGTGTCGTCGTCTTCGCGCTCAATCGCGACATCAGCGTCCCTGGACACGGTGCCTTCGGGCGAACCAGCTGTCTCGACAGGCTGCCCACTGTCGTTGTCGGCGCTGTCGTCATCTACGACGCGTTCGTCAGTCACATCCTCAATTCTGACAAGCATGATTACCTCTATCCGTAAGTCGTGGTCTGCCGGAGTCGGTCATGGGATGAACGCGACGTTGGAGACCTTGGCGCTGTCGCCGATCTTCCGCACGCTCATGCGCATCCGCCAAGCTCGGGGGGCCTGTTCGCCGGCCCCGGCATTCGACGACTTCACCTGAACCGTCACCAGTACCTGAGCCTCGTCACCATTGACGGACTCGAGACCGGCCGACGTGACCGTGCCCGCTGACGTCGACTGCGCCTGCTTGAGGACCTCGATGAAGGGCTGCGACCGCTTCAAGAAGTCGTCGTACAAGGTGCCGGTCGACGAATCCAGGATCCGCTGGACGTCTGCTTCTGCTTCCATGTAGCTAACTGTTGTCAGGTTGACCGCACCTTGCCGAGCGACCTGCAGGAAAAGCTCCCGCTGCTTGGCGGCCTCGTGCCCCTGGTACGCGTGGTAGCCCAGCCAACCGGCCAGTGCGCCCAGCGTCAGCATGGCCGCAATTCCGAAAGCCAAGGCCAGCCGCACGCCGGAGCGCGGGCCTTTGCTGGTTGCGACAGCCTCGCCATCTTCGGCGAACTCGGAGTCGCCGCTGCCATTCGCTTCGTCTGTGCTTTCGCTGGCCGTCGTCGCTATCTCGCCCTCACCGGCTGCCGGCGCCTCGGCAGTCTCAGTGGCAACCTCGCCATCACCAGTTGACGAATCTTCCTCGGCGCCAACGGGCTTGGACGGGGACCCGCTCAGTTCCCCGTCGGCGGTATCAGCAGGTCCTGCCATTTCTTCTCCTTTGGTGCAGTCTGGGCTAGGTTGGATTGCTTGTACACCCTCCCGTCAGGCCCGATATATGTACCGGTAGCCGGGTCGTGCTGAGCAAACGCGAGCGGCGGCGGGGGCGCCGGCGGCGGGGATGGTGCCGCTTGTGGCGGGGATCCCGGCGGCAGCTGGGGAATGTCCTGACCGGACAGGGTGGCGTTCGGGTCGCCTTTCCAGTTCAGGCCGTCATTGAGCGGAACGTAGTTCTCGTCGCTCTCGCACAGCTTGACCGTTGGGGCGCGCTTGCCCGGACGTGTCTCGCACGGTGTGTTGCGCACCCCGCGGACGTTGAACGGCGAGTCCTGCGGTATTCGGCAGTACAAGTCGCCCTCGGGTCGATCCGGAGCGTCCACCTCGGTGGGCGATCGCATTTGCTGGGCGGGCAAGAACCCGGTGGTACACGCCGGCGGAAGGTTGAGGTTGAGGTTGAAGTCCAGATAGGCACCCCGGTAGGCCTGCTTGGTGTTCCGGTTGGGCACGACGAACGCCTCCAGGATCCCGGTGGCCTGGGGCAGCAGGACCAGCAACTGCTCGAGGTCATTGCGATAGGTGATGCCGACATCGGCGACGCTGACCAAGTTGGCCAGGAGCAGTGGCAGCGAGGGCTGCAGTCGCTCGAAGAGCGCGCGCGCTTCGCCGGCAGCCGGCGCGCCCTTGGTGAGGACGCCGTTCACCGCGCTGTCTTCTGACTGCAACTGCCGGGTGATCACGGCCAAGTGTGCCGCCCATGCCCGGACTGCGTCGGAGGTTTGCGTCTGCGAGTCCAGCACCGGCTGCGACTGGTCGATCACCGTGGTCAACGCGTCGAGGTTGGTGCGGGCATCGATGGCCAGGGTGGTCGAACCGTTGACGAACCGCCGGATTTCGGGACCCAACCCGCCGACGGCCGCATACGCCTCGTCGACAGCTGTCTTCAGGTTGTCGCGCGGAATCGCCTGCAGGCCACGGTTGGTCGCATCCAGCAAGTTGTTGATGTCCGGTGGCACCGTCGTCCGGCTCGCCGATATGACGTCGCCGTTCTTCAGCGGTCGGGATGCCCCGTCGCGTGGTATCAGGGCGACGTATTGCTCGCCGACCGCGCTTTCGCTGTGCACCTGGGCCTCGAGATCGGAAGGGATCGCCACGTCGGACCGCAGTGACAGCACGGCTTGCACACCGGAGTCAGTGAGACTGACAGATTCGACGCGCCCGACCTCGATGCCGCGATAGGTCACGTTGCCTCGCGCGTACAACCCTCCCGACTCGTGCAAGTCGAGGGTGACGGTATAACGATCAACGCCCAACATCGCCGGCAACCTGACATAGTCGACGAGCATGAACCCGGCCGCGACCACTGATACCACGATGAAGATCGCCAGCTGAATCTTGATCCGTCGAGTGGTCACGTCAGCGACCCTGATCGAAGTGGTAGGGGACGATCAGAGGATTGGCAGCGGTATACGGGCTGGGCATCTGCCCTATCGTGCGGCCCCATTGCATCTCCAGCTGGGTCAGGTTGCCCTCCCAACGGGTGCCGGTGAAGATGCCCGAGTCGATACGGCTGAGCGTGAGGTCGATGATGAGCGTGAGGTTGGCGTAGTCGCCGCGGAACCAGTTGTCGATCGTCTCGTTCGGCCACGGGTAGGTCAGGTAGAAGCTCAATGAGCGGGTCAGCGCCGGGCCGGCGTTGGCCAGCGACTCGAGCACCGGCCCGAGCTGGTGAAGCTCCTTGACCAGGGCGTCCTTGGTTAGGTTGGCTGATTGCGCAGCCAGAGCGCTGAACCTGCCCAGCTGGTCGACCGCTTGTGCCAGGTTGTCCCGCTCGTCCCTGAGTACGCTCAGCGCATCGGGGATCGTCCGCAGCGCCCTGTCCATCACCGGCTTCTGATCGGCGAACTGACCGACGAGATTATTGAGACTGTCGGTGGCGTGGATGATGTCGTCAGTCTGTTTGTTGAGATGCGCGATGAACGTGTCGAGTTGTTCGATGAGGTTCCTGAGGTCCTTTTCCCGGCCGGCGAAGGCCGTGCTGAAGGCCCTGGTGATGTCTTGAACCTGGGCGAGCCCGCCCCCGTTGAGCAGAGTCGATATCGCGGCCAGCGTTTGCTCGGTGGTCGGGTAGGTGGAGCCGGACGACAGCGGAATGAGTGACCCGTCATGGAGTCTTCCCTTCGGGGCGACATCGGTCGGCGGCGCCAGCTCGATGTGCAGCGAGCCGAGAAGGCTGGTCTGGCCCACCTTGGCGGTCGCGTTGGCCGGCAGGTTGACGCCGCCGTTGACCCGCATCGTCACCAGTGCGTGCCAACCCTGGCGCTCGATTTTGGTGATGTGGCCTACGTTCACGTCACCCACGCGGACCAGGGAATTCTGCTGGATGTTCGTCACGTCGGGCAGCTGAGCCTTGATCTCGAACGAGCCGGGGCCGTTTCCCTGGGTTCCAGGAAGCGAAAGCGAGTTGACCCCTCGCCAACCACAGCCGGACGCGACGGCCATCAACAACACCGACAACACCAGAGCGGCAGCGACGCGACGCCGGCGGGTTCGCATCACGAGTCCCCTCCAGGCGGCACCATCATCCCGGGCAGGCCCTGGGCCGGATTTGTCGCAACCGCACCCGGGGGCGTTACGGGCGCGATGTCCGCCGGCGCGCCCGCACCGGGGGGTGGACCCTGGTCGGCAGCCAACGGAGCGCCGCCCGCCGGTGGTGCGGCCGGCGGCGAGGGCGGTTGCGGCGGAACGTAATCCGGACGCAGCCAGTCCTCGCTATAGGTGATCTCATTGGGCCGCGCCGCCGTGCCGACGAAGGGGTTCAAGCCGAGCGGAGGGAAGTTGTACTGCCGGTTCTTGATGATGGGTGCCAGGTATTGCACGCACAGCTTTGCCGATTGCTCAGCGCCCAGGCGCGATGCCGCCTGTATGGCGCCGCACAAGAACGAGATCGGGTCGGCGAAGTTGCTGAAGGCCGCGATACCTGTCAAAGCGCTCTGTGCGGGCTGATAGATGTTGGTGAAGTTCTGAAAGGCGTTGGGGCCGATGTGCAGGATTTCCTTGACGGTGTCGAGGCTGTCGACGACCGCGTTCGTCACCGACGCCAGCTTGTCTGACGTCGTTCCCAGCGATTCACGGTTTTCGGCCACGAAACCCTGGACGTCGCCGACGGCTGTGTCCAGATCGCGGATCGCGTTGGCAACCTTGTTCGGCTCGTTGGCGAACAGCGCGGTCACCCCCGCGAGGTTGGTGTTCAACTGTTTGAGCAGGTTCGTGCTGGATTGCAGCGCCGATACCACGATCGACAGATTCTTGACGGTGCCGAAGATGTCGGTGCTGTGATCGCCTAACGCCGAAAACGCTTGCGACAGTTTGATGATGGTGTCGCGAATGTTGGCGCCCTGGCCGCGCAAGTTGTCGGCGGTGGTGTCGATTAAGGCGCCCAGTGTGCTGACGCCGCCGGGTTGGGTGGGCTGCAGCGAATCGGTCAGCTTCTGCAACTGGGTGCGCAGGTCGTCCCACTCGACCGGGACGGCCGTGCGGTTCTGGGGAATGACCGCGCCGTCGTGCATCGCCAGGCCATGGGTGTACGCGGGTGTCAATTGGATGGCCCGCGCTGTGACCAGAGACGGCGACACGATGACCGCGTCGGCGTCGGCGGGCACCTTGTACTTCGCGTTGATCCAGAATTCAACCTTGACGTGCTGGGGGTGCGGCTCGATCTTGTCGATCTTTCCTACAGACACGCCGAGGATGCGCACGTCGTCACCGGCGTACAGCCCGTTGGCGTTGTCGAAATACGCAGTGATCCTGGTCCGGTCGGCTGCATCGGCGGATCGCAGCGCGACCACAAACCCGGCGATCAGCGTGATCGCCAGGCCGATCGCAAGGCCGATCCTCGCGCGTGAGCGGGTCACTGTCCTCCCTCCGCGGGCGCTCCGGGCGTGGTGGGGACGGGCGTTGGCGCATATCCGGCCGGAGGGCCGGGCGGTGGGCCGCCCGGTGGAGGAGCCGGTAGGGGCGGGCGATAGGGATAACGGGGGTCGCCGGGATTGCCGGTGATGGCGTCGGGCAGCGTCAGCCTCGGCTCGCCCCCCTGACCGGTGCGTGGGTAGGGGACGGGCAGCGGCGGCGTGCCCGGCTGGCCGGTGTGTGGATCGTGCCGTTGAGACGGCAACAGCACGTTGGGATCCAGACCCAGGTCGGAGAACGCCGCATTGATGAAGGGCTGCAGGAATTGACCCGGTATCAGATTGCCCAGATACGCTTTGAAGAAGGGGCCGGAGGTTACCGCTTCACCTAGTCCCATCGCGTATTTCTCGAGCAGCTTGAGGCTCTGCTTGACCTGGTCCTTGTGGTTGTCGACGATGGTCAACACGCCGTTGAGTTTGTCCAGCGCCGGCCGCAGCGTTGCGCGATTTTCGGCGACGAATCCGGACAGCTGCTTGGAAAGTACGGAGATATTGCCCGAAAGGCGTTCCAGCGCATCGCTTTCTGTTCGTAATTGAACCAACAGCGCGTTCGTGTTGGCGATCAGGCTGACAACTTGGTCGGTCCGCTCGGAGAGCACCCCCGTCACCTTGTTGGCGTTCGCCAGCAGGTTCCGCAGTTGGGCGTCGCGCCTGTTCAGCGTCTCGGAGAAGCGTGCCACCCCTTGCACCGCGACCTGTAAATCCGGTGGAGTGTCCCGGAAGGTTTGTGCCAGCGTCTGCAGGGCATCGGACAGCTGGGACGTGTTCAGACCGCTGATCGTGGTGGTCAAATCCCCCAGCGCGTCAGGCAATTGATATGGCGCGGTGGTGCGGTCCACCGGAATCGCACCCTTCAGCCTGCCTTCTCCACGCGGGGTGACCTCGAGGATCTTCGCGCCGAGCAAGCTCTTGGTTTTGATCGCCGCCTCGGTACGGTCGCCCAGCCTGATCTTCTTGTCGACGTTGAATTTGATGAGCACCTTGTTGCCGTCTAGGTCGACGCTGGAAACCTGACCCACCCGGAATCCGGATACCTGTACCGCGTCCCCGCCGTGCAAGCCTCCTGCCTCGGCAAAATACGCTTCGTATTTGTTGCCACCGGACAAAAACGGCAATTTGTCGTACTGCAGTGCCGCCAGCATGACCCCGGCGGTCAACGCGACACCGATCGCTCCGATGGCCAGTGGACTACGTTCCGCGAAGGATTTCATTTGGGCGTGCACCGCCCGGTGCTCTGGCTTGCCAGCTTCACGAACACGGGCTGGCCGCCCTTGCCGTTGACCTTCAGGATCAGGTCACAGAGATAGAAGTTGAAGTAGTCGCCGTAGATGCCCTGCCTGGCGAGGAGCCGGTACTTGTCGGGAAGCTTGTCGAGCAAGGTATTCAGGTAGTCGTGGTCGGCGACCGCGATGCCCGCGGTCCTGTCGCCCTCATGGACGACCTTGGTTAGTGGCGGCCGGGCCTGCGACAGCAGGTCCGCGACGGTTCCTGCCGCCCCACTGGCGTTCGCCAGGCCGTTGCTGATGTCTTTCTTACGGGCCGCGAGGCCCCCGACCAACTCGGAAAGCGAAGTGACCGCCTTGTCGAACTGTTGGCTTTGGTCACCGAGCGAACCCAGGACGACGTTGAGATTGGTGATGACTTGCCCGATCAGCTGGTCCCGGTCTGCCAGGGTATTGGTGAGCGCAGTGACCTGGGTGAGGAACGAGCCGATCGTCGCACCCTGCCCTTGGAAGGCTTGCACCAATTGGCCGCTGAGCGCGTTGACTTGATCGGGATCCAGTGCGCGGAACAGCGGCCGAAAACCGCCTATCAGGGCGTCCAGATCTAGCGCGGGCTCAGTCTGCGACACGGGGATTGTCTGGCCAGGTTTGAGCCGGTCGACACTGCCGGCGCCTTCCTCGAGCGCCATGTATCGGCCGCCGATCAAGTTCTCGTAGCGGATCGCGGCCCTGGCGCCTTTGGTCAGGACCACCGAGTCGTCGGTCGAGAATTCGACGACCGCAACGGTGTCGTCCTTGATCGAGATGTTCTTCACCTTGCCGACCTCGACACCGGCGATCCGGACGAAGTTGCCCTCCGCCAGGCCGGTCACATTCTTGAACTCGGCTTTGTAGGTGGTCTGCGCCTCGAAGCGAAGTTGGGCGAACACCGCCAGCAGCACGAACGTCCCCAGCCCACACACCGTCAGGAATACCGCGAGGCGCCAGATGACACCGCGCAGGTTGTCTCTCATGTTCGGTCCTCGCAGTCGTCGGTCAGGGTGTTGGCGGGGGTTCCGCGCCGGTCGCCGGCGCCGCCGGTGCCGGCTCGGGAGCTGGCGGTGGGGGCGGCGGAACCCCCGGATAGAGCGGCGTCCCGTCCGGGCCGTACAGCGGCGCGCCGTACGGTGGCGCACCCGGGTAAGGCACCGGGCCGATGGCCGGGGGTTTCACCCCACGGATGCTGGGCGGCTCCGGCACAGCCCTAGTAACGGGGAAGTAGTCGATCCACCACGGGTGCCCGATACCCGGGTTCGGCCGGACGTCGAGGCCGGTGCCCCAACCGGTGTTGGTCACCAGATAGCGCACCGGAAAGTTCTTGCTGGCATCCGGCAGCGATCCGCACCCGGGCTTACCGCCAGGTCCGCCCTTGGCAGCAACGATCGGCAAGTTGTCCGGATATTTGTAAGGGTCGTCACCGAATAGCAAGCCCGCGTCGGTGATCACCGAATAACCGTTCAGGCCGCCGGTTTCCTCCCAGCCGCCGTTTTGCAGGAGCCACAACCCGCCCTGCAGCGTGCAGGTGTACTCCGGGTTGTACTTCAACAGCAGGTCGGTCGTGGGCTCCAGCAAATCGATCGAGCGAATCAGGTTGTTCTCGGTGGGCCCGAGCAGGTCGCTGCCGGCCCGCGAGAACCCGATGGTCGCCAGCAGCAGGGCATCGAGTTCGGAGGCCTGAGTGGTGATGGTGCTGCTGGTGGTGCTTGCGGAGTCGAGAACTGTGAGGATGTCGTGGGCGGCCGCGCTGTAGGTCTGGCTGAATTCCGCAAACGAGCGGAAGTCCTGCCGTACGGCGTCCATCCGCGGGTTGACCGCCTGCAGCACCTGGTCGGCATCGGTGGTGGCTTCGCCGATGCGCTGCCCCTGGCCGCGCACCCCCTCGGCGAGCGCGCCCAGCACCGCGTTGAGTTTGGCCGGTTCGATCTGCTTCAGCACCCCGACAAGGTTCTGGAACACCGTGTTCACCTCGGTGCTGACGTTGCTCGACCGCAGCACCGCCCCGGCGGCCAGCCGCTGTGGGCTGGGGTGGTCCGGATAGATGAGGTCGACGTACTTCGAACCGAACGCCGTCGTGGCGCGGATCTGCGCCTCCACATTGGCCGGGATGCGTTTGATCTGATCGGGGTCGATCTCCAGCTTCAAACTCGCCGGTCCGTTCCCGCCTGTCACCGCCGCGACCCGGCCGACTTGAACGCCGCGCAGTTTGACCTTGGCCCCGGTCTCCATCACCAGACCCGAGCGATCGGAGGTCAATGTGACCGGGACGTATGACCGGAATGTTCCGCCGAACAACGCCGAGCACACCCAGACGAAGCACACGACACCGACGATCAGCATCAAAGTCCACCAGGCCGGCGCGCTGACAACTCGCCGCACGCGCGTGAAAATCCGGCGAGTGCGGTCCTCCCCTGTACTGGCAGCCATCTTTCTACCCAGAGAAGTTCAAGCCGCCGGACTGGCCATAAATCGCCAGCGAGACAAACAGGGTCACGAATACCGCGGAAACCAGCGAGGTACGTACCGCCCGGCCGACCGCCTCGCCCACCCCAGCCGGCCCACCAGATGCGGTGAAGCCATAGAAGGTGTGCACGAGCATGACGACGATGGCCATGCATAAAGCCAGAAAGAACGACCAGACCAGATCGGTGGGATTGAGGAACGTGTAGAAGTAGTGGTCGTAGACGCCCGCCGACTGGCCGTAGACCGCGGTGGTACCGAAACGGGCGGCCAGGAACGACATCAATACCGCGACGCAGTACAGCGGAATCACCACGATCATCCCGGCGAGAACCCGCGTCGACGCCAGGTAGGGAATCGATCGGATTCCCATCGCCTCGAGCGCATCGATCTCCTCATTGATCCGCATCGCCCCCAGCTGCGCGGTGGCACCGGCGCCGATGGTCGCGGACAGGCCGATGCCGGCCACCAACGGTGCGATGAGACGTACGTTGACGTAAGCGGAGATGAAGCCGGTCAGGGCCTCGACGCCGATGTTGGCAAGAGAGTTGTAGCCCTGGATCGCGATGATCGAGCCAGCCGCCAGAGTCAAGAAGCCGACAATCACCACGGTGCCGCCGATGATCGCCAGGGCGCCGGTGCCCAGGCTCATCTGTGCGATCAGCCGCACCACTTCTGACCTGTAATTCGCCAGAGCAGTCCCGGATGCGCCGAGGGTCTTGCCGTAGAACTGTGTCTGGGCTCCGACGCGGTCCCAGCCGTAGACCAACTTCGTCACCAGCCGGCGTAGCTGGGGATACAGCGTGCTGGGAACGGCGAGGCTCACATTGTCGCCTTGACGCCGACTGCGGTCACCACGACGTTGATCACGAACAGTGCCATGAACGCATACACGACGGTCTCGTTGACCGCGTTGCCGACTCCAGCCGGTCCCCTTTCGACCGAGACGCCCTTGTAGCAAGCGATCAGGCTGGCGGCCAGGCCAAACAACGCGGCCTTGGCAAGCGCGACGATCATGTCGGGCAGGCCGACCAGTAGCGTCAGGCTCGACGCGAACGCGCCCGGTGTGACGTGTTGGATGAACACCGAGAAGAAGAAGCTGCCGGTCAAGCCGACGAGGGTCACAGACGAGGACAGCGCCAATGCGACCACGGTGGCGGCCAGCACCCTGGGCACCACAAGGGCTTGGACCGGGTTGATCCCCATTACTCGCAGCGCGTCGAGTTCTTCGCGGATGGTGCGGGCTCCGAGGTCTGCGCACATCGCCGTGGCGCCTGCCCCAGCGACCACGAGTACCGTCACCAAGGGGCCGATCTGCGTGACCGCACCCAGCGCCGCGCCGGACCCGGAGAGGTCGGCCGCGCCGAACTCGCTCAGCAGGATGTTGAGCATGAAGACGATCAACACCATGAACGGGATCGACAACATCAATGTGGGCAGAATCGACACTCGCGCCACGAACCATGTCTGATGCAGCAACTCCCGCCACGCGAACGGCCTTCGCGGCATCAGGAACAACGCATCGAGCGCCATCGCAAAAAAACCGCCGATCGCGCTCAGCGGCTTGGAGACGCCCTGCGCATAGACCACGATCGAACCCCCTCCCGCATACTCGCAGTTCATAGCATCGGCCGCTTGCTTCGACATGGCGATACTATATATCTGATTCTCGGGTGCCTAGAGGTGCCGACTGGAAATTGGTTGTCCCAGGAGCCGGAGGCGGACAGCGATACATCCACCGCACGCTGGCATAGAAAGCAGGACGCCGAGGTTGCCGTCCGGATCGGGTGGCAACCTCGCGCTCGCGCCGCCAGTTCTACTGACGACTCCCAGGTCCTGCGGGTAGGCGGCTTATGATGGCGGAGCTCAGCGGAATGCAGAATAAAATATCATATTCATCCTATCGGAAGGAATGCGCCGGGCGATGACGAGGTTCGCGGTGCTGGTGAAGCAGATTCCTGCATTCGAGGAGATGGCGCTCGGTCCGGACGGTCGTCTAGTTCGCGATGGCGCTGCGCTGGAGATGAGCGCCTACTGTCGCCGAGCGGTGAGCAAGGCGGTCGAACTCGCAGCCGGCGAACCCGGTTCGTCCATCGTGGTCTTCACACTCGGTCCCCCGGTCGCCGAGGATGTCCTGCGGGAGGCACTCGCGTTGGGCCTCAAACGCGGTGTCGAGATACGAGGGGTCCTTGCCACCGACCCTGCATTCGCGGGAAGCGACACTATCGCGACCGCACGCGTGCTTGCCGCGGCCATCGAGCGCGAAGGGCCGTTCGACCTCATCCTCACCGGAAAGAACTCACTCGACGCGGACACAGGACAGGTTCCGCCGCAGCTCGCTCAGCTTCTCGATCTCCCATTCGCGGCCGGAGTCAAGGTTCTCGCCCTCGACGGGTGCGTGCTCACCATCGGTTGTGAACACGATGACGGCTGGGTAGATGCCGAGGTGAGATTGCCGGCCGTTCTATCGTGCGCGGAGCGGCTGTGCGACCCCGCGAAGGTGGCGCCGGAGGGGCGCTCCGCCGTGCCGGCCGCGGCGATCCGTGCTATCTGCGCCACCGAGCTGGGACCGGGGCCATGGGGCGCAGCGGCCAGCTTGACTGTGGTGGGCGAGGTCCGGCGAGTTGCGGCGAACAGGGGACGTCAGCGCGATGCCGACGCCCCGATCGCAGCGCAGGTCCGGGACGCTGTCCGCACGCTGCGCGATCGAGGCGCGCTGGACGCTGGCCAGGTGCCCACCCCTCCGGTCCTCGGAACCACCGGCGGCGACGGTCCGGTAGTCGCCGTCCTCGCTGAGCCGGGCCATGCTGCGCTGAGTCAGGAATTATGCGGTGCCGCAGCGCGATTGGCGGCTTCGCTGTCCGGCTGCACCGTTCTGCTGACTCCCGATGAGCTCGGCGCCGCTATGGCCGGTTCCTGGGGCGCCGACCGGCTTGTGCTCATTCGCGGAGCCGAAGCAGAAGAGGACATCGCGAGCGAGGTCGCACACTGGACACGCGCTGAGCAGCCGTGGGCGATCCTGGCCGGTTCGACTGCGTGGGGTCGCGAGATCGCCTCACGCGTCGCCGCCGCAGTGGGGGCCGGGCTGACCGGCGACGCCGTCGACTTGGAGGTCAGCGACGGACGATTGGTCGCCTGGAAGCCGGCATTCGGTGGGTCACTGCTCGCCGCGATCACCGCAACGTCGCCCGTGCAGATGGCTACCGTCCGCGCCGGTGTGCTGCCGCGCCCGCAGCCTCGCACTCACGTAGCCGACGTTGCCTCGATCGTCGCGAAACCGCGCAGGCGACTGGTTATCCGGCTGCGGCGGCAGGAGGACTCACTGGAGCGCCTGGGTGAGGCCGGTGTCGTAATTGGAGTCGGCGCCGGAGTAGCACCCGAGGAGCTACACCGTCTTGAGGTACTGCGCGAGCTGCTCGGCGCCGAGATCGGCTGTACCCGCAAGGTCACCGATCACGGGTGGATGCCGCACTCCTGCCAGATCGGGATCACCGGGCGATCGATCTCGCCGCGCCTCTACGTCGCCATCGGCACAAGCGGCAAGTTCAACCACATGGTGGGAGTGCGATCGGCAGGTATGGTGCTGGCGATCAACCCCGATCGGAACGCCCCTGTGTGGGACCACGCCGACGTGGGCATCGTCGCTGACTGGCGCGACTGCATCGACGCGCTGGAAGAGGAGCTCCGGCGCGTGATCGAACCCCGCTCGACGCCGGTCGAGGCTTGACGCGCATCGGTCAGCATCCGGATTCAGGGCGAGGTGGCGCGCTCGAACACGCGACACGCGACGATTTGCGCAGAGTGGGCGGAGTTGCAGCCGTGCAACTCCGTACCACCCCGCCTACTGCGGGAGCTGTCGAGAAGAACCGCTTACACGGCAGCAGGAGTCGGCGCCCCCTCGACAGCCTCCAGAGCGAGCCGGTCGATCTCATTGACCATGAGGGCGAACGTCTCGAAGCCGACCCTGGCTCCCCACAGCATCTGCTCCTGGGTGTGGAGGTCAGCACCGTACTTGGACAGCAGCTCGAGTTCGCCGCCACCGTGGAACTGGTCTTTGTATTGATGCAACGCGGCGAACAGCAGGTCGTCGCCCGGAATCCCGAGCCGCTCCGGCAAAGAAGACGACATGGCGGCCGTGGCGGCCTTGAGCTGCTCCGGCGTCATCATCTTCGCCCGCAGCTCAATTGCCGGCTTGGAGTTCATGATCTCCAGCCCCGCGATTGCGGCATAAGCCGCCTCCCAGGGGAGGGTCCGGGCCAGGTCGTCGAGTGCCAGGACGCAGGTCTGAATAAGCGGACTGGGAGGCGTCGCCGCGACTTCCTCGCGTGAAATGCCGCAGGCCTCGACCTCCTCGTAGAGCACGTCGACATGGCAGCGGCCGTTGGCGTCCTCGTCGCCGACCTCCTCGTCGACACAGTCCTGGATGATCTCGCGGCGCACGTCCTGGTACGGGCAGCGCGACGCCACCTCGAGCAGCCAGCTCGGGAACCGCCACGCGAAGAACGAGAAGTACTTCATCGCGGTGGCGTGATACAGCCGCGCCTGCGTCTGGTCATAGTGCTCTGGAATCGCGAACGGCCGCTTCATGTATTTGGCCGCTGTCACGACGATGGTCTCGACCAGTTGGGCCTGGAACTCCTCGGGCGAAATGTCACTGGTCCACTTGGGCGCGCCCCGATCCCGGCCGTCATACGGCAATCCCGTCATCGCATTCCTTTCGTCGCGCCGAGTGGGTGGTCAGCACCTCGGCTCCAAGTCGGCTGACTGTGTATCGTATCGCTACAAATATAATATTAAATTTGCAATACCGGTCAAGTCCGTAGCGCCCCTCCCCTGCCATCCGCTGACGCCCGGAGCCACCTGATGAAACTCATATGCATCGAAGAGCACGCCATCGATCGACCGATCGCGCAGGCGGCACGACCCGCGCTGCAACGCGAAGCCCCATACATGGGCCTGCAAAGATCGCCCGACGCGCTCCCCGAAACACGCCCGGCCGACCGGCCGAGCCTGGTTGAGTTCAGCGAAGCCGTGGAGTTGGCCGACGATCTGGGGGACGGGCGAATCCGGGACATGGACCAACACGGGATCGACATGCAGATCGTGTCTTACAGCAGCCCAATCCAATTGGTGCCGGCGGCAGAAGCCGTGTCGATCGCCCGGGCCGCCAACGATCGGCTCGCAGCGGCGGTGACGGCGAATCCAAGCCGGCTGCGCGGGTTCGCCGCGTTGCCCTGGCAGGACCCCCAAGCCGCGGTCGATGAGCTCGACCGTGCGACCGGCGAACTTGGCCTGCGAGGAGTGATGCTCGCGGGCCGCCCCGGCGAGACGTTCCTCGACGATGCGCGTTACGCGCCGGTTTTACAGCGGCTCAACGACCTCGGGTTGCCAATCTACCTGCACCCGTTCTACCCGCTGCCGCAGGTACAGCAGGCGTACTACGCGGGGTTTCGGCCGGAGGTGAGCGCGATGTTCTCCCTGGGCGGATGGGGCTGGCACCACGAAGCCGGCATTCACGTGTTGCGCCTGATCTTGGCGGGGGTCTTCGAGCGGTACGGAGACCTCCAAGTCATCAGTGGCCATTGGGGCGAGATGGTCCCGTTCTATCTGCAACGCCTCGATGACCTGCTGCCACCCAAATTCACCGGTCTGTCCACGACGATCAGCGACACCTACCGCAACCACGTCTGGATCACCCCGAGTGGCATGTTCGACGAACCACATTTCGAGTTCATCCGCGCGGTCATCGGTATCGACCGCCTCATCTGGTCGGTCGACTACCCCTACCTAACCCTCGACGGGACCCGGAAGTTCCTGGAGAACTTGCCCGTCACCGACGACGAGGCGCACCAGCTCGCGCACCGTAACGCCGAGCGCCTCTTCCGCCTGTGAATCATGCAATCCACTGAAAAGGCTTGCAGCTCAGAGCCTTAGCTGCTATTTACGCCTTCGCGCCGGCCCGGGGTGAACGAAACAGGCATCGACGTAAGCGCGTTCAAGAAGTTCGTCTCGAGGCGCGTGACCGGTCCGGCGAACTGCATGTCCGGCACCCGCCGTACCAGTTCCTCGAAGAGCACACGCAATTCGAGTCGCGCGAGCGCAGCGCCGATACAGAAATGCGCTCCACCCCCACCGAAAGCCTGGTGCTGTGGCTTCTCGCGAGACACATTGAAGATTTCCGGGTCCTCGTTTACCGCCGGGTCCCGGGACCCGGCCGCGTACCACATGACGACACGCTCGCCCTCGCGGACCGGGTGTCCACCGACTTGCGTGTCGCACTGGGCAACGCGGGCGAAGTACACCACCGAGCAGACCCAACGCAACATCTCCTCGACGGCGTTGGACATAGCGCCGGGGTTGGCGATCAGCTTCTGCCGTTCGCTTTCGTGTTGCATCAAGGCACGCATGGCGCCGGAGGCGGTGTTCCGCGTGGTGTCGTTGCCGGCGAACATCAGCGTGGCGAAGAAGAACGTCACTTCGTCCTCGGTGAGGCTTTCGCCATCGATCTCGGCCGCCAGCAGAAGAGAGATGAGGTCCTCAGTCGGGTTGGCCTTTCGGGCTGCCGTGAGCGCTGCCAGGTAGGCACCCATCTCGAAGATCGCACCAAGTCCCAACTCTTTATCGGCCGTTGCCTGCGCGAGTGACACCGTGTTCGTCCATTCGAACAGCTTCGGACGGTCGCTCTGAGGGACACCGAGCAGGTCGGCAATCACACGAAGCGGCAGCTCGACGGCGATGTCTTCGACGAAGTCGCAGCTGCCCCTCTCGATCACGTCGTCGAGCAGCTCGGTCACCGTGTTGCGGATGTGGCCCTCTCGTCGGGCCACCAGCCTGGGAGTGAACACGCCGTGGACGACTCTGCGTTGCTTCCCGTGCTCGGGGTCGTCCATGCCCAGGAGGATCTGCCGCAGCGCATCGAGTGGCACGGCCCCGCCTTCGCTCGTGGTGAACACGCCCCCGCGAGCCGATGAGAAGGTGTGCGAGTCGCGACTGATGGTTGCGATGTCCGCGAAGCGGGTGAAGGACCAGAAACCCGGTTCGCTACCGCGCAGCGCATTCCAGTGCGGAGCCGGCAGCGCGCGCATCTGCGCAAAGATCTCGTACGGCGGACCGTCTTTGAAGTAGGAAAGGTCGGTGAGATCGACCTTTGACAGGTTCAGGTCGGTGTCCGACGTGGTCGTCATGACGAAGTCCTTCCGTTAGTCCACCGTAGATTATCTTGTATATTATTGTCGCACTGACCGACCAAGGGAATCCATCATCGAACCACGTTTAACAGGCCGGGTTGCAGTGGTCACCGGCGGCGCGAGCGGAATAGGTAAGGCCACCACCCTGCGCATGTGCGCGGCGGGCGCTCGGGTCATGGTCGGGGACGTCGACGAAGCGGCGGCCGAGCAACTGCTTTCCGATGCCGCGATGGCCGGGCATGCCGAGAACGTCCGCTTCCGGCGCACCGACGTCTCGGCGGAAGATGATGTCGCCGCCCTGATCGCCGCCGCGGTCGCCGAGTTCGGCGACCTGCACGTCATGTTCAACAACGCGGGTGTTTCCGACACCCTGGACCCGATCGTGGAGGTACCCGTCGAGCACTGGGACCGGGTGTTCGCCGTCAACGCCCGCGGGGTGTTCCTCGGCATCAAGCACAGCGCGCGCGCGATGCTGGCGGCTGAGCACGGCGGCGCCATCGTGAACACCGCTTCGATCGACGGGTTGTCGGCCTCCTCTGGCTTCCCTTCCTACTCCGCCGCGAAGGCCGCCGTCATCAACCTGACCCGGGTGGCGGCCGTCGAGCTCGCGCCAGCCCGTATCCGCGTCAACGTGATCTGCCCCGGCGGTGTCCTGACGCCGATGCTGGCCCGCGGTGACGTGGAGGGCGCGCGGACGTGGCTCGAGAAACTGCAGCCGTGGCCGGAGGCGGGCCTGCCGGAGGATGTGGCCGCCGTGGTCGAGTTCCTCGCCAGCGACGATGCCCGTTTCATCACGGGTGAGTCGGTCACCGTCGACGGCGGATTGATGGCCGGGGGCGCCCGGCTCGTGGACAAGATCCGCGCCCGATTGCAGGCCGGGGCTGCCGCGTCGGGGACAACATCGGAAGAGGTGAGCAGATGACGGATCAGCTGACGACGGCGCACATCCGGGGCCTGACCGAGGGTGAAGCCGCCGGCATCGAAGTGTTCGACAAGCCGCAGGCAGGCTCGTGGACCGCGTCGTTCGGACTGGAAACCGGCCCGGTGTCATTCCGTGACTCGTTCGACCCCGCGTTCTACGAGCTGGAAAAGGAGGCGGTGTTCCGGCGATCCTGGCTGAACCTGGGACGTGTCGAGCAGCTCCCGAGAAAGGGCAGCTACTTCACCAAGGAGCTCAAATTTCTCGGCATCTCGGTGATCGTGCTGCGGGGCATGGATGACCAGATCCGCGCCTTCCACAATGTCTGTTCGCACCGCGGCAACCGGCTGATCTGGGACGACTACCCGGACCGAGAGACCCGCGGCATGTGCCGGGCGCTGTCATGCAAATACCACGGCTGGCGCTACAGCCTCGACGGCCAGATCGCCTACGTCCACAACGCGCAGGAGTTCTTCGACCTCAAGCCCGAGGAGCTCGCGCTGCCGAAGATCCACCTCGACACCTGGGCCGGCTTCATCTGGATCAACCTCGACAACGAACCCCGGCAGAGCCTGCGCGAGTTCCTGACGCCCACGGTGGCCAGGCTGGAGACCTACCCGTTCGAGAAGATGACGCAGACCTACGTCTTCGAGTCCGAGGTCGAAGCGAACTGGAAGCTCTTCGTGGACGCCTTCCAGGAGGTCTACCACGTGCCCTACGTGCACGGAAAGCTGAACAACCCCGCCGCCGAGCAGACCGGAATCGACAAGATCCCGTTCATGATTCCGTACTGGGCGCCCTACGGTAAGCACCGGCTGTTCACGTCCGTGGGCCCGCTCGGCAACGTCAACCTGCGGGTCCGCAAGGCGGCCGACGCACTGTTTCAGGCCGGCTTGCTCGGCACCGACTACACCCCCGACGTAGGCCCGCTGGGCGAGGGCGTCAACCCGGGCGGCATCGACCGGTGGGGTGCGGACTCGTGGCAGATCTACCCGAACTTCGTGATAGTCACCTGGAATCGCAACCACTACTTCACCTACCACTACTGGCCGCTGAGCCCGACGCGACACAAGTTCGTCTGGACGGTGAATTTCGTGCCGCCGACCACCACCCGCGAGCGGCTGGCCCAGGAACACGCGGCGATGGTGATCCGCGAGGGAGGCCTGCAGGATGCCGCCACGCTCGAGGCGACCCAGATGGGGATCGCGTCGGGTGCCCGCAAGAAGTTCTTCCTGTGCGACCAGGAGGTCGCCATCCGGCACCTGCACAGCGTGGTGCAGGACGACGTGGCCGCCTACAGCCGGGAGGTCAACCCAACTGGAGGCGTTCGATGACGGCCGCGACCGCGCTGCTACCCGAGCAGTTCGCCGACATGGAGCCCTTCGCCCGAATCTGGTCGCTCGAGACCGGCCAGCAGCGCTGGGAGCAGCGGTTGGGCAGCACCATGCCCCAGCTGCAGGCTTTCTACGACGCCGTCTTTCCCCGCGCCGAGGCGATCATGGAATACCTCGATCCCCTTCCGCTCGACGACCTGCCTGATCAGGCGCTCAACCTGATGCGGATGCTTTACTCGTTGAGCATCGTGTCGATGGCCACCGACCTGTTCAAGCAACCCAAGACTCCCGATTCGGGTGCCACCTACCTCGATTGGGTGACCGAACCGATCCCCTGAGTCAGCCGTTTTGCGTAGGCCTCGAACCACGCCAACGAATCAGGGTCGGCGAGCGAGCTGCGGCTCGCGACGGCATCGGCCGCAGCGCCCGTCAGGATTCTCTTCACGGGTACCTCGAGCTTCTTACCCGAGAGCGTGCGCGGGACCGTCGGTACCCGCTCGATCACGTCGGGGACGTGGCGGGGCGACAGCTGCGCTCGCAGCGCAGCGGCGATCTCGGCTCGGTATGTGTCGCCGAGCTCGACTTCGCTTGCCGTGCTTACGAATAGCACCAGGGTGCCCATCGACCCGCCGTCGCCCTCGAGGTGCACAACGAGCGAGTCGCGCACCCAGGGCAGCTCCTCCACCACGGCGTAGAAGTCGGACGTGCCCAGCCGCACACCACCCCGGTTGAGGGTGGCGTCGGAGCGGCCGGACAGCACCGACGCGCCGTCGTCAGCGAACGTGATCCAGTCGCCGTGGCGCCACACGCCCGGGTAGGTGGAGAAGTAGGCGGCCCGCAGCTGCTCACCGTCTGGGTCGCCCCAGAACTTGACGGGCATGGACGGCATCGGCTGTGTGATCACCAGCTCGCCTTGAACGCCGGCCGGGCAGGGGCGGCCGTCCGGGTCGTAGGCGGTAGCGGCCACCCCGAGCATCCGGCAGGTGATCTCGCCGGCCCGCACGGGCAACAGCGGCGTGGACCCGACGAAGGCGGCGGCGACATCGGTGCCCCCGCTCATCGAGCACGGTTGCACGCCCGCGCCGAGCACGGCGCACACCCAGCGAAAGCCGTCCGGCGGCAGGGGTGCGCCGGTCGAGCCGAGAGCCCGCAGCCGGTGGGCGGGCGGGCGCACGCCTGCTTTGCGCGAGGCCATGATGAACGGCGCGCTGACCCCGAAGACGTCAAGCTCGGTCTCGGCGGCCAGCCGCCATAATGTCGACAGGTCGGGATGGCCCGGGTCGCCGTCGAACAGCACCAGGGTCGCCCCGACGAGCAGGCCTCCCACCAGATAGTTCCACATGGTCCAGCCCGTCGTGGTGAACCAGCTGAGCCGGTCGCCGGGCGACAGGTCGTGGTGTAGGGCCATCGTTTTGAGGTGCTCGATGACGATGCCGCCGTGCCCGTGCACGATCGGCTTCGGCAGGCCGGTCGTCCCAGAGCTGAACAGCACATGGAGCGGATGGTCGAACGGGACGGCCTCGTAGGCCATGGGTTCGTGGTGGGCGAGCAGCCGACCCCAGCCGTCGGCCCACTCGCCCAGGTAGCGCAGGCGGACCGTGTGCCGCAGCGTCGGGAGGGCCGCCTCGATGGCTGCGACCTCGTCGTGGCGGTCGACGCGGCGCGCGCCGTAGCGGTAGCCGTCGACGGCCAGCAACACCTTGGGCTCGATCTGGGCGAACCGATCGATCACGGCGCGCGTGCCGAACTCCGGCGCGCAGGCGGCCCAGGTCGCGCCCAGGCTGGCGGTGGCCAGGTACGCGATCAGTGTCTCGGGGATGTTGGGCGCGTAGGCGCACACCCGATCACCGCGGCCGACGCCCAGCCGGAGCAGGCCGGCGCGGCAGCGTGCCACGGCGTCGCGCAACTCGGCCCAGGTCAGCTCGCTTTCCGCGCGCGTCTGGCTGCGTGCCACGATCGCGACGCTGCCCGGCCGCTCGTCGGCATGCGCCAGCGCGTGCTCGGCGAAGCTCAGCGTGCCGCCCGGAAACCACTTCGCTCCGGGCATCGTGCGGGTCGCGAGCACGGCTAGCGGTGGTTGATGCCACCGCACGCCCGCCCAGTCGGCCAAGCACCCCCAGAACGCGTCGAGATCATCGACCGACCACTGCCACAGGTCGGGATAGCCGCGAAACGTCAGCCCGTGTTCGTCGCGCAGAAACGTCAGGAAGTGACCGACCTGGCTGCGCTGCATCACGTCTGCCGGCGGCGACCACACCACCTCGGGCCGCGCCACCTAATTGTCAGTCCGTGCCAGGCGCCGGGACGTCGGCGAGAGATTCGATGCCGTCGGGCAGCGGGCTGGGCTGGTCAATCTCGGAGATCTGCTCGAAGACGAACGCACGCAGGCTGTCGCGGTCGAGCGCGTCGGTGAAGAACTGGGCCGACACCGCTCTCAGGCGGGGCAGAAGCGCTCGGGCGTCCGGGATGCGGTCGACGTCGTCGACCTCGAAGATCGTGACGTACTTGAAGCCGCCCGCAGTCGCCATGTCGGGCGTCAACTGCTCCGCGGCCATGCGAAACCGGCGGGCCTTCGCGATGCCAGGCAACAGCAGCCCATCGGGGATGTGGTTCTCGTCGTACCAGCGGTTGAATTCGGCGTCGACGTCCTCGGAGACCGGTTCGGACAAGACGAGGAAAACTCCTTTGCGGGCCACCGCCCCTCCCTTCCGGAAACCGGCGGGAACCGACATGGGTCTACCGCCGTATGGAAAATACTATATACTAAATAGCCGTCGTATTGCGTCGCGACGTTTCCCTCGCCGCGGGCCAGGCTTGTTCTGCCATCACGAAAGGGTGACCAGATGACGGACCTACAGACCAGCAGCTTCACCCCGACCGATTCCGAGGGCGCCGAGCAGTTCCCGAAGCCGCCGGAAGGGTCCTGGACCGAATCCTTCGGACTCGACACCGGGGCGGTCTCGTTCGTGGACTCGTACGACCCGGAGTTCTATCGGCTCGAAAAGGAGGCGGTGTTCAAGCGGTCTTGGCTGCACCTGGGGCGCGTGGAGGAGCTACCGCGCAAGGGCAGCTACTTCACCCGGGAGCTGACGTTCCTCGGGTGGTCCATCCTGGTCGTCCGTGGGATGGACGACCAGATCCGCGCGTTCCACAACATCTGCTCACACCGCGGAAACAAACTCGTGTGGGACGAGCACCCTAAGAAGGAGGCCAAAGGCATCTGCCGGGCGCTGGCCTGCAAATACCACGGCTGGCGCTACGGCCTCGACGGCGAGATCACCTACGTCCACAACGCTCCGGAGTTCTTCGACCTCGACCCGGCGAAGCTGGCGCTGCCCAAGGTGCACTTGGAAGTGTGGGCCGGATTCATCTTCATCAACTTGGCCAAGGAGCCCGCCCAGAGCCTGCGTGACTTCCTCACGCCGGCAATCGCCAAGCTGGACACGTACCCATTCCACAAGATGACCCAGCGGTACGTCTTCGAGTCGACGATCAAGTCGAACTGGAAGCTGTTCATGGACGCGTTCCAGGAGGTGTACCACAACCCGTTCGTGCACGGGAAGCTCAACGACCCGAACCTCCCGCAGACCGGCGTCGACAAGATTCCGACGATGGTTCCGTACTTCGCGGCCTACGGGAAGCACAGGCTGTTCACCTCGGGTGGCCCCCTGGCCAACGTGAAGGTTCGCAAGGCCCGTCCTGCCGACGCGATGTTCGGGGCCACCTTCTACGGGCCGCTCGACGTGCCGGACGTGGGACCCCTCGGAGACGCACTCAACCCGGGCGGCATCGAGAACTGGGGGCTCGATTCCTGGAAGATCTACCCGAACTTCGACATCATCACGTGGGGTCGCAACTGGTTCATCACCTACCAGTACTGGCCCGTCGATGAGAGCACCAACCGCTTCGTGTGGACCGTCAACTTCGTCCCCCCCAGGAACGCCCGGGAACGGCTGGCCCAGGAGCACTGCCTGATCACGACGCGCGAGTTCCTCATCCAGGACGCGAACACCCTGGAGGCGACCCAGCAGATGGTGGCCACGGGGGTGCGTGACGACTACTACATCGGCGACCAGGAGGTGGCGGTTCGCCACTTCCACAAGGTGATTCAGGACGATGTCGAGGCCTACCGGCGCGAGGTCGAGCAGAAGGGGGCGCAGGCCTGATGAGTGCGACCAAGCAATTGCCTGCCGAATTCGCCGACCTGCAGCCCTTTGCCGAGCAATGGGCGTTGCCGACCGGGCCCGAGCGCTACCAGGCTCGGTTGTCCGCCACGATGGCAGAGATTCAGCCGTTCTACGACGCGGTGGCAACTCACGGCGAAAGAGCCCTCGCCTACCTCGAGCAGTTCGAAGACCTCCCTGGGATGCCCGATGATGCGCGCCACCTGATGTGGCTGCTCGCGTCGTTCAGCACCATCTCCTTCTGCGTCGACGTGTTCAAGCAGCCACAGATCCCCGACTCCAACGCGGCGACGCTTGACTGGGTGCTCGAACCGGCGATGTAATCCCGCGGTGATTTAGTGACCCTGGCCATCACCGGCGCCACCGGCAACCTCGGCGCGCTCACCATCGACGCGCTGCTCAACCGTGGCGTCGACCCCAAGGAGATCGTCGCGACCGGCCGAAACACCGAGCGCCTCAACGAGCTTCGCGCACGAGGCGTCCGGACAATGCACGCTGATTTCGATGATGCGGCAACGCTGCGCGCCGCCTTCGACGGGGCGCACCGGGTAATGCTCATCTCGGTGCCGGGTAATCCCGATCGAAAGACTCAGCACCGCAACGTGATTCGGGCGGCAGAGGCGGCCGGCGCCGAGCTTGTGGTCTTCACGAGCTGGATGCATGCGGCGACCAGCACGATGATGATTGCCGTCGACCACCGGGCGACCGAGCATGCCCTGACCGAGACGAGCATCCCGCACGCGGTGCTGCGGTGTGCGGGCTATTTTGAGGCGCGCACCGCGATGATCGGGTTCTGGCGCGCGCGGGGCGAAGTACTCGGCGCGAGCGGCGACGGGCGGGTGAGTTCCGCAGTACGGGCCGATCTCGCCGATGCGGCTGCGGCGGTGCTTACCACCGACGGTCATGACGGGGCGGTCTACGAGCTGGCCAGCGACGTGCCGTACACCCTCGCGGAGTTCGCCGCCGAACTGAGTCGCCAGACCGGGGAAGCGCTGCCCTACGTCGACCTCGATCAGGAAACGTTCGAATCGCGGCTTCTCGATGCAGGCCTTAGCGCACGCATCGCGACGAGCCTTGCCGATTACGAGCGCGCCACAGCCGCTGGTGAGGCCGTCGTCGACACGGGTGACCTCCGTCGACTGGTAGGCCGTCCTTTGACCGAGCTCGCAGGCGCGATCGAGCGCGCACTTCGTGAGGATTGAAACGCCAGCAGGATAGGAGCGCCGGATGAAACATCGTGTTGTGCACTGGGGCACGGGCAATACTGGCGCCCCTGCACTGCGTGGGGTCATCAACCACCCCGACCTTGAACTCGTCGGGCTCCTCGTCCACGACCCCGCGAAGGTTGGGAAGGATGCCGGTGAACTCTGCGGCATCGACCCAGTGGGCGTCGAAGCCATCGATGACCCGGACGCACTACTCGCCATCGATGCGGATTGCCTGGTCTATATGGGCGACTATCCGATGCGTCCGGCGGAGGCCATCGCCGATGCCTGTCGCTTCCTGGAAGCCGGCCGAAACGTGGTGTCGACGTCGTTCTTGGATTTGGTATATCCGCCGGCCGCGCCGAGGGATCATCGTGAGCCGATCGAACGGGCCTGTGCGGCAGGGGGCACGACGTTCTTTTGCAGCGGCGCCGACCCGGGCTATGCCAGCGACCTGATGCCGCTCACGCTGCTGTCGCTGATGGACGACATCGAGGAAGTGCGCACCCAGGAGATCAGCAACTACAAACACTACGATCATCCGGAGCTGCTCCGAAAGGTCATCGGCTACGGGCAGCCGATGGGCTACGAATCTCCTTTCTTCGCAAGTGGAAAGCTGACCGAGTGGTTCGGCGGCATGGTTCAGCTGATGGCCGATCAGCTGGGGGTCGAGCTCGAAGAGATCCGTCAGGTCGGCGAGCTGGCACCGGCGCGCAACACCGTCGACGCGGCGATCGGGCGTATCGAAGCGGGCACTGTCGGCGCCATGCGCTTCGAGCTCCAGGGCATCGTCAACGGCCGTCCGACGATCGTGCTGGAGCACTCCTCGCGTATCGACGACGACGCCGCTCCGGACTGGCCGCGGGGCACCCGCGGCGACAAGTGCTACAAGGTCATCATCGAGGGCAGACCGCGCATCGAGTGCGAGATCGAGATGCTGGCCGAGGACGGCACCCGGGGTCTGCTGATCGCATGCGGCATGCGCGTTGTCAATGCCATCCCCTACGTGTGCGGCGCGGCCCCGGGACTGCTGAGCACCCGTGACCTGCCAATGATTTTCGGTCGCAATGTCAAATTCTGAAAGGACGTCGGGTCAGATGAAGGGTGCACTGTCGGACAAAGTCGCACTGGTCACTGGCGCGGGCCAGGGAGTCGGCGAAGGCTGCGCGATCGCGTTGGCCGACGAGGGTGCGGCCGTCGCCTGCGTCGGCCGCACGCTGTCCAAGGTCGAGCGCGTCGCCGAGGAGATCGCGGCGCGCGGCGGCACCGCCATCGCGCTACAGGCCGACGTGACCGACGCCGACGACATCCGCGCCAGCGTCGACGCGACGCTCGAACGCTTCGGCACCATCGACATCCTGGTGAACAACGCGGTGGAGCCACCCGCCGGCAGACTGAACGACCTATCCGAGGAAGCGCTCGAAAGGGGTTGGCGCTCAGGCCCGCTCGCAGCCTTCCGGTACATGCGACTGTGCTATCCGCACCTCAAAGGAGGCGGGGTCATCATCAACATGGGGACCGGGTCGGCGCTGTTACCCAACCTGTCCGGCGTCGGCGCCTACGGGATGGTCAAAGAAGCCATGCGGACGCTGACCCGCGCGGCGGCATGCGAGTGGGGACCCGACGGCATCCGAGTGAACGCCATACTGCCCCTTGCCTTGTCACCGGCGATGAAGCAGTACATGGACAACATTCCACCCGGCCGCCACAACCCCGCCGAGACCGTTCCGCTGGGCCGGATCGGTGACGTTGTCGAAGACATCGGCCGTGCCGTCGCGATGATGTGTCGTCCGGAGATGAGTTACGTCACCGGGACGACACTCGCGCTCGATGGCGGCCAGACGCCGATGCGCTGAGATCCGCCGGGTCGGCTCCGCAATACCGCCGCGGGAAGGGACGGAATCGAATGATCCTGCCTGGCAAGGTCGCACTGATCACCGGCATCGGCGGCGGCCAAGGGCGAGAAGCGGCACTGCGCTTCGCTGCCGAAGGAGCCGTAGTGGTCGGCTGCGACATCAACGGCAGCACGGCACGGGAAACCAAGCTGGCGGTCGAGGCCGCGGGACTGAATGCCGACATCGCGGTTGACGACGTGGATCTTGGTGACCCCGAGCAAGCACGGCTGTGGGTGGAAGCTGCCGCGCAACGACACGACAGGATCGACGTGGTGTACAACAACGGTTCGGCGGCCCGGTTGGGCCCGATCGCCGAACTGTCCATTGAGGACTGGCGATTCACCATGCGCAACGAGCTTGATCTCGTTTTCTTTGTGACCAAGTACGCATGGCCAATTCTGGTTCGATCTGGTGGCGGCACGGTCATCAACGTCGCCTCGGTCGCGGGGTGGGTCGGCAACCGTTCGTTGCCGCTGCTGGCCCACGTGGCGGCAAAAGGCGGCGTAATCGCGATGACGCGGCACATGGCCGCCGAAGGCGGACCGGTGGGCATTCGCGCCGTCAGCATCAGTCCGGGCGGCGTCGAGACTCCCGCCATCGCCGACCTGCTCGCCGTTCCCGAAGTGCGCGCGGCGGCGGAGAGCCAGAACCTGTTGCCTCGCCTCGGCACGCCGGCAGATGTCGTGAGCCTTGCGGTTTTCCTCGCCTCGGACCAGGCCAGTTACATCACCGGCGCGGATTTTGTGGTGGACGGGGGCCTGACGGCGGTCTAACCAGCCGAAATCCTTACCGCGCATGCTGGTCCGGCGTTGGCAGAGCTAAAGGTCTCCCCCGGTCATCAGGTGCAACCAGCGCAGGTAAAAGTTCCAGATCTGGTCGTCACCGGGGAAACCGATCCACACGTCACCGGGTCCGGGCCATTCACCGTCGTCAGAGAGGTAGCCGCGCTTGTCCGGGGCTCCGTTGGAGTAGCCATAGTTCATGAACTCGCGGGATCCGACGGTGCCGCGCGCTCCCCGCTGACCGCGCGAGAACACGACCAAGTCGTCTTGGCCGAACATTCCGGTCGGACCAAAGGTCAGATTGAGCCCGCGGTCTCGCGCTCGCTTCTGCTCCTCGCTGGCGTCGGGATGGCTGAGCGTCCAGGTCCAGATTTCGATCTGACCGGGAGCGACAGGTTGCCACGTGCGGACGAAGAAGAACATGCCTGGTGCCATCGACCAGGTCGTGTTGGGAAAGATCGTGGCGATGTTGGTGGCCGTGCCATTGCGCAACAGGGTCAATTGTTCAGGGGATAAGTGTCGGTCGATTTCGGACAGCACCGTTGCGGGTAGCCAGTGCAGAGCGGCTTCCAAGGACGGACGTTCGGGCGCCATCGGCGCCAAAAAGCCGTGCCCCCAGCGCGGGTCGGCACCGATGATCCCCTCCAAAGTCTGCGCAAGCTGGGGAAGCATGCCGATGTCAGCGAGCGATTTGTGCGTGGCCTGCAGGTGGTAACCGTCACCGAGCGAGTTTTCGGTACCGATTTTCCAGTCGAACGGCAGGGCCCACCGCTGCGGAGGACCTATCGCCACGAGGTTCTTGTCAACTGCGCAGAAGATCGAGTCGAAGTAGAACGCGAAGTCACCCAGGTAGGTTTCGAAATCGGGCATGTCTTGCTGCCACGTCCCGAATATCAGGCCACCGCGAGTGGCCACTCTCGCCGAGCGCAGTCCATACTCGGACTTCTTGCCACCAATCCAGTAGCGCTGTGACGGTATCGCCAGCAAGCGGCCATCCAGGCCGTAGGTCCAACCGTGATAGGGGCAGTGGAGCCGGTTGGCCGACCCGCAGTCGGTCACGCACAGTTGTACTCCGCGGTGCGCGCACCGGTTCAGCAGAATGCTGATCGCACCGTCCTTGCCCCTGGTGACGATCACCGAGTCGCCGCCCATCGGCCGCACAACGTAGTCGCCGGTCTCGGGGATCTCCGACTCGAACCCGACGAACAGCCAGGACCGACCAAAGATCCGCGCCATCTCCAGCTCGTAGATTTCCGGATCGGAGAACACCCTCGCCGAAAGCTGTCGGCGTTCGAGGTCGAAGAGGTCATGCAGGCGGGTACCGTCCGACAGCGAGCATGCGTCTCGGTCCGTGGCTTCCTGTGTTGTGCTCAACGACTCTCCCCTTTCAACGTTCGTCCTCGTCCGATTGGCCCGGCCGTCACAGAAACACCGACAGACACGGCGATTCCGGCACGGTCTGGTCGATGAGGATCTCCCGCCGCACCAGCTTCAGCCCCTGATCGAAGCGTCGCAGCACATCATTGCGGCGGGCCGCGAGGAATTCGTATGAGTGGGAATCCCAGCGACTGCCCAATAGCAGCAGCGAACTGCGGGCGAACACGTCATCTCCTAGCCGCTCGATCCGCACGTTCGTCACAAACCGCCGCGAGCGCGTCGCCGGCATCTCGGCATGAGCGTTCGGGCTCTCAGTAAGACGACGAACACGAAGCGTCAGCGTCTGCAGATCGTCATCGAAGAACGTCACTCCCCGCGCGAAGTCGTCGCCGTCGCCGCGCTGGCGCGTCACCCGCACGGGCATGCGGTAGGACAGCTCGTCCGCCAGCAGGGCAAGCCAATCAACCAGCCGGTTCTCATCCAGCAGTTCCGCCTCGGTGTACAGAAACTCGAGCGCGTCGTTGTAGACCGGATCACCAGGAGCCAGCCGTGTCGGAACCAGCGGCCCATCACCAATCGTCTGGGCTGGGCTCATGTTGTCCTCCCCACACTCCGCAGTACTATGCATGATATGCAGTATTTTGCAGATTCTGCAATATAACTAGCTAAACTGCGAAGAATGCGCCAACAAGTTGATCGCGCAACGAGCGCGATCGAGCGGAGTCAGCTGATGACTCGATACCCTCGTTACCGGCGCAGATTGCGACCGCTGGCGGGTGACCGCCGGCAGTTATGTGGACGGCTCGAAGGAGATCGATGAGCCTGCGGCAGCAGTTGTGGCATCAGATGAAGCGGGAGACGAGTCGAGCCATTGCCCGGACGGCGCAGGACCTTGTGCGTGACCGGGGCCTCGGCTCAGTCACCGTGGAGGACATCGCCCGAGGCGCGGGCGTCTCGGAACGCACGTTTTTCAACTACTTCTCGTGCAAGGAGGAGGCGGTCGTCGGTGTTCCCGAGGAACTGCTTGCGGAACTAGACGCCGCGTTGCGTGCCCGTCCCAAGCGGGAGAGGCCGCGCGATGCGTTACATGCGGTGTTCACCAACATGATGGATCAAGACGTGATCCTCAGCCGTTGGGGTCTTCGATATGAACTAGTGAGCAAGTACCCCGCCCTGCTGCCGCAGTATCTGGCGGCATTGGTGGAGATCGAGTCAGCCCTGGCGAAGTCGCTGGCTGAACGCATGGGCGTCGATGCCGAGGCCGACCCTTCACCGCGCATGCTGGTCGCGGCCGTGGTGGCCACGCTGCGGGCGGGCCTTTCCTGGTGGGAGGAATCCGGCCGGGCAGTTCCTTGGAGCCGGGTGCTCGACCAGGCCTTCGATCAGATCGTGCCGACTGCACCTCGGTCTTGGTGAGGCTTTGGCAGTGGTGCAACCGGGTGGAGCGGTCGGCGGTTGCACGCATTGGCGGGATCGATGCCGAAGGCCGTCGACATTTCCAAGGCCGACACCGGTCGCGGATCGTAGCGTGAAAGGCTCTGCACGCCAGTGGCGTTGTTATGCCCCCATCGCGGTAAGTGAAATCACTTCAAAACCGCTCATATAACGTGAATGCGGTTCTGTCACAATGCTAGTCGGCCATGGGATCATCGGAATCCCATGCCTGCTTGATCGGGCCCATACCGCCGCCGACGGGGTAGAACTGGCGCTGAGCATACAGCTCGAGCCCAATGCCGTGGCTCAGTTCGTCGATGCAAGCCCGCTTGAAGTTCTGCGTGAAAAGCATGCGCGTGTAGCGCGTTGCCATCGGGGGCCGCTTGGCGATGTCGCGCGCCAGCTCCCAAGCACGTTCCAGGACACGGTCTTTGGGTAATACCTCCGCGACGGCGCCCCACTCCAGAGCCTGTTGGGCGGACAGCGTGTGGCCGGTTAGCATCAAGTACCGCGCCCGGTTCGGGCCGACCACCATGGGCCACGCGATGTGCTGGCCGTCACCCGGCACCATGCCACGCCGGTAGTGCGGTGCGTCTTGGAACGTCGCGTCGTCGGAGGCAATCACGATGTCGCACAACAGCGGAACTTCGGAGTGGATATTGCACGGCCCGTTGACCGCCGCGATGATCGGCACCTCGATGTCGAGCAGGTTCATGATCAGCATGCGCCCGTACCACCCGCGCTCGTCCATGAACTCGACCGGCGGCGTGAATCCCTTTGGGATTTGAGACTTGGCGACCGTGTCGTCGTCGGTGGAGCCTTTCGCCAGGAAACCCCAGTCCGCGTTGTAGTTCTCCCCGGTTCCGGTGTGGATGACGACTTTGATGTCGCGGTCGCCGGCGATATCCGCGAACGCATCCGCCATCCGGTCGTGTGACTCGGCGTCCCACACCAATGGTCCGCCGTCGGTGTGGCAACGCATCAGAAGAATGCCCTCGTCGCTCAACTCGAACTGAAAGTTGGCGTAGCTGTCCTTGTAGTCGTCAAAACGTGTGCGTTTCGGCATTGCTCCTCGAAGCTGTGACTCGGACGGACTTTCGTTACCGCGCTTTGAATTTCAGGTGCAGGTCACCCAAACCACGCAGCTGATATGTGGGAAGGTAGTGGAACCTGCGGGCGCCTGCGGGACCGTGAATCGCTTCGTTGATCTCGATCTGGTCGAGGCGTTCGAGAAGACGCTCGATGGCCACCCGCGCTTCTGCCCGGGCGAGCGGGGCGCCGGGGCAGACATGGGCACCGAAACCGAACGACCGGTGATGGCGCACGTTGGCCCGCTCGAGGTCGAGCTCGTCAGGGTGATCGAAGTGGCGCGCATCCCGGCCCGCGGCCGCGCAGATGAGCATCAACGTGGAACCGGCCGGGACGTCGACGCCGCCGAGCGTAATCGGGACTTTCGCCAGCCGGAACGTCCCCTTGACCGGGCCCTCGAGGCGCAGCATCTCCTCGACGAAATTCGGGACGAGGCCGGGGTCGGTGCGCAGCCGATGCTGCAGTTCCGGGTCCTCGGCGATCCGCAGAAATGCCGACCCGAGAAGGTGGGCCGTCGTTCCGCTGCCGCCGATGAACAGCGCCGAGGCAAGCTCGAGGACGTCGTCGACGGTGGGGGTCTCGCCGTCGGGGAAGGTCGCCTCGGTCATGTGCGTGATGATGTCGTCGCGGGGATCGCGGCGCCGGTCCTCGATGTAGCGGCGGAACCGCTCGTGCACAAACGAGTGCGCATCCTTGGCGATCTCGCCTTTGACGGTTCCCAGCCCGCGGTCACGGTGCTCGCCCAGCATCTCCACGCGCCACTCCGGCCAGTCTTCTTCCGGGATGCCCAGCAGTGTGCAGATGTTCAGCAGCGCGAATGGTGCGGCGAATTCGCCGATGAGGTCGAACACGCCGTTGCCGATGAAGCGGTCGATTTCGTTGTCGGCCAGGCCGATCATGGCGTCCTCGGTCTCGCTGACCCTTCTGGGCGTGAACTGCTGCTTCATCAGGGCCCGGTGCCGGGTGTGCAGCGGCGGGTCCATGGTCATGACTTCTTTGTTCAGCGGCAGCTGGTCGCGATACTGCTCGATCAACTCGGTCACGTCGTCGCGTCCGTCGAGCGGGACGGGGAACCCGGGGAACGGCCCGCTCGGCGCGATGCACGCCGACAGCGAGTCGGTGTCGGTGAAGGCCGCGGAGGCCTCGTCGTAGCCGGTCACCATCACCACGTCGTGGTGGGACTCCCGGTAGACGGGGCATTTACTCCTCAGGTATTCGTAATACGGGTGTGGGTCGATGACGAGTTCTTCGTCGCGGAAGTAATCCACCGATTCGAAGTCACGGCTCATATGTCATCCTTTTCCGACTGCGTACTGAGCGAGGCCTCGCAGGCGTCTAGGGGCTGGGTTCGCGAATCACCTTGACGTAGGCGGAACCGGTATCGGGAATCCTCGGCTGCTTGAAGATGTCCACCGCAAACGAGATCGTGATGAGCGAATAGAGCAGCCACATCAGACGAAGTCCGTTGTCCGGCAACTCTTTCAGATCGAACTGGTCGAGGTATTCCTTCGCGGCCGGCACGCGCGGCACCACAGCGTCATAGAACGCCTGAAGTTCAGGCATGGAGCTTGCCAGCCTTTTCTGGTAGCGGTCGTGGTTCTTTTCGATGGACCATTCCGCGAACGGCTCCAGATCGGCGAATTCGCGCGGGAAGATTCCAGCCTCGACTGTGGTCATTCGATCACGCTCCCAGCTTTACCGTTTCCTGCGACGTGCAACTCGTTGCGGTACGCCTCCACATCGTCGGTGACCACCTTGTGCAGGTGGCGCACCAAAACCTCTTGGTCGTTGAGGTAATACTCGCGGCGCGCGTTCGTCTCAATCATCCGCTGAGTCGCCGCCAGCGTGTTGGCGTCCTGGATCACGAACTCGCGCGTGGTCGCAATCGTGTACTCCTGCGCCAAACGCTCGGTTGCATTCTGGGGTGGCACGTAGTAGGCCGACAACACGAATTTGTGTTTGTTCACGTCGGTTGGCCAGTAATGGTAAGTGATTAGCCAGTTCCGGGACCAGCACAGGATGACGAAGTTGGGATAGATCTGCCACGAATCCAGGCCCCAATTCTGAATGCGGGTTGGATTGATGCCATCCCCAAGAGAGCCAATGTCCGGCACCGGGATCGGCCCGAAGAACCCGCCGTTGAACAGCTCGTCCAGCGGCCGGGCGTTCAGTACGTTGGCATTCGCGTGTTGGCCGCCCGAGGTGAACAGCCGGTGTTTTCCGTACTTTCCGAAGAACGGGATCATGAACGGAACCTTGTCGACCCCGGTCGCGGGACCGGTCGGGTTGTTCATTTTCCCGTGCACGTACGGGACGTGGTACACCTCCTGGAATGCGTCCAGAAACAACTTCCAGTTCGCATCGACGTCGGCTTCCATCACATAGGTCTGCGTCAGCTTCTCGAACGGGTAGCTTTCGAGCTTGACCACGTCAGGGCCGAGGAATTCGCGCAGCGACTGGCGCGGTTCCTTCTCGAGATTGATGAAAATGAAGCCGGCCCAGACTTCGAGATGCACCATGGGCAGCGCCAGCTTCTCGGGATCCAGGTCGAAGAACTCGGCGGCATTGTGGACATAGTCGATCGATCCGTCCAGCCCGTAGCGCCAGCCGTGGAACTTGCAGGAGATCGCCCGGCAAGTCCCCCGTGTTTCCTGGCCGGGGAACTCATCCCACACCAGTTGGTTGCCGCGGTGCGAGCAGACGTTGTGAAACGCCCGGATCTTGTCGTCCATGCCCCGGATGACGAGGAGCGAGGCGTTGAGGAACCTCAGTTCCTTGGTGAAGTAGCTGCCGCGCCGCGGCAGGTCCTGGACCCGCCCGACGTTGAGCCACGAACGACGGAAGACGGCTTCTTTCTCCAGTTCGTAGAACTCCGGCGAGAACGAGTCCTCGTACGCGATCGGCCCGGTGTCAAGCTCGAAGGCTTTCGTCCAGCTGCCGGCCGGAGGCTTCTCGAAGCTCTGGATGCCCGCGGCCTCGGCCTCGGTCAGACCCGAGATCTGTGCTGTCATGGCCCTACGTCCCTTCTCGACACTGAGTTCTCTGTACCGAGCGCTTGTAAAGTATATCTAATATATTGAAGGCTCCAGCGCCGAATTCTGCAACCCACGCAAGTTACTCCGGGTACTCGACGGCGACCCGCTTGGTGATCGGGTAACCCTGACATGTCAGTCGCCAGCCCTCGTCGAGCTCGTCGGGCATCAGTGCCTTGTTGGCCGTCATCTCGATTTCGCCTTCCAGGAGTAGGGCCATGCACGAACCGCACTCCCCCGCCTCGCAGGAGAATGGCGGTGCAAGCCCGGCTCGCCGGGCGGTCTCGAGCACGCTTTCCCCAGCTGTGTAGGGCTGCCGATAGCGCCGGCCGTTCAGTGTGATGACGACCTCTTCGGTCGGCTCCCGCAGCGCCTGGTCGCTCGATGTCGTCGCGCCAGTCTCGGCTGTCACTTCATTTGCTCCCGTGGTCGGCTGTCGTTAATACTATATATTATTCGCCGATGTTGCCAAGCGCAGCTCTGGGTCCCCCTACCGTCAGATGACCATCCCGCCGTTGACGGCGTAGACCTGTCCGGTGATGTAGGCCGCGTGATCGGTGCACAAGAAGGCGCAAGTCGCCGCGATTTCGTCGACCGACCCTTTGCGCCCGAGTGGGATCCGTGCCGAAACCACGTCGTCGGTGGGAATCTCCCCGTCGGCCTGCGCTCGTCGGCTCATTGGCGTATCGATCACCCCCGGAGGAACCGTGTTGACGGTGATTCCGCACGGCGCCAGCTCACGCGCGAGCGCCTTGGTGAGCGCGATGACGCCGCCCTTGGCCGCGGAGTAGTGCGCCATCCTGGCGGTGCCCCACTGCCCGGCTGCCGATGAGACCGTGACGATCCGGCCCCATGCCGCGTCGACCATGTCGGGAATCGCGGCCTGAGCGCAAAGGAACGTGCCGGTGAGGTTCACGTCGACCACCCGGCGCCATGACTCGAGGGTGATGTCGAGGCACGCATCGTAGGGCGCGATACCCGCGCTCGTGACCAGGATGGACACCGGACCTAAAGCGTTGCGTACCTCGTCGAATGCCGCGTCTACTGATGCCTTGTCCGCGACGTCGACCTCCACCCCGACGGAGCGGGAGGGGTTCCCCGACAGTCCAGCGGCGACCTCGGCCGCCGCGTCGCCCTGCAGGTCCAGCACGGCGACGGCATTTCCTTGCTCCGCAAGATGACGGCATATCGCCAGACCCATCCCGGATGCCCCACCGGTCACGACCGCCACCCGACTCAACACGACCTCCAATCGACATTTCTGTCCCGTGGTCCGGACAAGCTCAGCCGCCCGGTCGTCCCGTGCCCGTACCGCCGATGCGGATGGCGACGTTCTTGGTCTGCACGTAGTTGAGTAGCGCCTCCTGGCCCTTCTCGCGGCCGAAGCCCGAGCGCTTCGTGCCGCCAAACGGCGTTTCCACTCCGCCCGCGAACCACTCGTTGACAAAGACCTGCCCGGCCACCAACCGCTCCGCCGTCCAGTGCGCGAGCCGCAGGTCGTTGGTGTGCACTCCGGCGCACAAGCCGTAGTCGGTCCCGTTTGCGAGCTCCACTGCCTCCTCAGGCTCCTCGAAAGATTGCACGACGAGAACGGGCCCGAATACCTCGCTCTGCACGATTTCGGAGTCGGGTGCAACGTTTGTGACAATCGTCGGTTCCATGAAGTGGCCCGGCAGATATCCGACCCGCTTGCCCCCGGTCACCACCTGGCCACCGGCGGCCGATGCGCGCTGGACGAAGCCTTCCACCTTGGCGAGCTGCTGCTCGGAAATCACCGGGCCGAGGTCGGGACCCTCGATCGCGGGCCCGATAGTGAATCGGCCGACCCGCTCGGCGATTTTTTCGACGACGTCGTCGTGCACCGAGCGATGTACGACGAGCCGGGAAGCGGCCGAGCAGACCTGGCCGGCGTGGGTGAAGATGCCCGCCGTCGTCGACGCCACCACCTGCGCCAGATCGGCGTCCGGGTACACCACGGCCGCCGACTTCCCGCCCAGCTCCATCACACTCGGGATCACGCGCTCCGCCGCGGCGCACATGATGCTCTGACCGGTGGCCACACTGCCGGTAAACACAATGTGGTCGATGCCGCTGTGGGCGACCAGCGCCGCCCCCGCCTCGTTGCCATAGCCACAGATGATGTTCACGACGCCGTCGGGAACACCGGCACGGCTGCACGCCTCGGCCAGGTACGTGCACGCCAGGGGCGACAGCTCTGGTGTTTTGAGCACCACGGTGTTCCCCGTCGCGATCGCGCACGCGATGGAGCGGGCCGCGATTTGCAGCGGGAAGTTCCACGGCACGATCTGCGCGGAGACTCCGAACGGCGCACGGATCGTGTAGTCCACGTAGTCGGCACCGAGCGGAATTGACACGCCCTCGAGCTTGTCGGCGAGCCCGCCGTAGTAGGTGAAGTAGCGGACCGCGGCCGCGGGTTCGTTGCGGGCGGTGTGGATCGGCTTGCCGCTTTCGAGGCAGTCGACGACGGCAATGTCCTCGGACATCTCTTTGAGGTGCCGGGCGATGTCGAGCATCATCGCGCCCCTGTCCGCCGGCCGCATGTCGGCGAGAAGGCGTGTCGCGAAGGCACGGCTCGCCGCGTCGACCGCGGCGTCAACGTCGCCGGCGCCCGCTTGAGCGACCTGTGCGAGGTGTTCACCGGTTGACGGATTTTCCACCGGCAAAACATCGCCGGTCTGCGACTCGGTCCACCGCCCGTCTATGTAGCTCAGCCAGCGCTTCGAGATCGTTGCGGCGTCGATCGGCATCCCTGATCCTGAGGTTGAGGCGTTCAAGATTGAATATTATATTAAGTTATACGGCGGGTACACAGCAGGCCTAGCGCCCGCTGCCCGCGCTGACCATCGGAAGAGGACACCGAGAGGATTGCCATGACCGGATTGCCGTACGACGGCCGGGATCGAGGCGCCCCCAAGTGGACCAGCGACATCTCCCCGGAGGAGTTCCAGGACAAGCTGGTCGAGACCGTCGTCACCACCGCGATGAAGCACATGAAGCGCCCATTTGTCATCCCCGATCACTACGACCAGACACAGGCGCGCTTGTACCACGCGACGTCGATGGAGTACTTCTCCTTTTTTGCGTGGCGCTTCCCCAGCTGGCTACTCGAGGTGGCCTCGCGCTGCCCGTATCAGGACGTGCGCCGCGAGATCATCCAGGACTGCGTCGACGAGGAGGTCGGCGACGAGGACGCCAACGGCCGCTGCCACGTCGACGTGTTGTATGACGAGACCGAGGCCTGCGGCATCACCCGCGACGTGGTCGCGGCGACCCCTCCCAGCCCGCTGATCCAGGCCTGCATCCTGGCGCTCGACGACCTCGCCCGGACCTTGCCCTGGGAGGCGGCCTACGCGGCGATCGCCGGACTGGAGATCATCAACTCCAAGCCCGCTGTGGAGCTGCGCCTCAAGCTGATGACCCCCGAGCAGCTGGCCGACGCCACGGCCGCCATGTCGTCTTCGTTGCCGGAGCGGCTCGGCATTCCCGGCGACGACCTGCTATTCAACGCGTTGCACGGGTATAAAGACCAGTTCCACGGGGGCGGCGAACTCGAGCTGCTGTCCAAGTACGGTGCTGACCCCCACACCCAGGAGCAGATGCTGTGGGCCGCGAAAACCGCCGTGGAGACGTTCGCGTTGATGTTCGCCGAGATCGAGCGGCTGGCCCTCGCGGCCGTGGAAGGCACGCCTACTGTCGCGGCGTGAGCATTACACACTGATTCAAGTCGGTTGTCCCCAGCCGGCCAGCGCGGGTGCGATCCCAACCGTTTTCTGGCGCCGGACTATTGCGGCGGCATTGCGGGCGGTGGGTACACACCACGCAGGATCCAGGGCAACCAGTTGATGCCGAATTCGATTTCGTCGCTGGCGTCATAGTCCGGGCTCGGATCGATGGGTACGTTCTCCTGAATAGTCGTCCCAGGCGGCCCGATTTGCGGCGCCTTCGGTGATGTCGGGTTTGGCTGGTCGGACTGCCCGTAAACGGCCACCACGACGGTGCGGTCCGGACTGTTTTCCGACCACACGCCGACTTGGTTGTTGGCGCAATTGGACATGACCGCGTAATCCGCCGGGTTGCGATACCACTGGTTGAGCAACTCGATCCCACTGATCGCCACGGCGGGATTGATCGCCACGGTTTCCGCCACCTTCCCGTGGAAGCCGGCGGCGTTTGCGCGGTCCTGTGGCGTAGACCCGTCGGAACCGATGTCCCCGTCGAGGTTTCGGTTGTTCAACACATCGAGGGTGTGCCATTGCGCGGCCAGTTGCAGCTGCGGGTTGATCTTGACGTCGTTGGTGCAGCCTGCCTGATGCTGCAGGGTGTAGACGTTGGCCACCACGCCGTCGTTGAGTCGCTTGTTGTCGGCACGTGCGGCGGGCGTGCCCACGAGGGAGCCGGCGGCAATGGCCACCAATACAGGCAGGATCAGCGGCCTAGGTTGCATGTCGATCTCCTCCTGGTCAGCCGCCAGCGGGCGGTGGACGGTAGTGCGCTGCCGAGTTGCGTAGCTGCCAGATCAGGGCCGGGCACAGTTCGTTGACGGCTTGGTTGATCAGGTAGGCACCCTGGTAGTAGTCGGAGGTGGCAAAGTCGGCCTGCACGTCGCTGACCAGATCGGCATAGCTCCGGCCGTGCGCGACCTTGTCACAGATGCCGTGCCCGTACGCCAGTGCGGCGTCGGCGTTGGGGAAGTTGTAGCCCGGCCGAACCGTCACATTGACCAGATACGCCACGTCATCGGCCCTGGCCGACGGCACCGCCAGCAAAGCGCCAGATACCAGGGCAGCTATCGCGCCAATCAGTATGCGCGTCAATGGGTTTCGGTGCAGCCACAGTGTGTTCACGTCTTCGCCTATCCGGCCGTCAGGCAGCCACCAGACGAACCGGAAGCTCCTTGAGCGAGCACGTGATCATGTTCTTGATGCCGACCGAGCGGTAGGACGGCTCCCCGAGCATCTCGATGCTCTTCACGCGAGCAAGAAGTTCTTCGAACATCACCTTGATGTTTCGCCGGGCCAGGTTGGCCCCCAGGCAGTAGTGCACGCCGTGGCCGCCGAAACCGACCTGTGGGTTCGGGTTGCGGGTGACGTCGAAGCGAAACGGGTCGGCGAAGACCGCGGCGTCGCGGTTGGCGGAGGCATACCAAAGGCTGACGCGATCCCCCGCCTTTATCCGGGCGTCGTGCAAGGTGACGTCCCGCGTTGCGGTTCGACCGAAATAGGATGTCGGCGAGGTCCAGCGGACGATCTCTTCGACCGCGGTGTCCAGTACCGACGGGTCGTTGCGGATGATTTCCAGCTGGGCGGGGTGTTCGAGCAATGCCAGCAGTCCCGCGGAGATCGCGTCGCGGGTGGTCTCGCTGCCCGCGAACGTAAGGAGCATGAAGAACAGATCGAGTTCGGGTTCGCTCAGCCGTGTGGTTGTGCCGTCCGATTGCTCGACCTCGGCCGAGGTGAGTTTGCTCCACACGTCGTCTTGCGGCGACCGGCGCTTTTCCTCGGCAAGTTCGTGAGCGTATGCGTACGTCTTGCCGAGGATCTCTGCGAGTTCGACTTCTGTGCGTCCCGACTGCGGGTCGAAGGTATCAAGCGTCCTCGTGACCAACTCGAACAACTCCGCCCGGTCATTGCGGGGAATGCCGACGATGTCGGCGATCATGTGCATCGGCAGCTGATAGGCGACCTCGTTGACGAAGTTGCACTCGCCCTGGTCCAGCGCACGATCGATGACGGCGATTGCCCAAGCCCGTGCCTGGTCCTCCAGCATGGCGATCATTCGAGGTGTAAACCCTCGGTTGACGAGCCGGCGCAGCCGCGAATGATCGGGCGGGTCCATCGCGATGAGCATCAGTCCCCGCATGTTTTGGTCCCAGTCCGGAATGCTCGGACCTTCATACGATCGGAAGTTCTCATGGTCGCGGCTCACCGTGTCGATGTCGGCGTGGCGCGACACGACCCAGAAGGGCCGATTCAACTCCTTGGTGCCCGGGGTCTCGGGGTGGCGCCACACGGGTGCCTGCTCACGAAGCACCGTGAAGACGTCGTGCGGGAAACCGTGCCGGAACAACTCCGGGTCACCGAGATCGATCGAGTCGAGTGTCGGCTGCTGCGTCGTCACGCTCATTGACGGGCCTTCCCGGGTGTCGCGCCGCCGCCTAAAGCGGGGGAGCCTGATCAATCAGAATATTTAGTATATTCCTGTTGGGTCAACAGGCTTCACCGGCAAAGCCCTAAAGCAGCGCGACGGCGCCCCCGTTGACGAGCAACGTTTGACCGGTGATGTACGAGGCGTCGGGCGACGCGAGAAACGCACATACGCCCGCAACCTCTTCGGGTACGCCGCCCCGCCCCAACGGAATCTGATCGAGAATCTGCGGCGGCAGAAACGACGGATCGGGGAACGTCTGCCCCGGGGCCAAGCAGTTGACCCGGATCCCGAGCGGCCCGAACTCCACGGCCAACGCCTTGGTCAGGTGCGATATCGCGGCCTTCGATGCGTGATAGTGCGCGCCCTGCCCCCGGGTGATGGTCACACCGGCCTGAGAACCGATGTTCACGATCGCCCCGCCCCCGGCAGCCTCCATGAGTGGCAGCACCGCCCGCGTGCACAGGAACACGCCGCGTAGGTTCACCGCGATGACGCGATCCCACTCGTCGACCGTGATCTCTTTGAAGGGCCGGCGAAACCAGATCCCGACGTTGTTCACCAACACATCGACTCGCTCGTACTCGGACCGGACCCGCTCGAACAACGCCTCGACGTCGTCTTCGACCGACACATCCGCGGTCTCGTACCGGATCCGGGCGTCGGCATCGGCCGGCGCCTCGAGATCTGCCACCACAACCCGCGCCCCTTCGAAAGCGAACCTTGCCGCAATTGCGGCGCCGATGTTCCTGGCGCCACCGGTGACGAGGACGACGCGGTCAGTGCCCACAGCGGGCCTCAGCCCGCGAAGTCTTTGCTCAGCAGGTAGCCCGCGTTGGGGACCGCCGTCGACCGGCCGAGCGCGGTGAGCAGGTCGTAGGTGGTCGCCGTCGCCGCCGACAAGACCGGCAGGTCCAGCCGCGCCTCGACGTGCGGAATCGCCGCCAGCGAGGGCATCTGCACGCATGCCGAGAGCACCAGCGCGTCGCTGCCAGCGCGCTTCAGCCCGGTGGCCAACGGCAGCAGTTCGTCGGTGTCGAGCCGCCCGACCGCGCAATTGTCCGCGACGCCACGACTGACCACGTCCACCACCTCGACGCCGGCGTCCTCGATGTAGTCACACACCTTCTGGGTGAGCTCCGGGACATAGGGGGTGACCATCGAAATCTTCTTCGCACCAAGCGCATTGAGGCTGCGCACCAACGCACCCGCACTGGAAACGACTGGCACGTTGCAGTTTTCGTCTCGCGCAACCCCGGTCAACCGTTCCTCGGCGCCGACGTGTGCACCCGGCCCCTGCGACATGATCGCCACCAGACAGGCGTAGGCCATGGCGTCGCACTGCGCATCGGCGAGCTCGACTGCGCACCGGTTGCTGTCGCGGTCCATCTGCGCCAGCGCATCCGCCGTGACATGCTGCATCCGCATGCGGCTGGAATGAAAGGTGAAGCGCTCCTCGGGTATCAATTGCGCGCGCCGCGCGAACATCTCGGGAAGCTCGGTCTCCATGGTGGTGTTGGAACTCGGCACGATCAGGCCCAACCGGGTCGGCGGCATTTCGATCCGTTCTCTCGCTCGGACGTGGACAGGTTCAGCGTGGCGTGAGGCGCACCGGGAGGTTGCTCACTCCGCAGGGCGTCATGATGTCGATGTGCCCGACCCGGTAGGTGGGCTCAGCGAGAAGCTCGATGTCTTTCGTGCGTGCCAGCAGCTCTTCGAACATGACCCGGATCTCACGCCGGGCCAGGTTGGCGCCCAGGCAGTAGTGCACGCCGTGCCCGCCGAAGCCGACATGCGGGTTCGGGCTACGGGTGACATCGAAGCGGAACGGATCCGCGAACACCTTGGCATCGCGATTGGCCGACGGGTAGAACAGCGCGACCCGTTCACCCGCTTTGATCTCGGCGCCATGCAGCACAGTGTCCTTAGTCGCGGTCCGCCGGAAGACGACGACAGGCGATGCCCAGCGGACAATCTCGTCCACGGCGGTGCCCATCACCGACGGGTCGCTGCGCAAAAGCTCCATCTGGTCGGGGTTTTCGAGCAGGGCCAGCAACCCGCTGGAGGTTGAATCACGGGTGGTCTCGCTGCCGGCAATGGTCAGCACCATGAAGAACAGGTCGAGCTCGAACTCGGTGAGCCGGGTCGTGGACCCGTCGGGTTGTGCGATCTCGGCCGTGGTGAGCTTGGTCCACACGTCGTCGGCCGGCGACTGCCGCTTGCGGTCGGCGAGTTCGTGGGCATAGGCGAACATCTGGCCCATGCGCGCCTGCTGCTCTGCTTCGGGCAACTGCATGCTCTGGGCCTCGATGGCAGCGCGGACCACGTGGAACAGCGGCTCGCGATCCGCCTCGGGGATGCCCACGATGTCGGCGATCATGTGCACCGGCAGCTGGTAGGCAATCTCTTCGACGAAGTTGCACTCCCCCAATTCCAGAGCTCGCTCGATGATCCGGATCGCCCAGGACCGCGCCTGGTCCTCGAGCATCGCCGTCATCCTGGCCGTGAACCCCTTGTTCACCAGCTTGCGCAGGCGGGTGTGGTCGGGCGGGTCCATCGTGATGAGCATCATCCCGCGGGCGTTGTGATCCCAGTCGGGGATTTTGGGGCCCTCGAACGACCGGAACGTAGTGTGGTCGGCGCTCACCGTCTTGATCTCTTCGTGGGTCGACACCACCCAGAACGATCCGCCGCCGAGCTTCTCCTTGGCACCCGCAGTCTCCGGATGACGCCACACCGGCGCCTGCTCACGCAAGACCGTGAAGACGTCGTGCGGGAAGCCGTGGGTGAAGTCCTCCAGGCTCAGGTCGATGGTGTCGAGGGTCGGTACTGCCGATTCCACCGTCATGCCTTGCTCCTTAGGGTGAGCGCGCGCCCAATGGCCCTGTCAGCCGGCGCTATTCGTGGACTGAGGTCGCTCGACGAGGATCTTCTCGTAAGCTCCCGACGTCATGCCGGCGACGGCCAGGTACGACGCCGGCGCGCTGGACACATTGCGGATCCCGTGCGGAATTCCGGCCGGCACCAGCACCGCTTCACCGACCTTCATCCTCCTTGGGGGATATTCGCCTAGCGTGTATTCGACCTCGCCCTCAACGATGATGTGGAGGTGCTCGGTCCTGGGATGAACGTGGTAGTCGTTCTCCTGGCCGGGCGACAGGTTCCACATGATCAGGCCGAGGTCGGTCGTCGCGGACGCAAGCACTGCGGTCGGTGACTTCTCGTCGAACTCCTGATAGGTCGACATCGAAAACACCAGCGAAGGCGGATCCGCCGGGTTCATCGCTGACGCCCGATCGGCGATGAAGCGCTCATGGCCAGGCTCGGGAACGTAGTTCGTCATCGACGCCTTTCCTTTGGACCGGACCCGGCGGCGACCATGGAGGCGCGCTGCCGAATGGATTGCTGGAGTCTAACCCGACGTGATATGAACTATTTTATCAAGTTTGGCCGAATGGGTCGAGGCCCAACTGAACCAAGAGCATCGGTAACGATCTTGGAAGGCGTGCAGTTGGTAGCGATGGCAATACCGTTGCCCGGTCTCGTGACATCCCTCGGCGGGTTGGGGCAGTAATGCCACGCGACCATGACCGCGCCGAGTGGGATTACGTCATCATCGGTGGCGGATCGGCCGGATGTGTTCTCGCCAATCGGCTTTCCGCGAACCCGTCCAATAGCGTGCTGCTGCTGGAGGCCGGCGGCTGGGACGGCCACCCCCTGATTCGCATCCCGGCGGCACTGGCGATGATGCCCGAGAAATTCGACTGGCGGTTCGCCGGTGCGCCCGACCCGTCCCGCAATGGGTTGCCCGACGACTGGTCGGCAGGAAAAGTGCTCGGCGGCGGCAGCTCGATCAACATGATGTGCTGGGTGCGCGGGGAGCGCTCGGACTTCGACGAGTGGCGCGACCTGGGCTGCCCGGGCTGGGGATACGACGACGTCTTGCCGTACTTCGAGCGCGCCGAGACGTTCGCCGACGGGCCGAGTCCCTACCGCGGCAGCAGCGGCCCGATGAGCGTGACCAAGGTCAAGATGCGGGTCGAGGCCCTCGATGACTTCCTCGAAGCTGCCGAAGCGGCGGGTCACCAGCCGAATCCCGATTACAACGGTGAACGTCAGCAGGGCGTCTCCGTCGCACAGGTGAACCAGCGGCGCGGGTTTCGGTGCAACACCGCCCGCGCGTACCTGGTGCCTGCCCGCAAGCGCCCGAACCTGACGATCCGCACCGGTGCGTTCGTCAATCGAGTGTGCATCGAAGGGACGCGGGCTACGGGCGTGGAGTACGAGCATGAGGGGCGCCGCGTCCAGGCGCGTGCCGCCTCGGAGGTGATCGTCAGCGCGGGTTCGCTCACATCCCCGAAGCTGCTCATGCTGTCGGGTATCGGGCCGGCCGACCATCTGCAAGCGCTCGGCATCCACGTTCGCCTCGACCAGCCCGCCGTCGGGACGAACTTGCAGGAGCACGCGTACGCCCTCATGCGGTACCGCACGACCGCCGGCACGCTACGCGAGGAGCTGCGGCCGCTACGCGCGATCCGGCATGGTTGGGAGTTTCTCCGGCGGGGCGGGGGCGCCTTGACGATGTCCGGCGGCGCGGCCATCGTGTTCGCGCCGATCACCGGCGAGCGACCCACCGAGACCGAGATCATTCTGATGCCCGTCGGTATGGAGTTCAAATCCCTTGAGGGCCAAGAGGACACCCACGACATCCACAACGTGAAGATCGTCGGTAAGCGGGTGATGCTGTACCCGAGTTTCGTCCACCCGACGGGCCGGGGCACCGTCCGCCTTGCGTCGGCCGACCCGAGGGCTACACCGGTGATCGAGCACTCGCTGGTGGGCGGCGAGGACATGGCGGCGCTCATTGCCGCGTGCCGCCAGGCGCGAGAGATCTTCCGCACGCCGGTGATGAAGGCTCGCGAGGTCGTTGAGGAACTTCCCGGTGACGAGGTGCAGACCGACGAGCAGTGGGCGGAATTCCTGCGGCGGCACGCGTTCCGGCCCTATCACCCGGTGGGGACCTGCCGGATGGGGTCCGATGACGGTGCGGTCGTGGATCCCGAGCTGCGGGTGCGGGGTATCGACGGGCTGCGGGTCGTCGACGCTTCGGTCTTCCCCCGGATCACCAGCGGCAACACGAATGCGCCGGTCATCATGGTCGCCGAGCGCGCCGCGGATCTGATCCTGCAGAAAACCGCGCAGCACTAGGCACTTAGATCGCCGACGTCAAAGCGGTTTGACGCTGCCGTCGGGCTGCCTCACCAGGCTCGGCACCAGCCCCTCCATCTGTGCGATCACCTGCAGCGCCAGGATGTCGCTGGACTTGCGGGAGTCGACGATTCCCCCGTTGATCAGCCACAGGTGCGGTTGTGCGGTCGGTCGGCTCATCGTGCGGTACTCGCCGTCTTCGGCGACGCCGATGCAGCGGCCGACCTTCTGCGCCACCGCCGGGCCGAGCAGCGCAGCGATGTCCTCGGACAGGTCGTGGTAGCCCGTGCACAAGACGACCGCGTCGAACGGCGTCACACGGCCGTCCTTCATGCGGACACCCTCGGGGACGAATCGCTCGATCCGGTCGAAGTCCAGCATCGTGATCTTGCCCTCGACGATCGCCTCCGACGCGCCGACGTTGAGGTAGTACCCTCGCACGTCGCGGAACAACTTCATGGTCCAGCCGGTTTCGTCGTCACCGACGGTGAGTTTCTGGCCGGCCTTCCTCAAGCCGGTGTGCAGTTCGGCGTGCGACACCTCTGTCGCGGCGGTGTAGGCCTTCGCCCGCGCCACCATCATGGGCAGGTTCATGGAGCTGCGGAGTTGGTCGGCCTCATCCACTGGCAATCTGCCATAGTCCGCGCTGAACTTTACGACCTCGTCGATATTGACGACGCAGGCGGCACCGCGCTGGGCCATGGTCGGAAACGCGCCCTTCTGATACAGGTCGAGACAGATGTCATGGCCGGTGGTCGACGTACCGACGACCAGCACCCTCTTGCTCCGAAACACGCTGCCGCTCTTGAACATCGAGGAGTGCAGAACTTCGCCCGCAAACTCGTTCAGTCCGGGCAGCTCGGGAATCCTCGGCCTGCCCCCGGCGCCGCCGACGGCCAGCACCAGGTGCTTGGGATGCATGACCCGCGTGGAGCCGTCGGCGAGGCGCAGCGACACCTCCCATACACGAGCGGTCTCGTCGAACGATGCGCTCAGAACTTCCGTGGATCCCCAGAAGTTGAGATTCATCAGCGTGGCATAGCAATCCAGCCAGTCGGCCCAGCGGTCCTTCGGCAGGAACATCGGCCAGCCTTCAGGCAACGGGATGTAGGGCAGGTCATTCATCCACGTCGGTGTGTGCAGGGCCAGCGACTCGTAGCGATTGCGCCATGTGTCACCGGGCTTTTCGTTCTTTTCCACGATGAGGTAGGACGCGCCCTTGCGCTCGAACCGCGCACCGACGCTCAGCCCGGAATGGCTGCCGCCGATGATCAGGACGTCGGGGTCACGCGTCGAGAAGTCCGACTTCGCCTCCGCCCACTCACCCCAGGTCTGGCCCGGACAGGCGGGTTCGAACCCTAGCCGGGGGTGCCGCCCGACGGCCTCTGGTGCGCAATTCAACGCCACCAAACCGGTGGCAATCATCCAGACGCGCATACCGAATCGGGACGACTCGTCGCGAGCCAACCGGGCGAAGCCCTTGCCGATTCCGACTGCGGTCTTGAAGGCGAAGAAGACCTCGAAGACCTCCTCACCGAGGAACTCTGCCAAGCGGGGGGCCGAGCGCTCGTCATCGAGGCGTAGCTCGTTGAAGCCGGCCGACGGCGCGTAATCAAGCATCGCGTCCCGCACGGCGTGCCTGCCCCAGAACTGGCGCGTGTCCCACGTCAGCGACACCATGTCGCGCCAGTATGACTCCATGAGGAATAACCCGTCGAAGGCTTCGCTGTCGCCCGCGTGAAGTGCTTGTTCGAAGGCATTGAGCCACATCTGGGATAGCTCAGCCAGCGTCACATCCTCCCGCACGGTCGAAGTTGGCATCATGGCCTCTCAGTTCGTCCCATCGAACATAAGTGGTGAATATTCTACATTAGTGTCGAGCACGGATATAGCTCTGTTCGGCGAATTCACCTGAGCATCTGCGTGCGAGGCGGGTTGAACACCTCGATGGCGTCGTTCGTCAGCAACGACAGGCGGACCACCACCGCGCGGGAATGATCCGCCAGGTTCGCTCTGCCCCATTGGTCACAATCTGCGATCGACTGCGCGATGCGATCAGCCCACGTTGGTTTGCTGGCGTCGTGCGCGGCTCAGTGGCCGGGTCGCTCGACGCGGATTTTCTCGTACGGCCCCGGGCTGGTGACCGCGACGTAGGACGCCCGCTTGTCACTGACGTTGCGGATACCGTGCGCGACCTTGGCCGGGACCATGATCGCGTCGCCGGCCCGGGTGATCACAGGCGGCTCGGCGCCCAGCGTGTACTCGCACTCGCCCTCGATGATTATGTGTATGTGCTCCGTGGTCGGGTGCATGTGATAGTCGTTCTCCTGCCCCGGCTCGAGGTTCCACACGACCACGCCGATCTGCCCGGCGGCATAGCCGAGGACAACGGTCGGCTTTTCCCGGTCGAACTGCTGCAGCTCGGAGAGCGAGAAGATCATGCTCGGCAGGTTCTCGGGGTTGATCTTGCCGAGGAAGTCGAAGACGACGTTCTCGTCGTCGGGCAGCTTGGGCATGTCGGGTGGTGCGGTCAAGGTTCGCTCCCAGTCGCGGTTGTAGTTGTTTCAGTTCGCCTCGGAGGAGTACTTCTTCACGAGCTCGGCCCAGCGGCGACCGCACTCGCGGGCACCCTCGGCGTACTCCTCCGGAACGTCGTTGTAAGGAGGCCGGATCGGGCCGGCCTTGCAGTACCCGGACTCGTTGAACCGGATTTTCTCCAGCTGGAGGTTGAACTGGGAGAACGTCTCGAAGTCGCCGTTCGGGATGAACGTCTCGTTGGCCCAGAAGATGTCCTTGGCGATCTCGCCGGCCCGGTCGAGGTCTTTGGCCTCGATTGCGTTCATCAGGGCAACGCAGGGCTGCGGGCCCATGGAGGCGGCCGTGGCCCACAGTGCCGTCATGGCATCGGGGGCCTGCTGGGCGAAACCGAGCGCCATCATGTCGATCGGCAGAAAGTTGATCTTGCCGTTCACCGCTGCCAGGCAGTCGAGGTAAGAGACCGGGCTGGCGAACTTGGCGCTGGTGACAGTCGGCGCCGCGGCGGCGACCCCGGCCCAGAACGACGGCGGGAATCCGAAGCGGAAGGCGTACTGGTTGGCGTAGACCATGATCGCAATGTCCGGGAAGGCCTCGGAGATCGACGCGTAGAAGTTGACCGCCTGCCTCTCGCTGCAGGCTTGCCACATCGGCAGCCCGAGCATGGTGCCGTCGGCGCCGCGGTCGCGCAGGAACCGCATCCGCCGCACCGTCTCGTGCGTGCCGAGAGTCGTGGCGCCGACAAACGCGGGCACCCGCTTGTCGACCGTTGACAGGAAGCAATCGGTGAAAGCCTGGAACTCGGCCTCGGTCAAGGTGGCGCACTCCCCCGTCGTCCCGAGTGCCAGCAGTCCGGCGCAGCCGTCTTGGATCATCCGTTCGGTCAAGCGGGCGGTTTCGTCGAGATCGACGGTGTCGGTCGCGTCCCATCGATCGGCGCCCGGCTTGGCGGGAGTCGCCAAGATCCCGTAGACGCCTTTGAAGTCCTGGGCTGTCAGCATTACTGGCTCTCCTTGATCGGTGCGTGGGTCATGGCTTCTTCCTTGGTCGCAAGAGCAACGGTGCCCGGGTCGTAATCCGGCGGGCCGCCGGTGTTGCGGAACGGCAGGGCTTCCGCATCGGTGAACGTCATCAGCTCTTCGGCTTTCTGACGGGAGATGATCTGTACCGCGTTGGCGCGGAACTTCCGGGTGGCCTCGTAGCGGGCGAGGGCCTCCTCGACGCCGTCGGCCGCCTCGAAGCAGCGGCCGATCACGGTGCCGTCTTCGATCGCCATGTTTCCGCCCTGACCCAAGAACGGCAGCAGGGGGTGCGCGGCGTCGCCGAGCAGCGACACCCGCCCCAGCGTCCACAGGTCGATGGTGGGCCGGTCGCGCAACGCCCACTTGAAGAGGTTTTCCTCCGGGATCGCGTTGATGACCTCGTGCACGACGCCGCAGTAGTCCTGATAGAGGCCGAGCAGCGACGCCCGTTCGGCCGGAATCGACCAGCCCTCCTCTTCCCAGCCAGGCTGGCGGGCGTGGGCCACCACATTCATGAACTCGGTCCCACGCACAAAATACAAAAGGAACATCTGATCGGGGCCGACGTAGAAGCTGCCGTTCTCGTTCGCCACGCCTTCGGTCACCAGCGGGGCCGGGATAAGCCCCCGGTAGGACACCATGCCGGTGTAGACGACCGGCTCGGGTCCGAACATCGCCGGCCGCACCACAGAGGCCACACCGTCGCAACCGACGAGCCCGTCCACGGTTGCCGAACGGCCGTTGGTGAACGTGACAGTCACGGAATCGTCGTCCTGGCTGAAACCGGCGAACTCGCTCCCCAGGTGCAGGCAGCCGGGATCGTGTGCGAGCGCTGCGTCCATCAGAACGCCATGCAGGTCGGCCCGATGCAGGGCGTATGCGAGCTCTTGGCCCGGAACGTCAAGCGCCTCCTGGATTGTCGCCCCCGTAGCGTAGTGCTTCATATGGAAGTAGCCGCGGGGCCGCTCGCCGGCTTTGTCCCGGACTCGGTCACCCAGGCCGAGGAAGTCCAGCGCCCGCATCGACGGTCCCGCCACGACCATGCCGGCGCCCACCTCGTGAATCTCCGGGGCGCGCTCGAACACCGAAACCCGCATGCCGATTCGTTGCAACGACACGGCCGCGGTCAAACCACCGATGCCGGCGCCGACGATTCCGATGTGCCCGTAGTTCAAGTCAGCTCACCCGCCCGCCGAAACCGGCCATGTACTGTCGCACCCACTCCGGGTCCGACGCCGCCTTGCTGTAGAACTCGATCGCCTGCTCGTAAGGCTCGCGGCCCGGGCCGGCGATCTGCGATCCGAGATGAGCCACGTGGATCGTGGCGCTGTTGATCGGTCGGCGTACCTCTTCGTACTCGGTCAGCGCGTCGGTGAACACCTGCTCGGACGCTCGGTCGTCCGACAGCACGGGCCCCAGCAGCTCGGCCAACTTCGCCGAATCCTGGATGGCGATGTTGAGCCCCTGGCCACCGACCGGATGGATGGTGTGCACCGCATCGCCGGTCAGCGCGGCCCGCGGCCCGGAGTAGCTGGCCGCGTGCTGGCGTTTGACGCGGTACACGTGCGAGCCGCCCCGCTTGTTGAGCTTGAGCTCACCGAGCCCTGGATCGCGCTGCTCAAGCCGCCGGCCGAGCTCAGCCTCACTCAACGACATCCATTCTCTGGCTTCGTCGCGGCGGACGGTGAGCACCACCCGGTGGCGTCCGACCGGCGTGGTGGGAAGCATCCAGACAGTCCCCGCGGGGTGCAGCAGGGTCCATACATGATCTGTCTGCAGCCACGACGGCGTGGGGCTGTGCAACACAACGATCCAGTTGTCGTAGGGGTGCACATCCTCAAGCGGGATGCCCAACGTCTGGCGCGTGAACGACTCCGCGCCATCCGCACCGACGAGCAGCCGAGCGCTGGTTGTCCCGTTGTCGGTGCCGAGCAGCCAGCCCCCACGGGGTAAACCGTCGCGCTCGAGCGCGCGTACCCGGTCCCGCTGAACGACGGTGCCGGCCGACTCGGCTGCCTCGAGAAAGACCGCTTCCATCTCGGCATGGTTGAGCAGCCAGGCCTCCCGGACCTCGGAGGCCGCGGAGAAGCTTCCCCCGGAATCCACGATCTTGCTGCCGCGCCACCTCGTCGCGCCCCGAGCCTCGAGGAGGTCCAGGATGCCGAGCTGCCGCGCGATCTGGACGGTCGGCTCGTGCAGGATGTCGCCACGGTTTGGATCACGCGCCAGATCGCGGCGCTCGAACAACCGAACCGAACATCCCTGCCGGGAGAACGCGAGAGCCGCGGCGGCACCAGCCAAACCCCCGCCGACGACGGCGACATCGCATTCGTGGTCGTGCACTCCCTGTCCTTCCCTAGGCCGTCACGCGGTATCCGCGCCATTGATGACGACCAAGTCGGTCCAGAATCTTGTAAATAATATATAAATGTCCCTAGAAGGGCAACTCGCGCTTTCATCGAGCCGGACCCGACGGGACCGAATTCGAGTCTTGTTGCGGAATCAAAGCTGACACTAGCCCTGACCGTTGGGTCATTTTAGATATATTATCATCGAACGGGTCATCCGCTGCCACATAGACCGTGCGGACTTGTCAGGTCGGTTGGAAGGAGCAAGCGTGCACAAAGTCGACGAGCTCGCTTACGTCGGGATCAGCGCCAAGGACCTCGACGTTTGGTCGAAATACGCACAAGAGGTGCTGGGGCAAGAGGTCACCGCCGACAGCGATAACAGCAACCTCTACTTGCGCATGGACGAACGCCACCACAGGTTTATCGTCCACCCGGCGGACAACGAACCTGAAGACGTCTCCTACGTCGGATGGCAGGTACGCAATGCCGACGCGATGGACGCCATTGCGGGCAAGCTAAACGCCGCAGGAGTCAACGTCATCGAAGGCAAGCCCGAGGAAGCGGCTACCCGGCGCGTACTCGGCTTCGTGCACTTCGCTGACCCGCACTCGGGCGTACGCATGGAATTGGCGTACGGCCACGAAGTGACCTTCCAGCCGCCGTACCGGCCGTCCCGGCCGATCTCGGGGTTCGTCACCGGCGCTCAGGGTCTCGGCCACTTCGTCACCTACGTGCCCGATGTGGCTGCCGCCGAGAAGTTCTACAGCGAGACCCTGGGCTTCACCACGACTGACTCGCCCAGCATCCCGGGTGGCGCCCAGTTCGCGGCGTTCATGTCCTGCAACCAAAGGCATCACTCATTTGCGTTCTTCGGCAATCCGCAGCCCCGGCGCCGTACCTATCACGTGATGCTCGAGCACACGAGTATCGACGATGTGGGTTCGGCGTTCGACATCTGCCAGTCGCAGGGCAAGGTCAAAGTGCAGCTCGGCCGCCACAACAACGACCGGATGTTCTCGTTCTACACCGAGAACCCGTCGGGCTGGCTGTTCGAACTCGGGTGGGGCGCCCGCACCATCGATCCGAACACCTTCGCGGTCGAGCATTACACCATCGGCGGCGGAAACGGCATGGGCGAGTGGGGGCACGCAGGTTTGGCGGAATCGGTCTTCTGATCACGGCCGCGCCAACGGCCGTGGCTCGACAACATGAGATAAGATATATGAACCAATGGTCACAAAACTGGAGTTAGCTCGGCCGCATCGCCCCTTCTCCCGAAAGTATGTCGCACTTGCCCGATCCCGATAACGACGCCCCAGACAGGCACACGGGGTCTCTCCTGTTCGACGCCCGAGGCGGTCGCCGCAATCACCAAAGCCTCAAAGAGCTGGCTACCGACTACATCCGCGAAGGCATCGTCTCCGGTCGCTTGCGGCCTGGCGCCAAGGTGGATCAAGACCAGATTGCTGGAGAACTCGGCATCAGCCGGCTTCCCATCAGAGAGGCGCTCATCGACCTCACGGCGAGGGGTTTTGTCGAATCGATCCCCCGCCGCGGTGCATTCGTCGCAAGGCTCACGGTCCAGGACATCGAAGACTATTTCGAGGTGATCGGCTTGTTCTTCGGGCTGACCGCACGGCGGGCAGCCAAGTGCATCACCGACGAGCAGCTCCGCAGCCTGAAGAAGCTCCACACCGAAGCCACCACTACGCAGGATCCGTCGACCCGGCTGGCATTGACCTACGAGTTCTACCGGGTGATCAATGAGTTGGGAATTACCGAACGATTGCTCGTGACACTTCGGTTCTTGGCCCTCGCGCTGCCGAGCGACTACTACTTCAGCACCTCCCGATGGCCGGCGACAGAGACGGCTTACCGAGAGCGCGTCCTCACCGCAATCGAGAGCCACGATGCTGAGGCAGCGGCCAGGGCGACCGAGGAACACCTCCGCACCTGCGCCAAAGTGACCATCGATGAGCTGCGCGCGCAGGGCTACTGGTCCGAGTCGGAGGGCACTGCGGAAGCGGCCAGCTAACCCTTTGTCGACCCGATGCGGTGAATGGGACCATCCGCAACGTCAACGAATTTCAGACACGCGATGCTAGCGGCGAGTCCCGTAAGAGCGGGGCAAGCCGAGCACGTGCTCGGCAAGGTAATTCAGGATCATCTCCTGCGGCACCGGGGCGATCCTCATCAGGCGCGCCTCCCGCCAGTACCGCGCGACGTCATACTCATGGGCGTAACCGAACCCGCCGTGTGTCTGCACGGCCTGGTCGGCGGCGGCGAAGGCGGCGTCGGCGGCGAGCCATTTCGCCATGTTCGCCTGTTCACCGCAATGCAGCCCGTTGTCGTATCGCCACGCCGCCTCGCGCACCACCAGCTCCGCGGCGTGCAGGCGGGCATAAGCCTCCGCGAGGGGGAACGCAATGCCTTGATTGGAACCGATCGGCGCTCCGTAGACGACGCGGTCGTTGGCGTACTCGACGGCTCGCCGGATAGCCGCCCGTCCAATGCCAATAGCCTCCGCCGCCACCAGGATTCGCTCGGGGTTCAGCCCGTGCAGCAGATACTTGAAGCCCTGCCCTTCCTCGCCGACGCGATCGTGCACCGGCACGACGTGGTCGTCGAAAGTCACCTCGCATGACACGACTGCGTTGCGCCCAACCTTCGGGATCGGGTTGATCCGCACCTCGGGTGCCTCGAGGTCCGCCAACAACAGCGTCAGGCCGTCGGTTCGCTTCTGCACATCCTCGAGCGGTGTCGTCCGAACGAGCAGCAGCGTCTTCTGACAGAACGAGGCCTTGGACATCCAAACCTTTTGGCCGCGCACAACGTAGTTGTCACCGTCGCGCACGGCGCGCGTGCGGATGTTGGTGGTGTCGGTGCCGGCATCGGGCTCGGTCACCCCGAATGCGACGTGCAGGTTACCGGCGGCCGCGGCAGGCAGATACTTCTGCCGCATGTGCTCGCTCCCGAACTTCGTCACGGGGTTCATTCCGAAGATGGACAGGTGAATCGCACTGCAGCCGTTCATCGCCGCGCCGGAAGCTGCTACCTCTTCGAGCACGATCGACGCTTCAGCGATCCCGCATCCGCCTCCCCCGTACTCCTCGGGAATGGCGATGCCAACCCAGCCGCCTTCCGCAAGGGCCTTGTAGAACTCCCATGGAAATTCGTGTCGTTCATCGAGATCACGCCAGTAACTGTCCGGAAAGTCTCGGCATACCAGCCGAACGCCTTCACGAATGTCGTTGTGCAGCTCGGATTCACGGAAATCAGTCATTGTTTCCCCATCTCGACGCAATCGGGCATCGGGCCCGGCTCCATCCGCGGCCGGTAGCCCAGTCGCTTGGTCGGCGCAGTCACGATGCGCTGTCGGTCACGATGCGCAGCGCGTCCTTGTCGAACTGCACAACGCGGGCATGGTCGAGGGCGCCGATGCAGCTGTACCACACCGCATGCCGCGCACCGGTGCTGCGCCGGTCGATCGTGATTCCGTCGGGGAATCGCAACTCGACATAGGTACCCACGTGGCGGGTTTCGACCTGCCCGCTGTCTCCCACGGCGCGCTTCCAGATCGGCTCGGTCTCGGGGATGTCGGCGAAAAACACACTAGACATTAGGAACCCCCAGCTTCTCGGCGATGAGCTCGGCCTTGCGCTCCCACACCTTGGCCAGCGACGGCTCTGGGCCTTGGGTCACATCGACCAAAGCCTGAATGGAGAGCTCAGTGTCGACGGTGTCGGCTTCCTGCAAGGGTCGCAGATGCCGGGAGATCTCGATGGAATACCCGTTGGGATCCCACACATAGATCGACTCGATGATCTCGTGCGCGATGCGGAACCGCAGCTCATAGCCGGCGTCTTCGATGCGCTTCTGATAGCCGTCTAGCTCCTCAAGGGTGTCGACCTGCAGCGCCAGATGCCGTGCCCGATTGATGCGGTCCGGGACGTTCGGGTCGCGATACTCCGGAGTGTTGAAATAGTAGAAGAAGGCAATGGTTCCGTTAGCACCGATGTCGAAGAAGAAATGCGCGAAGTCAGGATGCGGGTCATTGCCCCAACCGGGCGCCAGGATGCAGTGCTTGAGCGGGAACCCCAGCACGTCGCGATAGAAATGAACGGTCTCCGGCAGTTTCCAGGTCGGGTAGGCGACGTGATCGACGCCCCGCATCCCTCCCGCGAGTTTCGTAGTCATGGTTGGCTCCTCACTTTCGTTGGGACGCTCCCGGATTCGACCCAGCCGCACACAACGACGGAGATCTGTCCGATGTCGCTCATGACGGCATCAGGAATCCACCGTTGACGACGAGGGTTTGCCCGGTGACGTAGGAGGATTCGTCGCTGAGCAGGAACCGAATGGCTTTCGCCACATCTTCCGGCGTGCCTATCCGCCCGAGCGGCGTACGGCTTGCGTATTCCTTGAGGTATTTGATTGGCATGTCTGAAGTTATCGGCGTGGCAATCAACCCCGGCGCCACCGAGTTGACCCGGATGCCCAGTGGGCCCCACTCGATGGCCAGGCTCTTCGTGAGGGAGACGACCGCGCCCTTGGATGCGGTGTACTGGGCAGCGTTGACCCGCCCGCTGAAGGCAAGCGCAGACGAGACAGTGACGATCGATCCGCCCGATCTTCGGTCCACCATCGCCCGGGCGAACGCCTGAGCACACAGGAACGTGCCCTTGAGGTTCACTCGGAGCACCTCGTCGAAGTCGTCGTCGCTGATTTGCACTGCCGGCGCCGAGCGTTCGATCCCGGCCGACGTGACGAGCCCGTCGACGCGACCGAACGCCGACAGCGTGGCTTCGACGAGGCTTTGCACCTGGGCGGCATCGGCTACATCGACCTGATGGGTCGCGACCGGCGTGCCGAAACGCTTCAGCTCGACGTGGGCCGCGTCAAGCGCGCCGCGGTCACGGTCGGCGAGCATGACGGCCGCGCCGACCTCGGCCGCCGCCTCGGCGGCGGCCAGCCCGATGCCCGAGGCTCCACCGGTGACGACGATCGTGGCGTCACGCAGCGACGCCGCCGTCGGAGAGACCTCAGCCATCCCACTCGACGTCGAGTCCGAGCGGCATCCGGACCGTGACGTTGCGGGCGTATCCGGTTGGCGCACCGGTAACCAGCCGGATCGAAGGGATACGCGCGCTGAGCAATTCGAGCGAGATGCGGGCTTCCGCCCGCGCAAGGTTCGCACCGAGACAGTAGTGGGTGCCGCGCCCGAACGCCAGGTGAATCCCGTCGCGCTTCTTGGCGATGTCGAAACGTTCGGAGTCGTCGAACACGGTCTCGTCGTGGTTCGCGGAGCCGTTGACGATCGCGATGCGCGCTCCGCACGGAATGGGCACGCCTCCGACCTCGACATCACGAACCGCGCGCCGCCACAGTTGCTTGATAGGTCCGTCGAAGCGCAGCGCCTCCTCGGCGGCCGCCGCCGCGAGTCCCGGGTCCGCGCAAAGCATCTCCCACTGCTCGCGATTCGACAACAGGTGGTAGAGACCCATCGTCAACACAGTCGTGGTCGTCTCGTGCCCGGCATTGACCAGACCCATGACCTGACCGACGAGGACGATGTCGTCGAGTACGTCGCCGTCGGCGGTCGGCGCAAGCATCGCCGAAACGAGGTCGTCTTGGGGATCGGCCCGCTTCTGGTCGATGAGGTTGGCTACATATCGCTGGAAATCGACGTATCCGCGAGCCGCGCGCACGTGTTCGTCGAGCGGCATGTCGCCGAACTGCAACGCGAGCTTGAAAGTGGCCCACTCGTGCAGCTGTTCCGAGTCCTCCAGCGGTACACCGAGCAGTCGGCAGATGATCCGCAGCGGCAAGGGATATGCGAACGCCTTGACGAAGTCCGCACTGGTGCCCCCGGCGAGCATGCGGTCGATGAAATCATCTGCAGCCGTGCGGATTTCCTGCTCAAGTTGGCCGATCCGCCGGAAGGTGAACCTGGCCGCTATCGAGCGGCGGATCTTGTCGTGCTCGGGCGGGTCGAGCATGATCATGGCGCCCAGCTTCGAGGGGTCGAAGCCGGTAGCCAGGATCTCGGCCACCGCCGGCGGAGTCGGTTTCAGCGGCTTGAGGATGTCGCTGTTGGAAAATGCCTGCGGATCGTTGGTGATCGCGCAGATATCGTCGTGACGCGTCACCACGTAGGCGCCGAGCGCCGGTGCGAAGAACACCGGCGTCTCACGCCGGGCCACCGCCCACGTCGAGAACGGGTCGACGAGCTGCTCGTCAGCCGTCGGTTGGTAGCTGTCGACGACCGGGCAGCCCTTCTCGGATGCGGCGGCGTTGACGGTGGTCACATGGTCCCCCTTTCGGGGCGGTCGCGTACTCGTCCTGGTAGCCCTTGCCGGCTATGTGTCTCGTTCGCGCTAGTGGTCACGCGGGCTTCTTCACGGACAGATCAACGTGGGCGGCGAGATCACCACGCCAACGTTGATCGCCTGGGAGATATAATATACAGCGATAGCTTGGCGAGCCAGCCATCGGCGCGGATCGTTCCCTGTATCGGCTTGTCAGCGCCCGTTGGAAGCCCTTGCCGCCGGGATGCGCGCGCCGACTCAAGAGTCGCATAACCAACGACCGAAAATGGAATGACCACTACAATAGGCTCGATTGTTGAAGATTGCCTGACGATGAGGAGAAGGCCGTGCCGAGCGCTGCGAAACAGCGGCTCCCGAGAAAGATACGCGCCAACGGCGAACGTTCGCGTCAACGCATCCTCGAGGCGGCGACACACATCGCGGCTGAGCGCGGTTACGACGGCACCAGCATCGCGTTGGTCAGCGAACGTTCGGGACTACCGGCGAGTTCGATCTATTGGCATTACGGAGACAAGGATGCCTTGATCGCGGCCGCCATCGAACACAGCTTCGGTGAATGGCTGGCCGGCGCGACCGCCCTACCGCCGGCGACCCCGGGATCCACGAGGGCGGGTCGGCTGGTTGCGATGATGCAGCGCACCGCGAACGGCCTGAAGATATCGCGTGTCTTCTTGCGCCTCGGGATGTTGCTCACACTGGAGCACCGCGATGAAGAGCGCTCGGCGCGACGAATGTTCTTGCAAGTGCGCGACGAGGCATATCGACGCACAGTCGCCTCGTTCACCGAGCTCTTCCCGGAGTTGGATGAGTCGGCTGTTCGGCAGCTCGTCACATTCTCGATGGCGATGACCGATGGGCTGTTCATCGCCGGCGAATTCGACAGCAATACCGTTGACATTCTCGGCCAGTCTGAAATGCTCGCGGCGGCTGTACTCGCCGCTGCCGACCACCTCAGTGCCTCTCGTCCAGGCCCGGCGGTTATCGACTGATTCTGGGGTCTCCGGCCCACTGCTCTATTTCGCGCGCGGCGTCTTCAGTCGAGCGCATCGGCATATGCCTCGGCATGTGCGACGGCGTCGTGGTCGTCGATCCAACTGGTGTCGCCGGGACCGGACGAGATCGAACGATCACGAGCTTCGATGTGACCCTCGTCGGAGTCGAACCGGTTGCCGTTACTCCGGGAATTCCGTTGGATCTCGGTAGTCCTTGGCCGGCGTAGGTTGACGTAGTGCTGCAGCGCACGTGGAACGTCCGCTCGGTGAGCACGCGCGACGAGTGCTGCAACGGTGACTGCGTCCTCGAGCGCCTGGTTAGCCCCTTGGCCGGCATGCGGCAACATGGGATGGGCAGCGTCGCCAAGCAGTGCGAGCCGACCGGCCGTCCAGCGGGAAAGCGGCTCCCGGTCGTACAACCCCCACGCGAACGTATCCCCGATCCGGTCGATGATCCGTTTCACCGTCTCGTCCCAGCCCGCGAAGGCAGCAGCAAGTTCGCGAAGATCGCCGTGCGCCGACCACGACTCCCTCGCCTTATCGGCGGTCGTGACGAACCCGACATAGTTGACGAGCTCGCCGGCACGCAGGGGGTAGGCGATGAAGTGCTTGCCCAGCCCCATCCAGATCTGGAACCGCCCCGGCGGCCAATCGACCTCGCTGCTTGGCAGCGTCCCCCGGTACGCCGTCGTTCCCGAGTGCACAGGCTTCGCCGGAGACACCACGTAACGCTGAAGAAACGAGTGGATACCGTCAGCGGCGATCACTACATCGGCGTCGTAAGACGCGCCGTTCGCGAAGCACACGGTTGCCCGCTCAGGCTCCTGCTCGAATTGGACGCAACGGTGGCCAGCCACCACGATGTCGTCCGGCAGCTCCGACGCCAGCAATTCGAACAGATCCGCCCGGTGGATCCCGAGGTACCTTTCTGAGCCGCCCGGCGTCCGCCGATCCACGCGGGCCACCTCGGTGCCGTCGGCTCCGCTGATGATCATGTCCGTGATCGGGCCGCCCAACCGGTCGACTACATCACCTACACCCAGGTGCCGGAGCGCCCGGACCCCGTTCGGGGCGAGCATCAGCCCCGCGCCCACCTCCGCCAGCACACCAGCCTGCTCGAAGCACCGCACTTCGATCCCGCGACGGTAAAACGCGAGCGTGGCCGCCAGCCCGCCAATGCCGCCACCGACAACCGCGACACGCAGGTCTGCGACCATGCTCAGGCCTCCTGTGCAGCAATTAAGGCGCACCCGACAGATGTCTGGGCAGCAAGCGGGTTTCGGTGCGTTGACCGCGCCGGGGTCTCTCGAGTGAACCCGGCTTCACGATCCTGCGTTTCGTTCGACGAGGACTTTCTCGTACCCGCCTGTCGCATCGGTGACAGCGAGATAAGAGGCCGGGGCGCTGGACGTGTTGCGGATCCCGTGCGGGACACCGGCGGGAACCAGCACCGCCTGGCCCACCGCGAGCGTCACCGGCGGCTCGTCACCGATCGTGTACTCCACCTCTCCTTGGGTGACGATCTGCAGGTGTTCCATCTTCGGGTGCAGGTGGTAGTCGTTCTCCTGGCCGGGCAGAAGGTTCCACATCACGATTCCTAGTTTGCCGGTGGCGTAGGCCATGACGACCGTCGGCGCCTCTTCGTCGAAGACCTGATAGGTGGACATCGAGAACACCATCGACGCGGGTTTGCTGGGGTCCATCGCCGACATGAAGTCCCCGACGAACTTCTCAGCCGGTGGTGCGGGTGTGTGATCGGTCATGCTTTCCCTTCCGCTTGCGAGGAGAGCTTCGGCGTGTAGGTCCCGCCCGCCAGCCACGCCTCCTCTTCGGCGATCAGCGAATCGATGAGGTCCGGCCGGTCGATGCCCGGCAACGTCCGGTCCGCCTCCGCGCCCATCAGGTCCATGAAGGCGCTCATGAACTTGTAGCTCTGCCGGAAGGTGGCCAGCCGCTCCTTGTCGATGGGCAGGGTCTCGCCGGGGATCGTCGGCGTGAAGGCGTCACGTTGGTAGCAGGCCCTGAACGACCGCAGCTTCCAGGCGCCGTCGCCGTCACGCTCGACCATCGACCGGTGGCGGACGAAGATCGTGTGGTCGACCTCGACGTCGGTGATGAGCAGGCGGCCGTGCACCGTGCATCCGGTGTCGGCGATCGCCCGATGCCCCTGCAGCTTCACTGAAGTCGGGCCGACGACGTGAATCGACGACGACCACTTCTGGTCCGGCGCCGTCATGTTGCGCGAGGCCTCGATGAAGTCGTGGCCGGTGCCGTTGAACCAGAACACCCGCACGTGGGATTCGTCGTGGTAGGAGGCGTGCATCAAGTCCCACTGGCCGGTATCCCGGGCCATCCGTTCGTCCGCGGCAAGCCGGGTGATCGCCGCCTCGGCTCGCGCCGTCTCCAGGTCGGTCATCTCGGGCATGGGCGTCACAGCGGAAACGGCAGGCCGGCGACGCCCACCCGAGCCTGGTCGACGGTGACCTCGCGCGCGCCGAGCGTGAGTTGGCCCTCGGCCGTACGACGCAGCACGTCGTTGCGCTCGCCGGTGAGCAGCTCGTAGGTCTCGCGGTCGTGGCGGGACCGCAGGAACAGCACGTAGCTCGAGACTCGCAGGTCGGTGCCGCCGGTGCGACGGACGCGGACGTTCGAGACGAACCGCCGGGTCCGCGACGCCGGGTTGTACGCCCACGACGTGTCGGCCTCGGCGATGCGCTTGACCCGAAACTCGAGCGAGGCTCTGTCTTCCTCGTGGTGGTACATGACCGCGGAGTCGGCGCGATCGCGGCGCAGGCGGGTGGTCTGCACCGGCACCTTGTAGGTGACGTCGGGAGCCAACAGCGCAAGCCAACCCGTGAAATCGCCGGCATCGAGCACCTCGGCCTCGGCCATCAAAAACAGCAGCGCATCGACGTGGTCCGGATCGGTCGGGCGAACGAGCTCGCCCCGACGTGTCGCGGTGTCAGTCACCATGGCTTTCCCTCCAGGAACTCGAAGTAGCGCTCGTAGAAGGCCCACTGGCCATCGTCGGTGGACACCCCGCGGAAGGCGATGCCGGGCCGGGCGGGGTCGGGGTCCAGGGGTGTTCCGGCCGCCCGGTAGCACGCAAACTCCTGGCGGGCGATCACCCCATCGAGGTTGCGCTGAATACTGCCGAAGACCTCGAAGTCGTCCTCGTCGATGTAGCCGCCGATCCCGAACGCGGCGGTGCAGTTCTGCCTCATGCGGGCCTTGAGCTCCTCGGGAGCATCGCGCTCGACGAGGTAGAACAGGAACAGCTCGGTGCGGTCCGGCCCCAGCGGGGCGAAGAATCGCAGATTCACCGACTGCCCCGCCGGACGCTCACCCTGCTGCCCTGCCCGCTCCGCGCCGAACATCAGGATCGAGGTCGATGGGAAGAGTGCGGCCGTCGACGGCGGTGTGGTGCCCAAGTAGGTCACCTGCTCGGGGCTGAGCCGGCGTTCGAGTTGCGGAACAAGCTCCGCGCACATGCCCGCGGGCGGCATCATCGCGAGGAACTGAGCCGGCTCCAGACCCGTGTCGAAGCGCTCGAAGTCCGGTCCGCTCACGGCGTGGCCGTTGACGCTGGACTTGAAGCCGTAGAGGACCTGCTCACCGGTCGGTCCCGCGCCGATGTCAGCCAGAGAGCGGTGCATGGACAGTACGTGGTAGTTGTCGCCGTAGCCGCCGAGCAGCTTCCAGTTCGCGTTCACCACGAATCGTTGTGGTGGCCCGCACGCCTCCAGACCGGCATCGGTGCGGTTCAGCATCGCGTCGAGGTAGAAGCGGTAGTCCCCGATGTATTGCTCGAGTGTGGGCGCGTCGTCGGCCCAGGTGGCAAAGATGATCCCGGACATGACGCCCACCCGCGCGTGGCGCAAACCCAGCCGCGCCTTGTCGAGGCGGTCACCGTAGACGAGCCGCTCGAACGGCACGCCGACGAGCTTGCCGTCCGAGCCGAACGCCCAACCGTGGAACGGACAGGTGTGGGTGCGTGCGTTGCCCGCCTCACCCCGGCACACCTGCGCGCCACGGTGCGAGCAGACATTCAGCATCACGTGGTACTCACCGACGTGGTCGCGGCTGACGATGACGGGGTCGAGCCCAATCCGCCTCGTCACGAAATCACCGGGTTGCTGCAGTTCGGCGGTCAGCGCCACCGGAATCCATGCCTTGGCGAAGATGTTGACCAGCTCGAGCTCGAAGATCTCCTGGTCGGCGAGCACGCGGGCCGACACCGTGCGCTCGGCGCGGTCGATCAGGTCCTCCACTTGGGAGCCGTCGGCGAGCACCGCTTCCGCCGGCCTTCGTCCGTTGCGTTGCATATGGTCCTTCCTCACCCCTCGCGCCGGCGGCTCAGACGAGTTCGGTGAGGCCGCGGTGGCCCCACTCGCCCATCCCCGAGCTGCCGCCCAGGCTGTAGTGCTCGACCCGGAAGGTGTCCGGGTCGATCTGGCGGGCGCCCCAGCCCAATTCGAAATACCAGCCCGACGGGTTGGTGGCGTAGAACGAGAACATCCGGTCGTTTTGGTGCCGGCCCAGTTCGACCTTGACCAAGTCCCGGGCGTTGCAGATGTCGTACGCGGCGCCGACGTCGTCGAGCGCGGTGTATTCGAGCATGACGTGGTTGGCGCGCCGCTTCGCCTCGCTGTTGCCGAAGAACGCCAGCGAGTGGTGCCGCGAGTTGCAGTACATGAACGCCGCCACCCGATAGCCGCCGAAGTTGGGCGTGTCCGACGTCGCCAGACCCAGCGCCGCGCTGTAGAACTGCTCGGCCGCCTCGACGTCGGGGACATAGGTGACGTAGTGGCCCAAACCCATGCCGTCGGTGAGGAAACCGTCGATCGGCCGGCCTGGCCGGAAAGGCAGGCTGAACGTCAGCTGTGGCCCATACGAGATCTCCATGCGCACCCTGGAGTGCGGATCGGCGAAGTGCACGAAGCCGAGCACCCGGCGGACCGCCGCCTCTTCGGCCGACCCCTCGTTGACGGCGACCCCCGCGGCCTCGACCTGTGCCGCGATCGCCCGCATCCGCGAAGCGTCGCGGACCTCCCAGCCGACGTACGCCACGTCCTCGGGTCCATCCCCGCACGGTTGGACGATGAACCGGTGGTGGTTGATGTCCATCCGCAGGTAGAGGTTCTCACCCTCGCGGCAGGCTTCGAACCCGAGCACCTCGGTGGCGTAGGCCGACCAGGCGTCCAGATCCGCGGCGTGAATGCCCAGGTAGCTCAGCTCGTCGACCCTGTGCACTACAGTTCGCCCCCGGCCATCAGGTGCAGCCAGCGCAGGTGGAAGGCCCATATGTGGTCGTCGGAGTTGAAACCGGTCCAGACGGGCCCGGGCCCCGGCCAATCGGTGCTTGGGGCGCCTTTGCTCGGGGCGTAGCTGACCCACTGGCGGCTGCCCTCGAATGACTGGTGGGCGCGCTGGGCGCGGCTCCAGATCGCGGTGTCGTCCTGCTCGAACATGCCGGTGGCGCCGAAGGTGGAGTTCACGCCCTGCATGCGGGCGCGACGTTGCGGGCCGTCGGCAGCCGGGTGGGCGATCACCCAGGTGCGCAATTCGATCTCGCCGGGCCCCACCGGATGCCACACTCGCAGGAATGCGCCGAAGAACGGCATCGTCAGCCATGACATATTCGGGAACAATGTGGCCACCATGGGCACCGAACCCTGATTGACCAGCGCTAGCTGGGTCTCGTCGAGATGGCGCGCCATCTGCGGAATCACGTCGGGCGGCAACCAGGTCAGCAGGATCTCCTGCGGTAGCGGCACATCCAGCGCAAGCGCCTGGAACCCGTGACCCCACCGCGGTTCGGCGCCGAACGCGGCAACCACGTCACTGAAGCCCGGCACCATCCCGAGCTCGACGAGCGACGCGTGGGCAGTCTGCAGGTGGTAGCCGTCGCCGACGAAGTTCTCCGCACCCAGCTTCCAGTTGAACGGCACCGACCACCGCTGCGGCGGCCCGACCGAGACGAGGTTGTCGTCGAGGGCGCAGAACATCATGTCGAAGTAGAAGCGGAAGTCGCCCAGGTACGTCTCGAAGTCAGGCATGTCGTCGTCGAAGGTGGCGAAGATCAACCCGCCCCGGACCGCCACCCGCGCCTTGCGCATCGCGTAGTCGGCCTTGCCTGTGTCGCCCAACCAGTCGCGCTCGGCCGGCATGGCCTCCAACCGCCCGTCGGGGGTAAACAGCCAGCCGTGATAGGGGCAGCGGAACCGTAGCGCCTGCCCGCCGTCGGTCACGCACAGCTGTGTCCCCCGGTGCGTGCACCGGTTCAACAGCACGTTGACGGAGCCACCACGGTCTCTAGACACGATGACCGAGTCACCCGCCATCGGGCGCACCACGTAGTCACCCGGTTTGGGAATCTCCGACTCCAGCCCGACGAACAGCCATGACCGCGAGAAGATGCGGGTCATCTCCAGCTCGAAGATCTCCGGGTCCGAGAACACCCGCCCCTTGATCCGCCGCCTCTCGAGATCGAAGAGGTCTTCCAGGCGCGTGCCGTCGCGCAGGCTCGCTCCCAATGTCGATGTCATAGGAACACCGACAGGTTCGGCGACTCGGCGACTGATTGCTCGATGAGGATCTCGCGCCGCACCAACTTCAGCCGGCCGCCGTCGGATGGTCGCAACACGTCGTCGCGGCGTGCGACGAAAAACTCGAACCACTTCGAATCCCAGCGGCTGCGCAGCAGCAGCACCGAACTCCGTGCCAGCACATCGTCGCCGAGCACGCCGACGCGGACGTTCGTCACAAAACGACGCGAGCGCGTGGGCGGCATCTCGGAGTGGGCGTTCGCGGTCTCCAGGATGCGTCGGACCCGCAACGTCAACATTGGAAGGCCGTCATCGAAGAACGTCGCCTCGGGTGCGAAGCCCGCGCCATCTCCCCGGGCCACGGTGAGCCGCACCGGCATGCGATACGACAGTTCCTCATCCATCATGTTGAGCCACTCGTTGAGGCGGTCGTCGTCCAGCAGCTCGGCTTCCTCGTAGAGGAAATCGAGTACGTCGTTATACAGCGGGTCGCCGGGCCGAACGCGCACAGTCTCCGAACCGGCACCGGAAGTGCGCACATCGTCCTTGCATCCACTCACCGACATCGCTTCACCTTCGCGGCTACTACATATTTGATATTGGTATGTGCACTACAGTAAAGTCCTATCCGAAGCGTTGGTCAAGCATCTCGCGGGGCTTCCGGCCGACAGGCGCCACCAAACGCGAATGAGGAGGGTGACCGGTGCTGAGTGCATCTGACGTGCAGGGCCTCTACGGAATCATCGTGACCCCGGCGAACGAGGGCGCCGAGCGTTGGGATGCGGTCGACACCGTCAACCTGACCAACCAGCTGATCGCCGACGGCGTCAGCGCTTGATCGTGCTGGGCACCACGGGCGAATGCGCGACGGTGACCGACGACGAGTACCGGGCTTTCGTCGACTGTTTCCTGTCGACGGTCGGCGGCCGCGTCCCCACCTTCGTGGGTGCGACAACGATGGGCACCCACCAGACCGTCGCGCGGCTGCGCTTCGCCCGGGAACGGGGTGCCACCGGAACACTGCTCGGCCTGCCGATGTGGCAGCCCTGCACCGACGAGATGGCGCTCGGCTTCTACGAGTCCATCTCCGAGGCGTTTCCGGACCTGGCGATCATGGTGTATGCGAACTCGAATGCATTCCGCTACGGCTTTCCTCCCGATTTCTGGGCACAGCTGCTCGATCGTGCTCCCACCGCGGTGTGCGCGAAGATCGACCCGTTCGCGAACTACCCAGAGCTGCGCGAAGTGACGGGTGGCCGGCTCAACCTCATGCCCATCGACTCATTCGCCTACCCCCTGGCGAGCACCTATCCGGGGGCGGTCACGGCCTGCTGGGCCACCGGCGCGGGCATGGGACCTCAGCCGTCGGTCGCAGTGATGGACGCGATACTGGCCGGCGACATGGACCGTGCCAAGGCGATCTCCGAAGAGATGGCCGTGGCGTGCGAGACTTTCCTTCCGCCGCATGCGTTTCCGGTGTTCGCGCACTACAACCTCCAGCTCGAGCGGACACGCATCCAGGCCGCCGGGTATTGCAGTCCCGGACCAATTCGCCCGCCTTACAACGTGCTTCCCGAAGATCTCGCCGACGGCGCACGCGAGTGCGGTCGGCGCTGGGCGGAGCTTGTCAAGAAGTTTCCGAGCAACGGGGTCCGATGAAGGTTCGCGTGGATCGAGTGAAGTGCAAGGGCTACGAGCTGTGCATCGGCGAGGCCCCCGAGGTGTTCGATGTCGACGAGGCGGGCAAGGCGTTCGTCGTCGATGCATACGTCGAACGCGTACCCGCGGAGCAGGCCGGCGCGGTCCGGGAGGCGGAGTTCGTCTGCCCCGAGCACGCGATCCTGGTGGAGGCCACCAAACCGACTGACGAGCAAGGCGTTTCGGGGTCAGCCGCCGCTGAACTCGCCTAGGGCCGAAGTACGATCTTGCCGCGGGTATGGCGGCGCTCGAGGATGGAGTAGGCGCGCTGGACCTCGTCGAGAGGAACGACCTCCGCGATCGGCACTTCCAGTTGTCCCCCACCGATCATCGCGGCGAGTTCGGCCAGCACAGCTGCGTCGGCCGCGTCCTCATTGCCCACGAACTTGACCCCGAGCGCTCCGAACCGCTCCAACGCCGGGAAGTCGATGATCGTGTCGATGCGCGCCGGTGCAGTGCCCAGTTCGGTTATGGCTAGGTCGACGTAGCCGCCACCGAAGAAGTCCAGAAACGCATCGACGCGGCCATCAGGTGCCGCCGAGCGCAACCTGTCGGCCAGACCATCGCCGTAGTTGACAGGGATCACGCCATGCGCGGCCAGCCACTCGTCGTTGGACGGGCCCGCGATACCGAGCACAGTCGCGCCCGTGCGCTTTGCCAGCTGTACAGCTATCGTGCCCACCCCGCCGGTGGAGCCCGCGACCGCGACGGTGTCGTCGGGCGTCAACTCGACCGAACCGACCGCGGCGTATGCCGTTGTGCCGGCTACGAAAAGAGCACCGGCGGCTTCCCATGACACTGCCGGCGGTTTGGCGGTGAGCTGGTTGACGGGCACCACAACGAATTCGGCCTGACTGGCCCGGTTGTTCGTGAAACCCAGCACTTCGTCGCCCGCCGAGAACAATTCGACGCCAGGGCCGACCTCTGTGACGACACCGGCCAGATCACTGCCCTGCCCGGAGGGAAAGGTCGCCGGGAAGATCTCGTGGAACATACCCTGGCGAATCATGGCTTCACCTGGGTTGATACCAGCCGCCTTCACCTCGACCAGTACTTCACCTACGCCCGGCACTGGGCGGTCAACCTCGCGCACCTCGAGCACGTCCACGCCGCCGTAGCGGTCGAATCTTACTGCTTTCATTAGCCCGCGTTTCCGTCCGCCGTATGCCAATCACAAGTGCTGTAGTCGGCGACAGCAGCCGCGTTTCCAGCAGAGCCTTCAGGAACGCATGCGCCACGTTTCCAGCGGTGGACGCACTGGTCACAGCCGCTACCACAGATGAATTTTTATCATAACCGCGATGGGCGGCCGCCTTCGAGGAACGCGGCTTCGCAGTGCGTGGCTGCTTGGCACCGACGGCCTACAAGCATGTTGTCGGGTTCTACGGCAACGCGTTGGACCCAACGCGGATGCACCGGGTTGGGTCCGACTTAGGCGGACGGGTGAGCTGACGCGCGAGATCACGGCTCGAATGATGTTGCGCCAGAGGCCAGCTACGACAACAGCCGCCGCAGCGCGGCGTCCAGCACCTCGCGACGGCTGCGCTCGCCATGATCGGCAACGATGAATTGGTCACCCATGAAGAGCGCCATCGCGAGCATGCAGCGCGCCTCGACGTCCTCCTGGTCGGGGCAGAAAGTCCCGAAAAGGGAACGCAGGTAATCCATTCGTCGGTTGTCGACGCGTCGCACGCGCTTGGCGACGCTCTTGTCGCGCCGCGCCCAGTCGCGGATCGCGAGTTCGACACTGACCTCTTCGTTGATCGTGGACGGAGGCGAGAACAATCGCCACAGCTTCGCCTTGGCGTCACCCCCGCCGGTGTCAACCCAGCTGATCACCTCGTCGACTCCGCGCTGTTCCCACGTACTGAGCATCTCGTCGAGCAGGGCGCTGCGGTCCTTGAAATGCCAGTAGAAACCGCCTTTCGAGACGGCGAGCGCCTTCGCCAACGTCTCGATCCGGACAGCGTCCGGCCCGCCGGCGGCAAGGGCACGGAGCCCTTGTTCGACCCAACGTCGGCGCGGTGTCCGGGCGATGGCCATGTCCCTCTTTAGCGGATTTCGAGTGTTGACGTCTATTCCCACCGACGCCTATCGTCCTTCCATACGGTACCGTATGGAAGGACGATGACCAGGCCATGACCGTTGATGCGCGCGTGCGATCCAACCGCGACGCCACTGTCGCCAATGACACGTTGACGAACGGAATCTCGATCGACGACCTCGTCCGGATCGAGGCACGTGAAGTGTCGGCGCGGGTCGTCAGCGACCCGGCGATCTTCGCGCTCGAGATGGAGCGGATCTTCGATCGGGTGTGGGTCTTCGTCGCCCATGACTCCGAGATCCCCGGCAGTGGCGACTTCGTTGTCCGTTACATGGGCCTGGACTCGGTAATCGTCAGCCGCGACCCAGACGGTGACCCGCACGTCCTGCTAAACGTCTGCGCGCACCGCGGGGCCCGGGTGTGCAGCGCCGAACGCGGCACCCGGACCACGTTCGAATGCCCCTACCACGGCTGGGTCTACAAGAACACCGGCGAGCTGCGGGGCATGCGGGCACAGCGGATGATCTTCGGCGACGGACTCGACAAGGGCCCGCTGGGCCTGCGGCGTGCCCGCGTCGAAAGCTTCCACGGCTTGATCTTCGCCACCTGGAACATCGACGGCCCGTCGCTGCGGGAGTATTTGGGCGACATGGCTTTCTACTACGAGCTGATGCTTGGGCTCACCGATGGTGGCTTCAAAGTCGCCGGCCCACCGCAGCGCTGGATCGTGCCCGCGAATTGGAAGCTCGCGTCGGAGAATTTCGCCGTCGACAACACACACATCTTTTCGGTGCACAAGTTCGTGTCCGAACTCGGATTGATGCCGATGATGGATCCCATTGGGCTGCAGTTCTTGACGCTGGTCTCCGACCCGCGGCACGGACATGCCTTCATGTCCGGCTTTACGGCTCTGGCGTTGCTGGGCGCCGGGGAGATGTCTGAACACGAGACGATCGATCGCATCGGCGAGTCGGTGGGCATCCCGCCCAAGGCACTCCCCCAGGTCCACCAGCGCCTGCGAACCGAGCTGCAGCGCCGGGCCTTTCAGACGATGATGCCGTCGGTCGGTGCGCTCTTCCCGAACTTCGCGTTCCTCAACCTCAACCTGCCCACCGAGCGCGGGCAGTCAGAGGGCGTGATACCGCACCTGCTGAGCATCCGGGTGTACCAGCCCCGCAGCGTCGACGAGATGGAGATCTGGTCGTGGGGGCTGGTGCACAAGGACGCCGACGCCGAGCTGAAGGCGGCCGGCGCCCGCGCGGCGCTGCGCACCTTCGGGCCCGGCGGCACCTTCGAGCAAGACGACGCCGAGGTGTGGTCGTTGGTGCAAGCCAGCTTCCGCGGCAGCCAGGGCCGGCGCCACGTCAACCGCTACCTGGTAACCGTGCCGCAGATTGAGTCCGACCTGCCCGGTGTGCTGCGGCTGGGCGGTGCTGCGGACGACACCCTGCTGGAGTATTACGCCCAGTGGCGCGAACTGATGGCCGTGGACGCGTGATGTCCAGCGCCGTCGGGCGAACGACCACGCGACTGCGGATGACCGATCCCCGCTATGCCGAGGTCTGCGAGTGGCTGATCGAAGAGGCCGAACTGCTCGACGGCCGCCGGTTCGAAGACTGGCTCGCACGCGTCGGCGCCGATGTCAGCTACCGGATGCCGGTACGTCAAACGGTCGATGGAGCCGACGATGAGGAAAGCCGGGCGACATTCCACTACCTGGATGAGAACTACGAGTCGCTGTGGGTGCGGGTCCAACGGCTGATCGGCGGGGCCGCGCAGTCCGAGAACCCGCCATCACGGACTCGCCGACACGTGTCGAACGTGCGGGTCGCCACCGCCGAACGCGACGATGAACTGACGGCTTCCAGCTACCTGCTGCTGCTGCGCAGCCGACGCGATACCCCGAATTACGAAACCATCTCGTGCGAACGCCACGACCGGCTTCGCCGCGTCGACGGCGACCGGCTTGTGCTGGCGTCTCGCGAGATCCTCGTCGACCAATCCAGCCTGGGCGTGTCGAACCTGTCGATATTCCTCTGACCCCAAGGAGACGGTGACGTGGGTTGGCTTGACGGCGTGACGGTGCTGGCAACCGGGGCCGGGTCGGGGATCGGCCGCGCCGCGGTCGAAGCATTCGTCGACGAAGGCGCCAAAGTCGGTGTGCTCGAGCTAGTTTCGGAGAAAGCTCAGCAGCTTAGGCAGGATCTCGATGACGCCGTTGTGGTGGTCGAGGGTGACGCCACCCGGATGGAAGACAATGAGCGCGCTGTCGAGGCGACGGTTTCGGCATTCGGTGGGATCGACGTGCTGGCAACGTTCGTCGGGGTATTCGACTTCTTCCAGACACTGCGAGACACGGCCGCAGATGTGCTCTCCCCCGCCTTCGACGAGATCTTCACGGTCAACGTGAAGAGCTACCTGTTCTCCGCGAAGGCCGCGCTCGCCGAGCTGGAGAAGTCGGAGGGCAACATCATCTTCACCGTGTCCAACTCCGGGTTCTATCCCGGTGGCGGGGGGATCCTTTACACCGCAACGAAGTTCGCGGTGCGAGGCCTCGTCATCGAACTGGCCCACGAGCTGGCACCCAAGATCCGCGTCAACGGCGTCGCACCCGGAGGGACGACGTCGGACTTGCGCGGTCTGCGTGCGCTGGGTCTGCAGGACGTCGCGCTGCTCAGCGGGCCGCCGGAGGAGCTGCGGGCCCGGATGGCCGAATACTCTCCGCTCGACTACGACCCCGCTCCGTCCGTGCATGCCGGGGCGTATGTCTACCTCGCGTCTAAGGCCTGCAGCGGCGCGGTGACCGGCACCATCATCCAGTCCGACGGCGGCCTCGGCGTTCGCGGGATGATGCGTGTCGCGGGGCTCGCGTAAGCATCGATATTCGACATCTATGGTGATTTCGCTACACTAATGTCGAGTTTGGAGATAGATTACCCCTACCAAGTATCCGGCAAGCGTCGCCTATGACCCGCGATCCTGGCCTGTTGGCGCTGCCATGACGAAGGGGAGCCGCGGGCGTTGTCAGGAAAATCGGTAGCGGTATCCGGGGTCGGCCAGCCGACGGCCGCCGACGCCGCCGAGGTCGTCGATAGGCTCCGTGTCACCTTTCGCGGCGGGCTGACCCGCCCCGCCGCGTGGCGACGTTCCCAGCTCGCGCAGCTTCGGCGGATGATCGTGGAGAACGAGCCCGAGTTGCTCGAGGCCGTGTGCGCCGACCTCGGGAAGTCCAGCGCGGAGGCCTACGCCGCGGACGTCGGTTTCACGCTGGGCCAGATCCGTCACATGGAGGCACACCTGGACAGGTGGATGGCGCCGCAACGCGTGTCACCGGGGTTGAAGCTCCGCCCGGGGAGCGCCCGCGTCGTTCCCGAGCCGCTGGGGGTGGTCCTGGTCATCGCTCCGTGGAACCTGCCCGTCCAGCTGCTGCTGGTACCGATGGCCACCGCGCTCGCGGCGGGGAACGCGGTGGTAGGCAAGCCGTCGGAGGTAACACCGCGCGTATCTGCCGTGCTGACCAGGCTAATCCCCCGCTATCTCGACAAGAGAGCGGTCACCATCGTCGAGGGTGGCGTCGACGAGACCACCGCGCTGCTCGAGCAGCGCTTCGACCACATCTTCTATACCGGCAACGGGCGGGTCGGCCGCATCGTAATGGCCGCCGCCGCACGCCATCTCACGCCGGTCACACTCGAGCTGGGTGGCAAGAGCCCGGTGATCGTCGACCGCGACGCCAACCTCGACGTCGCTGCCCGCCGTATCACCTGGGGCAAGTTCACCAATGCCGGCCAGGCATGCATCGCGCCGGACTATGTGCTGGTTCATCGCGAAATCGAGGACAAGCTGGTCGAGCGGATGACAGCAGCGGTCCGCGACTTCTTCGGCCCTGACCCCAAGGCAAGCAATGACTTCGCCCGCATCGTGAACGCTCGGCACTGGCGGCGGCTGATGGATCTACTCGGGGCGGGCGGCTACCAGTCGGTGGCGTGCGGGGGTGACGGCGACGAGGAGACGTGTTACCTCGCCCCAACCATCCTCACCGGTGTTGAGCCCGACGCCGCCGTCATGGCCGAGGAGATCTTCGGGCCGATCCTGCCCGTACTGGCCGTCGACGACATCGGGGACGCGATCGAGCGCGTCAACGCCGGCGAAAAGCCGCTCGCGCTCTACGTGTTCTCAGAAGACCGCGCGGTTGTGGACCGCGTGCTTTGTGCGACGTCGTCGGGCGGTGTGTGCGTGAACGGCACAATCTTGCAAGTCGCGGTCTCCGACCTGCCGTTCGGCGGAGTGGGAGCCAGCGGGATGGGGGTCTACCACGGCCGATCGGGCTTCGACACCTTCAGCCATCGCCGCGGCGTGCTCACCCGGTCGACTCGCTTCGACCCGCCGATGATGTATCCGCCGATGGGGCGGCTCAAGCAGGCCATGATGCGGCGCTTCATGTAAGGAGGTCCCTTGCTCGGCGGTCTAGACCTCAAGGAGTTAAAGATGATAAAGTATTATATCTACGGTCAGGCGATAGGTGGACTATGCGCGCATATAGCCGGGGCCCAGCGTCGAGCTTGGCGTTCGAGGAGGTTGTCTCCACATGAGCTTTGAGGGGCACATGACAATCGGCGGCAAGCCGGTCACCGCCGACGACTGGGTCACGGTTCCGAATCCCGCCCACCTGAGCCGGACGGTCGGCAGGTATCCGAGCGGCACGGCCAAGCACGCCGACCTGGCCGTCAAAGCGGCCGCCGCGGCGTTTCCCGACTGGCGGGCGATGCCCGTGGAGGACCGGGCGGACCTGCTGACCAAGGCAGGCTTGATGCTGGCGCAACCTCCCGACGAATGGATCGGCCTGCTGACGTCCGAGAATGGCAAGCTGCTGAAGGAGTCGGCCATCGACTTCGGTTTTGCGGGGCAAGCGATTTCGACGTACGGGGCACACCCGGAATGGGCGAACGGGCGCGCCATCGACGACGAGCGGGGGCGCCTGGTGGTGCGCAGGCAGCCGCTCGGCGTCTGTGTCGGGATCGTTCCGTGGAATTTCCCGCTCATCGTCGGAAGCCTCAAGATCGCCCCGGCGCTGCTGGCGGGCAACACGATGATCCTCAAGGTCCCGGAGTTCGGTCCGCTGGCGACGCTGCAGGGCTACGGCGAGATGGCCGCGATGCTCCCGCCGGGCGTGCTGAACGTCGTGTCCGGGTTCGGTCCGGAAGTCGGACGCGCTCTCGTCACGCATCCCAAGGTGCGCAAGGTCGCGTTCACCGGCAGCACCGAGACCGGCCGGCAGGTCATGGCCGACGCCTCGGGTCACCTGGCCCGGCTGTCCCTCGAACTCGGCGGCAACGACGCCGCGGTCCTGCTCGATGACGTCGATCTCTCCGACCAGGCGATCGAGCGACTGGTCACCGGTGCGTTCATGCACACCGGGCAGATCTGCATCGACATCAAGCGGCTCTATGTGCACGAGAGCCGGTACGAGGAGCTCGTCGACAAGTTAAGCGGCGCCGTCGACCAGATCGTGGTGGGTGACGGCACCCGGCCCGAGGTCACCATGGGGCCGATCAACAATTCGCGCCAGTACGACAAAGTCACCAAGCTTCTCGCTGAGACCAAGGAGGGGGCCGACTGCGTACAGCTCGGTTCTTATGCCGAGGGAACCGACGTCGAGGACGGGTACTTCATGCTCCCGCACCTCGTGCTCAACCCCCCGGACGACATGAGGGTCGTCGCGACCGAGCAGATGTCCCCGATCCTGCCGGTCATGAAGTTCTCGACGGACGACGAGGCCGTCGCGCGCGCGAACGGCACCGAGTACGGCCTCGCGTCGTCGGTGTGGTCGGCAGACGAGAACCGCGCCTTCGCGGTCGCCGACCGGATGGAAGCCGGCATGACGTTCATCAACGGGCACAGCATCTTCGCGCTGCACCCGGACGGTCCGGTTGGCGGTGCCAAGCAAAGCGGTTGTGGTTATGAGATGTCCGCGGAAGCCGTCGACAGCTACACCCAGCTGCAGTCGATCACCAACACCTACCTCTGATTGACCCCGCGAGAAAGGGATTCACGTGCCCATCGAGCCCACCATGACCATCGGTGGCAAACCCGCCACCAGCGACGACTGGATCGACGTCCGCAACCCCGCGGACCTCAAGACGGTCGTCGGCCGCTATCCGAACGGGTCGGCCGCGCACGCGGCCAGCGCGGTGCAGGCCGCCGCCGATGCCTTCCCGGCGTGGCGCGACACGCCGCCCGCTGATCGGGGCGCATTGCTGATGCAGGCCGCGGCAGTCGCCGGCGAACGCACCAATGAACTCGCGCCGATCCTGACCGCCGAAAACGGCAAGACGCTGATGGAGTCGTTCATCTGCTTCGGCATGGCGGCCATGACGCTGAGTTACTACGCGCCGCAACCGGAGTACCTGGAGACCAAGGTGCTCGACACAGACACCAAACGTCTACGGGTGGAACGGCAGCCGCTTGGCGTCGTCGCCGCCATCATCCCGTGGAACTTTCCGCCCGGATTGGCGTGCGGCAAGATCGGCCCGGCGCTGATGGCCGGCAACACCGTGGTCGTCAAGGTCCCCGAATTCGCACCGCTGGCCACCCTGGAAGTCCTCGGAGCGGTGGCGGCGGTGTTTCCGCCCGGTGTCCTCAACATCGTGTCGGGGTTGGGTCCGGAGGTGGGCTCGGCGCTGGTCAAAGATCCGCGCGTGCGCAAGGTCGCGTTCGTCGGCAGCACCGAGACCGGCCGGGCCGTGATGGCTGACGCCGCATCGCATCTCGCCAGCGTCACGCTGGAGCTGGGCGGTAACGACGCCGCGCTGATCCTCGACGATGCCGACCTCGGTGAGCAGGCCATCGGGCGCATCGTGAACGGCGCGTTCGCCGACGCCGGCCAGATCTGTTTTGCGATCAAACGGCTCTTCGTGCACGAGTCGCGCTACGACGAGCTCGTCGAAAAGCTGAAGGCCGCAGTCGATCAGCTCGTCGTGGGTGACGGGACCCGGCCCGAGGTGACCATGGGGCCGCTGAACAATGAGCGCCAGTTCAAGAAGGTCTCGGCGCTGCTCAAAGAGACCAAGGACGCCGGCCTCGATGTCGTGCAGCTCGGCTCCTATGCCGAGGGCACCGATCCGGCCAATGGCTACTTCCTCCTGCCGCACCTGGTTCTCAACCCGCCGGACGAGGCGACCATCGTCAGCTGCGAGCAGATGGGCCCCATCCTGCCGATCATGAAATTCTCCGACACCGACGAAGCCGTGCGCCGCGCCAACAACACCGAGTACGGGCTGTCCAGTTCCGTATGGTCACAAGACGTCGACAAAGCCTTCGCCATCGGCTCCCGCATCGAGGCCGGCTGCACGTGGGTGAACAGCCACAACCTCGCCAGCGTGGACGTCGACGGACCCTTCGGCGGTTTCAAGCAGAGCGGCGTCGGCCAGGAGTTCGGTGGCGAACACGGCATCTTGCAGTACACGCAGTACAAGACGATCACCGACAACTGCATGATGTGACAGCCGAGGTGCGGCGCCCGGGGCGTTTCGGCGCACCGGGCGCCGCGTCTTGACATCTCATCCGGCAGATCGTCTGCAACGTTTCCCGAGGAGAAATTCGCGTAATGACCAGTGCGGTAATCGGATTCAGTGCTGCTGGACCGTTCGGCCGCCAGTGGTTGCCGGTGGCGAGTTCAGCAGACGTTCAGGACTCGCCAGCCGCCGCACGGTTGTTGGGACGCAACCTCGTGCTGTGGCGCAGTCCCAGTGCCGCGGTCGTAGCCGCTCCTGATCTGTGCACGCACAGCAAGGGCGACTTGACCAAGGGCGAAGTGAACGAGGGCCTCCTGGTGTGCCCGAAACACGGTTGGACATTCGGCGACGAAGGTCGTTGTGTGTTCAAACCGTCGGGACTCTCGATCAACGACAAAGCGCATCTCAAGATCCATGCGTGCACCGAGCGATACGGGCTGATCTGGGTGTCTCTGAACGAGCCTGCCGCACCGCTCATCGATCTGGCGTGGGACGGCGACGCTGTGCACCGCAGGATCCACAGCAGTGTGTCGGTGTGGAACTCCAATCCGATACGGATTGTCGAAACGCTTCTCGCACGGGCAAATTCGCCCTTCGATGACGTCACCGCTGATATTCCGTTCGTCGTTCAAGGCACTTCGAAGTCTGACGGCGCGCAGCATCGTCGACTCGTGTCGTGCGCACCCATTGATAGCCGCCACTCCATGGTCGCGACGGTGGTGTGGACCACCAACGACGCCCACGGTGACGGCGCCAAGGTCGTGGACGAGGCAACGGCCGATCTCGACGATGCGCGATCGGCCGCAGAAAGTGGAACGGTGTTGACACCGAGCATCGACATCGCCCTGGACGAGGACACGGGCTCCGCCGACTGGAAGCGGCGACTTCTTGCCTTCGTAGGCCAAGCTAGCGACTGACCGGCAAATTCAGCCCGGCCGGAGATTGTTATCTGGACCGGTCGGTCCATTCAATATATAGTATCTAAGATTGGCCTGCGTTGATGCAAAGGAGCGCACTCCGTGATCAACGTCGCCGCAATACTCGATCACCACGCCGCGGTGCGTCCGGACAAAACGGCCCTGGCATGGCGCGGCGGCCACTACACCTATGCGCAGTTTCTCGAACGCGTCAACGCCCTTGCCGTCGCCCTGGCCGAGCGCGGCATACGCGAATCCGACCATGTCGCACTGCTGATGCAGAACACCCCGGAATTCATCGAAACGATCTATGCCGTGAACCGGCTCGGCGCGGCGTTCTTGCCGATCAACTTCAGGCTGGCCCCGGCGGAGTGGCGCTACATCCTCGACCACGGTCAAGCTGCGGCGGTCGTCACCGAAGCGCAGTTCGAGTCGGACCTGGCCGGTGTGATCGAGGGACTAACGCTTTCCGTCCGATTCACCGTCGACGAGCCCGCGACGCCCGCATTCGAACGCTACGCCGACGTCGTGGCTCCGTATCGAGGCAGTTTCGTTGCCCCCGTCGATGTTGCACCGGACGCGCTGCAACGACTGATGTACACGTCGGGAACGACCGCCCATCCGAAAGGCGTATGCATCACGCACTCGAACTTCGCGTGGAAAACACTCGGCCTGCTGGTGCAGTTCGGCTGGAATCACAATGACGTCACGGTCGTGGGCGGACCCCTCTACCACGTCGGTGCACTCGACATGGGCGGCATCACCACTCTGCATGTCGGCGGCACCCTGGTGCTGCAACGCAAATTCGACGCGGCCGAGCTGCTCGCGCTCATCGAGGAGTACCGCGGCACCAACTGCTGGCTGGCGCCGGCGATGGTCAATCAAGTGCTGCAGTGCGCGGAGTTGACGACACGCGACTTGTCAAGTCTGAAAACAATTCTCAGCGGCGGCGAGAAGATGCCAGAAGCCCGGCTACGCCAGCTGCTGGACGCATTGCCGGATGTGTGGTTCGCCGACGCGTACGGCCTGACCGAAACCGTCTCCAGCGACACGTTCCTCGATCGCGACCACATGGTCACCAAACTCGGCTCGGTGGGGTTGCCGCTGCCTCACCAGCAAGTCCGAATCGTCGACGACGCAGGCGAACCCGTCCCGGCAGGGACGATAGGCGAGATTGCGGTCCGCGGGCCCAAGGTGTTCGGCGGCTACTGGCGCGACCCGAAAGCCTCGGCCGACGCGATCCGCGACGGATGGTTTCACACCGGAGACGTGGGCCGACTCGACCAGGATGGGTATTTGTACATCGAGGATCGCAAGAAGGACATGTTGATCTCCGGTGGGGAGAACATCGCCTCACCGGAGGTGGAACGCGCGCTCTACGAACACCCCGCGGTGCTCGAAGCCGCCGTGATCGGGTATCCCGACGAGAAATGGGGGGAGGTCCCCAAGGCATTCGTCGTCGTGCGACAAGGCGCGGACGCGACGGCCGAGGAGCTGATCGACTTCTGCCATGAACGCCTTGCCCGGTTCAAGGTCCCCCGCTACGTCGAGTTCATCGATGCTCTCCCCCGCACACCGTCGGGCAAGGTACTCAAACGCGAACTGCGCATTGCTAATACAAGAACGGGCGTGAGCCGATGAGCGCACCGGCACCCCCGCTGGGCGGCAAGGTCATCTGGGTCACCGGAGCAGGCAAAGGACTCGGCCGAGCCATCGTGAACTTCCGTACCGAGCTCAGTCATGGGCTTCGCGAAAGCCGTTGGGGTGGGGGCATACTCCGCCGGATCCCGATGGCGCGCACCGGCCGGCCCAGCGAGTTGGCAGGCGCCGTCAGCTTCCTGCTCAGCGACGCGTCGACCTACGTCCCCGGTGCAACTTTCGCGGTCGACGGGGGGTGGCAAGCATGGTGAGCGGAAGTCTCGGCGAACCGCCGGTGCGGCTCACACAGGAAAATGCGGTAGCGATTATCGAACTCGCCCATCCCCCGATGAATCCGCTCGATACCGCGATGCGGGACGCGCTCATAGCGGCGATCCGGGCGGTCGCGGACGATCCTGACGTCCGGGCGTGCGTAGTTCACGGCGGCACCGAGAACTTCGCAGCCGGTGCCGACATCAAAGCCCTCGCAGAAATGGGGTACGAGGAGATCGTCGGCTGGAACGAACGCCTCAATGTCGCGTTCACCGCCCTGGCCAGGTTGCCGTTGCCGGTGATCGCGGCGATCAATGGTTACGCGCTCGGCGGCGGCCTCGAGCTCGCACTTGCCGCCGATTTCCGCATCGGCTCCAACACGTGCAAGGTGGGGCTCCCCGAAGTCACGCTGGGCATTGTCCCCGGTTCCGGAGGCACGCAGCGACTGCCACAGATCGTCGGTCGCAGTACCGCGAAACTCCTGATGATGACGGGGCGGCATATCGCCGCCGACGAGGCGTTGCACCTGGGCATCCTCGACGAAATCGTCGAGCCGGCCCGCACTCTGCCACGTGCGTACGAACTGGCCGACACGCTGGCGGCGGCGCCGCGCCATGCCGTCCGGGCGATCAAGGAATGCGTCGACGCCGCTGTGCCGATCAGCGAAGCCGGGCTGGCCTTGGAACGGTCCGCGCTGGCAGGCATGTTCGCCACCGGCGACCGAGACACCGCGATGGCGCGCTTCTTGAACCGGCGAAAGAGGACGTAAGAAGTTGCAGCCGTGCATAACCGCCCCAACACTGTCACCAAAATGAAGGAGAAGCTCGATGCCACGCCCTCCCGGCCACGGCCCAGACTTCGAGCTCAGACGCCAAGCCATCATCGACCAGGCGGCGGTGCTGTTCGCAACGAAAGGGTATGCGGCAACCAGCATCTCGGACATCTGCCGGCAGGTCAATCTGGGCAAGGGAGCGCTGTACCACTACATCGGCTCGAAAGAGAACCTGCTGATCGAGATCCAGAACCGCGTCTTGGCCCCCCTCTTGCGGGAAACCGAACGGATCAACGCGACCGATGTCTCCGCGATGGTGCGCCTGCGAGTCCTGTCTCAATATCTGCTGACCGTCATCTTCGAGCGGCTCGACCATATTTGGGTCTATGAACACGACTATCGACACCTCTCCAAGCCGAATCGTGCGCGTGTTCTGGCGCAGCGCCACGAGTTCGAAAATTTTGTCCGATCGATGCTCGAGGAGGCCATGGATGCCGGCGAACTCACCCGTGCAGACCCCAAGCTCGCCATGCTGCAGTTCCTCAATCTGCACAACCACACCTTTCAATGGGCGCGGCCGAACCTGCCGTGGTCACCCTCGGATTTGTCTGTTGTCTACTACCGCACGCTCATGCTCGGCTTCGGCGCCGAGACCGCAATGGTCCGGCAAGCGGAATCGACCGCGGGTCGGATCATGGCCGGCCGCACACCACAGCTGGTCGCCAATCAACCCGTCAAGCTCGTTGACCCTGTGAGGATCTGATGCAAGCACTGCGGTGGCACGCCAACAACGACCTGCGGCTCGAAGAGGTGCCGACACCACAACCGGGGCCTCACGACGTTCTCATCGAGGTTGCGGCATGCGGAATCTGCGGAACCGATCTCCACGAATTCCGCCACGGCCCCAACATGATTCGCTCGACTCCTCATCCGCTGAGTGGCGTAGCCCCACCACTCACCCTCGGCCACGAATTCAGCGGCCGCGTCACCGGCGTCGGCGACGACGTCAGTGGTCTTGACCCCGGCCAACTGGTAACCGTTGACCCGTGCTTGCGATGCGGTTCGTGTCCGTCTTGCCTTCGCGGCGACTATCACCTCTGCACCAAGGGCGGCTCGGTTGGGCTGGCATCCGATGGCGCGTTCGCCTCCCACGTCCTTGTCCCGCGGGTGAATGTCCTGCCCGTCCCAGACGGGGTGCCGGCAGAATGGGCCGCGGTCGCGGAGCCCCTTGCGGTCGGATTGCACGCAGCTGCACGAGCGGGAATCGGACCGGGTGACGTGGTCCTCGTTACTGGTGCGGGTCCGATCGGTATCGCATCGCTGCTAGGCGCGATCAGTCGCGGTGCCGCGGCCGTGTACGTCAGCGAACCGGTACCCGGCCGGGCGGAACTCGCCCGGCGATTCGGAGCCACCGAAGCATTCGACCCGACAACGACCGACGTCCGGCGGGAAGTATTCCTTCGTTCGGGCAAGGTCGGTCCGGATGCCGCGATAGAAGCGACCGGGCGGCCCGACGCCTTCGAGCTCGCCATCACCTCGGTCCGACGCGGTGGGCGCGTCAGCATCGTCGGCATCTCTGACGCCCAGCTCAGCGTCGACCTTCGACAGGTCGTCCTCTTCGAACGCAGCGTGCTGGGCGCCTTGGGATATCACCACGACATCGAACGAGTGCTCAGGCTCATGGCTTCGGGTCGCCTCGACCCGGTGCCGTTCATCACCGACGTGCGCCCGCTCGACGCTGCAGTCGACACGTTCCTGCAACTGGCCACCTCGCCGGTCGACCAACTCAAAATTCTCCTTACCCCGAACGGTTGACCATGGACTTTTCCTTCGATGCGCAAACCCATGAGCTTCGCGAACTGTGCCGCGCATTCGCCCAGAAAGAGATCGCACCGTACGCGGCCGCCTGGTCCGAACAGCACCGGTTCCCCACCGAGGTGTTCAAGAAGATGGGCGAGCTGGGGCTGATGGGGCTGCTGGCCCCAGCAGAGTACGGCGGCACCGACGTGGGCTACGTCGCCTATGTGGCCGCGATGGAGGAGATCGGCGTTGCCGATCAGTCGGTTGCCGCCAGTTGGAATGCTCATCTGACCATCGCATCGCTGCCGCTGATCCGGTATGGGACGCATGAGCAGAAGGAGAGGTGGCTGCGCCCACTCGCCGAAGGCACTCACATCGGAGCGTTCGGCCTCACCGAACCCACAGCCGGCTCGGATGCCGCGTCAATCCGGACGCGCGCCCGCCGCGAGGCGGGAGGTTGGCTCATCGACGGCACCAAGATGTTCATCACCAACGCCGGCACCGATATGAGTCTCGGAGTCAGCTTGCTCGCCGTGACAAGCGACGACGGCGACCGAAGGCGGTACGGCACGTTCTTCGTGCCTGCGGGCACAAAAGGTTTCACGCTCGGCCAGCCACTGCGCAAGTTGGGCTGGAATTCCAGCGACACCCGCGAGCTCGTCTTCCAGGACTGTTGGGTTCCCGACGACCACCTGATCGGAGACGACAGCGGGGGGCTTCGCCAGTTCCTCGAGGTTCTCGACCCGGGTCGCATCAGCGTGGCAGCGGTGAGCCTTTCACTCGCCGAGGCAGCCCTTCGGCTGGCAGTGCGACAGTGCCGGGAGCGCGAGCAGTTCGGCCAGCCGATCGCGAAGTTTCAGGCGATTGCTCACAAGGTCGCCGACATCGCGACCGAGGTCGAAACGGCCCGCTGGCTGGTGTACCGGGCCGCGTGGCTGGCGGACACCGGGCAACCGTTCAGCAAAGCTGCGGCCATGGCCAAGCTGCACGCGTCAGAAGTGGCGAATCGCGCCGCCAGCGCCAGCCTGCAGATCCATGGCGGCTACGGCTACATGCGCGAATCGGAGATCGCCCGGTTCTACTCCGACGCCAAGATCCTCGAAATCGGAGAGGGCACCAGCGAGATCCAACGAAACGTTATCGCCCGGCATGTCATCGGAAAAGTGTGACGACGTGGTGACTGATACCTCTGCGTGTTCCCTGTCGACCGAGGACCTGCTGGAGATGTACTACCGGATGCTGCTCATCCGGAGCTTTGAGCAACGGACGTCGGAGCTCTACGCAGCGGGCCGCGTGCCCGGATTCGTTCACTTGTCGATCGGGCAGGAGGCATCGGCGGTCGGAGGGTGCTGGCCGTTGCGGCCATCGGACGGGATCGTTTCCAACCACCGCGGGCATGGGCACTGCCTCGCGAAGGGTGCAGACCCCAAGGCGATGTTCGGTGAGTTGATGGGAAAGGCGGTCGGCACCGGCAGCGGAATGGGCGGGTCGATGCACATCGCTGACTTCGGCTGCGGGATCTATGGCGCCAACGGCATCGTCGGCGCCGGACTGCCGATTGCGGTGGGTGTTGCCGAAGGCTTCCGCCAGTTGGGTCGTGACGATGTCGTGGTCGCGTTCTTCGGGGACGGAGCCATCGCCCAGGGAGCCTTCCACGAAGCCGTGAATCTTGCGGCTCTGCGAAAGCTCCCGGTGCTCTTCGTATGCGAGAACAACCAGTATTCGGAGTTCTCGCCGTTCGAAGAACAGCATCCCGTCCCCGTGGCCGCCAGGGCGTTGTCCTATGGCATCGACTGCACATCGGTCGACGGAAACGACGTGGTGGCGGTGGCTTGCGCCGCAACCTCATTCGTATCTCGTATGCGCGCCGCCGAGGGTCCGTTCCTTCTGGAAGCGGTCACGTACCGCTGGCACGGCCACTACGAAGGCGATCCGATGTCGTATCGGACCGACGAGGAGTTGGCACAGTGGAAGCAGAAGGACCCGATCGCCGCGCTGGCCGGCAGACTGCATGATCAGGTTGACCACGCTGTGCTGTCGTCCCTCACCGAACGCGCCGAGACGGTGATTTCCGATGCTGTGGATTTCGCCGATGCCGCACCACCGCCGGATCTTTCGGCGCTGTTCAGTTCGGTCGAGGTGCCACGTGCGAAACCCGCACCGGCCCAGCTTGATCCGATTACGGTCGGCGGCGACCGCGGTTTCAAGCTCATGCACGCCGTTCACGACGCGCTGGAGTACTCGCTGGCGAACGATCCCTCGGTGTTCGTCGCCGGCGTCGACGTCGGCGCAGGCAACGTCTTCGGCCTCACTCGCGGCCTGCGCGACAGCTTCGGCGGCCGCGTCTTCAACACCCCGATTTCGGAAACTGCCGTAGTCGGACTTGCCGTGGGCTCAGCCATGACCGGCTGCAAACCCATCGTCGAGATCATGTACTTCGACTTCATCGGCGTCGCATTCGATCAAATCCTGAACCAGGCAGCCAAGATTCACTTCATGACCGGCGGCCGCGCGCCGGCCTCCCTGGTGATCAGGACCCAGTTCGGGTCCGGACGGTCATCGGCAGCCCAACACTCGCAGAGCCTGGAAGCCCTACTCGCGCACATCCCCGGTCTGACAGTGGTCATGCCGTCAACGGCAGAAGACACGTACGGCCTTCTTCGCGCAGCCGTTCTAGACCCCAACCCGGTGATCTTCGTCGAACACAGACTCCAATACGGGCTCAAGGGCAATCGCCCCGCTTCCGATCACGTAGTTCCCTTGGGGCAGGCGGCTATTCGGCGGCAGGGCTCCGACGTCACATTGGTCAGCTGGTCACGCATGGTGCACACCGCGCTCAGCGCGGCGGACCAGGTAGCGTCCGACGGGATCGACGTCGAGGTCATCGATCTTCGGACCGTCGCGCCGTTTGACATCGATTCGATTCTCCGGTCCGTTCGTAAGACCACACGACTCGTCATCGCACACGAGGCGCATGGCCGAGCAGGGCTGGGTGGCGAGATCGCGGCTCAAGTGGCCGACGCGGCGATATGGCACCTCGACGGCCCGATCAAGCGGGTGACCCCTCCCTTTACTCCTGCACCGTATTCGCCTGTCCTCGAGCAGGTTTGGCTTCCCGACCCGCAGAAGATCGTCGCGGCGATCCGCGAAGTGGTCACCGAATAGCGACTAGCGACAACCTCCAATTCGTTGGCGCGCAGTCGGCGGTCGCCTGTGGAGCCGCCAAAACGGAAAGTCGTGCGGTGTCGTCGATGGCACCACAGCCCACACAATGGCTGGGACTCGCGACGTATGGAATCGGGAGGGCTCGTGCACAAGGCGCGATGGAATCGCTTATCAGCTATCGACTGAAATGTCCTGGCATCCAGTTGTGCCCGCTTCAGAGGCGCGCCGTTAGCAGCACGGCCGCACAATCAGCGCGGGCAGCAGGGGCACTCCTACCTGATGTCGGTTGATGCTTGACGGGCCGAGGCTAACCAGCGGTTTCAGCCAATTCGTGTGCCACCGCATCGAATGCGCGCAGCGTGTCGAGCATGTGCGGCTCATGAGAGTGCGGCTGGGTGGACACCTTGGCGGCGACTAACTCCGCGGCGCGGTTGACGTAGATCATCTGACCGCACATGCCCAGGCACAACACGACATTGCTGCCCGGGTAGGGGAACCACATCTGGTTGCGGTACATCCCGCCGGGCAAATCGGTGTCGTGGTCGGGGCTCGCGGCGAACGCCCGACGCGAATCGTGCCCGCCGTCGAAGGTGTCGGCGATCCACGCCGGCGGCACCACCTGCCGACCGGTCAACGAAACGCCGTCGCGCAAGAACAGCGAACCGAACCGGATCATGTCGGTAAGGCAGGCGTTGATGCCGCCGTCGAAGAATCCGGTGCCGGCGGAATCGACACCGATGGTGGCGTCGTACTGGGCGCCGATGCGGCTCCACAGCACGTCCGACATCAGTTCCGGCATCCGCTGGGCTCCGGCGACCTCGCATATCCAGCCCAGCACGTCGGTTTCACACGAGCGGTATTCGAACGGGCCGCCGTGAGCTGACTTCTGCCGCAGGGTAAGCAGGAAGTCGCGCAGCGTGGAAGGGCCATTCGAGGTTCTCTTTGGCGCCCACCCCATCGCTTGGTCGAGCAGGTGTATCTCCGCCGCCGGATCGTCGTAGCTCTCCGAAAACTTGATACCCGACCTCATGTCCAGCAGGTGGCGCACAGTCGCACCGGCATAGCCGCAATTCGCTAGCTCGGGAACGAATGCCGTGACCGGCGCGTCAAGCTCGATCGCGCCGGCCCCGTGCAGCGCGCCAACAATGGCGCCCACCAGCGATTTGCTCACCGAGAACAGCAGGTGTCGGCTGTCGGCCCGTAGGTGGTCGAGGTACTCCTCGGCCACCAGCGACCCGCGGTATGCGACGGCCCACCCGTCGGTAACGGTGGCGGCCATCACCGCGCCCACGGTGGTGGCCCGGCCATGAACTCTGGTGACCGGGATCTCCGCCAAGGGAGCGGGGGCCGCGGGCAGCGCCGCGGCGGGCCCGGTCCCGCGCGAGATCACCGCCGTCGGCACCATGTCTTCGACGTGCTGGAACGACCACCTCGAGTACGGCGGCGACAGCCAGTTGTCCAGTGAGATGCCCGCCGGGAAGCTCACGCTCGTGCGACGAGTCGCGAGACGATCGGCGTCGCCGGCGCCAGGGGTGTCGAGGCGAACTTCGCCTTCATGCCCTTGACCCAGCGCTGGCAGCGCTCGGTGAGGTGGTAATCGTCGGTCTGCAGGTGCCCGCGGGTGACCAGCACCCCGAGTTGAGCGCCCTCAGAACGCAAGTCGCCGGGGGCCGCGACACGCATGTAGAAGGCCTCGGACCCGTCGAGCAGCGTGGCCCAGTCGTTGGCGGAGCGCGCGAAGGAGACACGACCGTCGTCGTCGATGCGCCACACACCGGTGCGTGGCGTCGCGGTGAAGAGTTCGACATCCGGCGAGGTCTCCGTCAATATCACTTGACCCCAGACCTCGTCCTCGCCATAACCGCGCTCCCAGCGCGCGTTGATGTCCTCGATGTCGAGCTCGTACTCCACGTCCATGTACTCGAGCAGGTGAAAAAGAAACAGGGGCATGTCGGCGTAGGCCTCGGTCGTCAGGTTCGTCATCGGGCTGGCACCGCTCAAGCGCGGGTTCACCTCGCCGAGGTAGAGCTCGTCAGAGTCCAAGTCATGCAGGAGGTCCACCTCGAAGTAGCCGCGGTAACCCTCGCGGCTCAGGATGTCGCCCAGCTTCCGCACCATTTCCCGCGCGGCGTGCGTCTGGTCCGGCGGCAGGACTTCGCGCCAAATGTCGTTGCCGCACCAGGCGCCCCGGTGCGGAGTCAGCTCGGGGTAACCGACGAGACTCGTCATCGGGGGGCCGATCACGGTGCCGTGGCGGGTCACGGCACCCTCGATGCACACCTCGACATTGCGGATGCGCTTCATGACTTTGAATTCATGCTGCGCGGTCAGTTCACCGGCATACTCGTCCCAATCACGCTGGCCGCGCACAAAGAACGTGCCGCTGCCGGCGTTGCCATAAGGGACCGAGATAACGAGGTCATCGCCCAATCCGGCGTTCTGGGCGAGAGCCAGCAGTTCGTCGTAGGAGCCGGCCCGCCCCATCGCGTGGGGCACGCTCGGTACGCCCGCCTCGTCGGCCAGGCGCGTCATGACGGTCTTGGAGCCGAGACGATGGCGCAGTTCCACCGGCGGATGCATGACCTCGAGACCCGCCTGCCGAGCGAGGGCCTGGGTCTCCTCGTCCATCATCACGAAGCACGCCTTGCCACCAGGCCCCCGGCCCGCGATGAACTCGAGCGTCTCGGGATCGCGCAGGAGGTGGTTGCACACATCCCCCATGGAGTCAAAATCGATGCGGTCCCGCCGCCGGGGTACGAACACGCGTGAATGTATGCCCTCGAACGAGTCAAAGTAGGTCAGGTAGAAGAAGTTCCGTATCCAGCGGTCGATTCCGAGCAGGTTGAACGGGGTCGGCGAGATGAAGTACAGCGGCACGGTATTGGTGTGAAAGAAAGCGCGCACGTCCGAGAGGCCTTTGAGCAGGCGGCGCGCCTCCGGCTCGGGCCCGCCCGCGGGCGCGGTCACGCCGCCCGCGCTGACGTCGACGCCTCAGACCGCTGCGGCGGCAAGGGTGGTGCGGTCAGGACGCCGGCCTTGCATTCATATACCGTCATTCCCTAAGTGTGGACCCGCGCATGGCCACGCAAAAGCAAAGTGGCCAACCCCGGCCCGGCACTTCGCAACAACTGTGCACCACAAATGGCCCTCAACAAGTGCTGCGATGCCCGCCGTCACCCAAAGTTTGCCAATTGGATGGTTAGGGCACCACAATTGGCGTGTCGTGCGAGCAGATGACGCCAGCAGGGGGATCATGACTTAGGCGTCTCTATTCGAGGGGTGGTCGATGATGATGACGTCGGACGACTGGCAACCGGTAGTGCGAGTCGGAGAACCAAAGTTCGTAGCCGGCCTTGGGAACAGGATCAAAGTTGAAGTCAAGACCAGGGGATGGCTAAGCCGAGACTGGCGCTGCTACTTCGGTCTACAGGTATCGCAACAACGGATCGATGCCAGGTACTCGTCTTATCCGTGTTGGGATGAGGTCCAGCGGATCGAAGGAACATGCGCTGTCGATGAGGCGGAGCGCTACATCGAAATGATCGATGCGGCAATCCACTATGCGAACACTAGGTTGCGGCGCGACGCGTTGCCGAAGGCGGTTATTCAGGGGACGCTGCGGGACCAGCGCGCGTGCGCCGTAAAACGGCGTCAAGCGGCGCTCGATCAGCTCGCGAAGAAGTTGGCAAGACCCGAAGTTGGGTGAGGCAAACCGATCGAGACCCCGGAATGGCGTCGCGGTCTGCCACTGCGCGGCTGAATTGCATCGTTGTGATTGACGATGCGTCTCGTTTCCCGCACTCAAGCGCAAACGTATTCGCGTTCACACAACCATTCTTTAAAGATACCCACGCGGTAACCGATGGCGTTCGAAAGCGCGTTAGGCGACCGGACGGACAGCCGGATCGCCCGCACACCGGCCACCGTCGGAGAACACGCCGGGCAGTACCCTTACCCTGCCCGGGAGTCGCAGCCGACGGCACAGCAATCGTGCGTCGCGCGGACCCCCAAAACCCAAGCCGTGGAGGTGCCCGATGGCCCAATCCGACCTCGTCTCGTTCACCGTCGACAATCGCGTCGCGCTGATCACCGTCAACGACCCCGACCGGCGCAACGCGGTGACCGCCGAGATGTCGGGGCAGCTGCGGGCCGCCGTCGAGCGGGCCGAGGCCGATCCCGACGTGCACGCCGTGGTGGTCACCGGTGCAGGCAAGGCCTTCTGTGCCGGCGCGGACCTCAGCGCGCTCGGCGCCGCGGGCGGCGACAAAACCGAGACGGGTCTGCAGGAGCTCTACGACGGCTTCATGGCCGTCGGCAGTTGCCGGCTGCCCACGATCGCCGCGGTCAACGGCGCGGCCGTGGGCGCGGGCCTGAATCTCGCTCTGGCGGCCGACGTGCGCATCGCCGGGCCGGGGGCGTTGTTCGACGCCCGATTCCAAAAGCTGGGACTGCATCCCGGTGGTGGGGCGACCTGGATGCTGCAGCGGGCGGTGGGCCCTCAAGTGGCCCGCGCGGCCCTGCTCTTCGGCATGCGGTTCGACGCCGAAGCCGCCGTGCACCACGGCCTGGCGCTCTTTGTCGCCGACGACCCGGTCGCCGCGGCGCTGGAACTGGCCGCGGGGCCCGCGGCCGCCCCGCGCGACGTCGTGCTGGCGACGAAGGCCACGATGCGCGCCACCATCAGCCCGGGGTCGCTCGATCACGAACAACACGTCTTCGCCATGCGCACCGAGCTCGGGCCGCAGGCCTACTCCATCCAGTCACCCGAATTCGCCCAGCGACTGGCCGCAGCGCAACGCCGCTCGTGACTAGCGTGAGTTAGCGGTTGGGATCGGTAGCGCACCCGCCACTGTGTGCTTAGCTACGAAGACGCCGGCAGACCTGGCGCCCCAGCAAAGGACACGCAAGTGCACATCACCCGCGCCCCCACCCGGATCGTCGCCGGGGCCCTATTGTCCACCGGCCTGCTGGCGGCTGTATCCGCGCTGGTTGAAGGCGTTGCCCAGGCGCAGCCAACTCCTGCGCCGCAGGTGTATTGGTGCCCAAACCAGCCATGGAACCCGGCATGGGGCGAGAACAAGTACTGGAATCAGTGCTGGGACACCGACAACCCGCCGCACTACCCACCCCCGCCGCCGTCCCGCCAGCCCAATTTCAACTGCGGCCTGTTCTGGTGCCCCGTACCGCCACATCCCTGAGTTCTTACAGGTCGAGCAACGCGGTCATCGGCGACTCGACCAAATCCCTGAGCTCGGTGACGAATTGAGCCGCCTGGGCGCCGTCGGCGACGCGATGATCGAAGACACAGGTCAGCGTCATCGTCGGGCGCACCACGACCTGATCACCGACGGCCACCGGGCGGGGTTTGATTGCCCCCATGCCAAGGATGGCCGCTTCGGGATGGTTGATCACTGGCACACCGTCGTCGGCGCCCAGCGCCCCGAAGTTCGACACGGTAAAGGTCGAGCCGCGCAACTCCCCCGGCGTGAGCGTGCCTTCCCGCGCGCCGATGATCAATTCTTCTGTCCGACTTGCGAGTTCGCGGGTAGTCTTCTTGTGTGCGTCGGGGACCACCGGGACCAGCAGGCCCCGCGTGGTGGCCACGCCGAATCCCAGATGCACGTGATGATGAACGCGAAGCCGCGGGCCGTCGGGCGAATCCACCCATGTCGAGTTGAGAATTTCGTTGTGGCGCAGCGCAATCAGCAGCAACCTCATTGTGAGCACGAACGGCGTGACCTTCTGGTCAGCCGACGCGCGGTCCGACAGCCGCAACAATTCGGTGCAGTCAACCGCGACGCTGACTTTGGCGGCCGGGATTTCCCTGTGCGACAACGCCATTTTCTCGGCCATTCGCGCCTGCACGCCACGGACCGGTCGAACGTCTGCCACGTTTTGGTCGGCCGCCGCCAGCACGTCCGCGCGGGTGATGATGCTGTCGGGGCCGCGTTGCAGCGAGCGCAGGTCGACCATCAACTCCTTGGCCAGTTTGCGCACCGGAGGAGCGGCGAGCGGGCGGCTGGCCCGTCGGCTGGCGTCGATGCCGGCGTCCGCGCCATAGCCGACCAGAGTGGGGACCGCCGCAGCGGTGGTAGGGATGTCGCCGTTCATCGGTGCGGTGTCGATGCGCACGAGCACCGCCCCGACCTCGAGCACGTCACCCTCACCGCCGTGCGTTTCGACGATCCGGCCCGCGTACGGGCTGGGAAGTTCGACCTCGGCCTTGGCGGTCTCCACCGTGCACAACACCTGGTTGAGCTCGACGTCGTCGCCCGCGGCGACGTTCCAGTGCGTCACCGTCACTTCCTGCAGCCCCTCACCGAGGTCGGGAACCCGGAATGCCTTGACCCGCTCGTCGGCGCTCATGGCTGCCCCAAGGCGCGCTCGACGCAGTCCAGCAGCCGGTCGGGGCCGGGCAGCCACAGTCGCTCCAGCCTGGCGGGCGGGTACGGAGTGTCGAATCCGCAGGCGCGCAACACCGGCGCCTCCAGCTCGTAGAACATTTCCTCTTGAATCCTGGCGGCCAATTCGGCGCCATATCCCAGGCTGTGCGGCGCCTCGTGCATCACCACGCAACGCCCGGTCCGACGAATCGATGCCGCCACGGTGTCGAAGTCCAACGGAACCAGTGACCGCAGGTCGATGACCTCCAGGCTCCAACCGCGTTGCCGCTGTGCCTCTTCCGCTGCGCCGATGGCGGTGCCGACCAAGCCGCCATAGGTCAACACGGTGACATCGGACCCGGGACGGCGCACCATCGCCCGCCCGATCGGCGGTTCGGGCCGCGCGGTGTCCACCGTGCCGCGGACCTGATAGCGCCGCTTGGGCTCGAGGTACATTACCGGGTCCGGGCAGGCGATCGCGTGTCGGAGCAGCCAGTACGCGTCGGCCGGGCTGGACGGAACCACCACCTTCAGGCCGGCGGTATGTGCCCAATACGATTCGGTGGAGTCCGAATGATGTTCGGCCGCACCGATTCCGCCGAAGGACGGGATGCGCACCGTCACCGGCATGTTGATCTCGCCGCGGGTGCGGGTGCGGTACTTCGCCAGATGGCTGACCACCTGATCGAACGCCGGGTAAGAGAACCCGTCGAACTGTATCTCCGGCACCGGTACGAAGCCGCGCAGCGCCAGCCCCACCGCGATCCCGATGATGGCGGATTCCGCCAGCGGCGTGTCGAAACAGCGTTTCTCGCCGAACGTTTCGGCGATCCCCTCTGTTACCCTAAACACCCCGCCCGCGACCGAGACGTCTTCGCCGAACACCAGCACCCGCTCGTCGGCGGCCATCGCATCCCGCAGCGCCCGGTTGAGCGCCTGCACCATGGTCAGCGATTGCGCAGTGTTCTGCGCTGTGGCGGTAAGGGTTTCGTCGGCACTCGCCGGACGATCAGCGAGCTGAGTCATCACGCCTCCCCATCGCTACGGTCCAGTTCGGCTCGCAACTGTTGGCGCTGCGCCTCCAACTCGGGCGTGGTCTCGGCGTACACCGTTGCGAACACCTCGTCGATGTCGAAATCGGGTGCGCCGAACACCGCGTCGCGCAATTCGGCGCGCATCCGCTTTGCGCGGGCGGTTACCCTGTCCTCCAGGCGATCCGACCACAGGCCCTGGCCCCGCAGGTAGGTGCGATAGCGCGTGATCGGGTCGAGCGCCGCCCAGCGGTCCACCTCCTCCTGGGTCCGGTACCGGCTGGGATCGTCCGACGTGGTGTGCGCGCCGAGCCGGTAGGTGACCGCCTCGATCAACGTGGGGCCACCGCCGTCCCGGGCGCGGGCGGCGGCCTCGGCCATCACCGCGTAGCACGCCAGCACATCGTTGCCGTCCACCCGTATCCCCGGCATGCCGTAGCCGATTGCCCTGTGCGCGATGGACGGCGCCGCGGTCTGTTTGTGGACCGGCACCGAGATCGCCCACTGGTTGTTCTGCACGAAGAACACGCAGGGCGTGGCGAACACGGCCGAGAAGTTCAGCGCCTCATGCACATCCCCGACGCTGGTGGCGCCGTCCCCGAGAAAGGCAACCGTCACCGAATCCTCGCCGAGGCGTTGCGCGGCCATCGCCGCGCCGACGGCGTGCAGGGTCTGGGTGCCGATCGGGATCGAGATCGGGGCGCAGCATTTCTTGGTGAATTCCAATCCGCCGTGCCAGGTTCCGCGCCACAACGCACCGACGTGCCCCAGCGGGATGCCGCGCACCAGATACGCACCGAGCTCACGGTATTGGGGAAACAGCCAGTCCGTCTTGCGCAGACAGGCCGCCGCGCCCACCTGGGCGGCTTCCTGGCCGCGGCAGGAGGCGAACAAAGCCAACTCCCCTTGGTGCTTGAGGTTGACGAACTCGGTGTCGAGCTCGCGGGTGACCATCATCATTTCGTAGAGCCAGCACAGCGTCTCGGCGGGCAGGTCGCGGTCATAGCGGAGTTCGGGCGTCGATGTGCCGTCCGGGGCGACGAGTTGCACCGGCTCGAGGTCGACGGTCATCGGCAAGTGAGGCATCGTCGCCATACCGTCTCCCTACTTCGGTGCCGCAGGGGTCACAGCCGGGACCTACCGCGAGCCGAAGTCGATCGCCAGCTACACGAAAGGCTCCGCTCGCCGCGACACTGGCGTACTCACCATTATGCGCTCGATTCGGGAGAGATCGCGGTGATCGCAAACGTGTCGCGCCCGCGGGGCAAGAGGCAGCTTGCGACCGTTAGACGACTTCTGAATTCGATATCGTCGGTGATGCTGCTTCGCGAATTTCACCCGCTCGCGGGCTGACCCGCCCTGCGCACCAGCATTTCCGCGTGCTTGAGCACCGGCGAGTCCACCATCTGTCCCTCGAACGCGAAAACGCCGCGCTCGGTCCGCGCCGCCTCCAATACCCTTCGCGCCCAGTCGAGTTTCTCCTCGCTGGGGCGGTAGGCGTCGCGCACGACCGGAATTTGGGTCGGGTGGATGCAGACCGTCGCGTGGAACCCCACCGCGACGGCGTCGGCGGCTTCGGCCCGCAGGCCTTCGACGTCGTGGATGTCCAGATGAACCGCATCGAGCGCAGCCCGGCCGAAGGTGGACGCCGCCAGCAGGACGGTGGACCGGACATGGCGGGCAAAGTCCCGGTAGGTGCCGTCGGCCAAACGGCTGGAGCTGCCGCCGAGGGCGGCGACGAGGTCCTCGGCCCCCCACATCAGCGCGACGGCGCCCTCGGCGGCGGCGATCTCGGTGCTGAACACCGCGCCGCGGGGCGTCTCGATCAGCGCGATGACGTCCCGGGGCGCCAGCGCGGCGACCTGGGCGGCCGATTCGGCCTTCGAGAGCATCACGGTCGTGTAGGGGGTTCCGGCCAGGGCGTCCAGGTCGCGGCCGTACTCCTCGGTGCCGGCCGCGTTGACGCGCACCACGGTGCGCGCGGGATCGAGCGGGGTCTCCCGCAGCGCCTTGCGGGCGGCGGGCTTGTCCGCTGCGGCCACGCCGTCCTCGAGGTCGAGGATCACCACGTCGGCCGCGGCGGCGGCCTTCGCGAACCGCTCGGGACGGTCGGCCGGGCAGAACAACCAGGCAGGACCGGCGGCTTCCAGGTTCATCGGGAACCCTCCCCGCTTGGCCGCTTCTGGACCAGCGTTGTCCGCACCGCCCGCGCAACGATTTCGCCGTTCTGGTTGCGCCCGGTGTGCTCGAGGGTGACGATCCCTTCGCCGGGCCGGCTCTTCGACTCGCGCTTGCCGGTGCAGACCGTCTCCGCATACAGGGTGTCGCCGTGGAAGACCGGCTTGGGGAAGGACACCTCGGAGAAGCCAAGATTGGCCACGATGGTGCCCAAGGTCAACTGCGAGACCGACAGCCCGACCAGCGTGGACAGGGTGAACATCGAGTTCACCAACCGCTCGCCCCGAAAGCCCGGCTGCTCGGCCGCCCACGCCGCGTCCAGGTGCAACGACTGGGTGTTCATGGTCAGCGTGGTGAACAAGACGTTGTCGGCCTCGGTGATGGTGCGGCCGGGCCGGTGCAGGTACGTCGTGCCGATCTCGAACTCGTCGAACCACAAGCCCCGCTGGACGATTGACTTACCGCCTCCTGGTTCGGTCACGACAGCCCCAGCGATCGCGCGATGAGCATCAACTGCACCTCGGTGGTCCCCGCACCGATCTCCAAGATCTTGCTATCGCGGTAGTGCCGCGCCACCGGGTACTCGTTCATGAAGCCGTATCCCCCGTGGATCTGGGTGGCGTCGCGCGCGTTGTCCATGGCCGCTTCCGACGCGATCATCTTCGCGATAGCTGCCTCCTTCTTGAATGGCTTGCCGGCCAACATCTTTGCCGCCGCATCGTAATACGCCGTGCGGGCGACGTGCGCGCGTGCTTCCATCCGCGCGATCTTGAAACTGATCGCCTGGTAGGAGCCTATCGGCTGACCGAAGGACTGGCGTTCCCCGGCGTACTTGACGCTCTCGTCGACGCAGCCCTGCGCGGCGCCGGTCGCCAGCGCGGCGATCGCGATGCGGCCCTCGTCCAGGATGGACAGGAAGTTCGCATAGCCTGTGCCGCGCGGGCCAAGCAGGTTCTCCTCCGGCACCCGGGCGTCGGCGAAGCTCAACGGGTGGGTATCCGAGGCGTTCCAGCCGACCTTGCTGTAAACCGGTTCGACGGTGAATCCCGGTGTTCCGTTGGGCACGATGATCGTCGAGATCTCCTTTTTCCCGTCGGCGACGGTGCCGGTGACCGCGGTGACGGTGACGAGCTTGGTGATGTCGGTGCCGGAGTTGGTGATGAATTGCTTGCTGCCGTTGATCACCCACTCGCCGTCGTCGAGCCGGGCAGTGGTCCGGGTGGCGCCCGCGTCGGAACCGGCGCCCGGTTCGGTGAGCCCGAAACCGGCCAGGGCCCGGCCGGCCGTCAGGTCAGGCAGCCATATAGTTTTCTGCTCTTCGGTGCCGAAGCGGTAGATGGGCATGGCGCCGAGGCTCACGCCGGCCTCCAGCGTGATCGCCACCGACTGGTCGACCTTGCCGAGTTCCTCGAGCGCCAGCGACAGCGCGAAGTAGTCACCGCCCATGCCGCCGTACTCCTCCGGGAACGGCAGGCCGAACAGCCCCATCTCGCCCATCTTGGCGACGACCTCGTACGGGAAGCTGTGCTCCTCATCGTGTTTGGCCGATACGGGGGCGACCACGGTGCGTGCGAACTCGGCCACCGTATCGCGAAGATCCTGGTATTCCTTGGGTAGCGTCCCCGCGGCAATGGATGTCGTCATGTTTCGTCCTCACTCGAATCTGCTGCTGCATCAGGCTCTTCGGGCACCAGCCGGGCCAGCACCTGGTCGACCGTGACCTGATCGCCGACGGACACCAAGAGCTCAGGCCGTCCCGAAAGCGGCGCGGAGAGCGAGTGTTCCATCTTCATTGCCTCCACAACCACCACCACGTCGCCCGCGGACACCTCGGCGCCGGAGGCGGCCTGGACCGCGATCACGCTGCCGGGCATGGGGCTGAGAATCTCGGCCTGCTGCGCACCGACCGCGCGGTGAATCTTGTGCTCCTCGGCCTCACGCAGGTGCCACGCTCCGCGCTCGTCGGCGATCCAAAGGTGACGGTTGGCCTCCGCCCACCGGTATTCACGGCGCACCCCCTCCAGCGTGACATCCATCCGATCGTCGTCGACTTGCACGCTCGCGGAACGGATTTTGCCCGTCCCGACTTGCACCCGGGCGTCGGACGGGGAACCCCATACCGACACGGTTTCGCTGCGCAGGGGGGTCCGCATCTCAGTGCGCACGGGTGCCTGCGCACCCCCGACCCGCCATCCGGTCGGGACGGCCCAGAGTCTGCCGGCGGCGCGGCGGTCCAGGGCCCACTGGCGGTAGAGACCACCGGCGGCGAGCACGTCGTCGGGCGCCGGCAACGGCGCGAAGTCCGCCACCCGCTCGTCGAGCAGCGCCGTGTCGAGGTCACCGGATTGCACTCGCCCGTCGGCCAGCAGGAACCGGAGGAACTCGATGTTGGTCTGCACCCCCAGGATCGCGGTCTGCGCCAGCGCCCCGTCGAGCCTGGCCAGCGCCTCGTCGCGGTCCTCTCCGCAGGCGATCACCTTGCTCAGCATCGGGTCGTAATCGCTGCCGACCAGCGTGCCGGGCAACAGCGACGAGTCGACCCGCACGCCGGCGCCGGAGGGCTCGGCCACCTGCAGCACGCGGCCACCGGTGGGCAGGAATCCGCGTGCGGGGTCCTCGGCATACACCCGGGCCTCGATCGCGTGGCCCCGCAGTTCGATGTCATCCTGCGCGAACCCCAGCTTCTCGCCGGCGGCCACCCGTAGCTGCCACTCCACCAGGTCCAGTCCGGTAATCGCTTCGGTGACCGGATGTTCCACCTGCAGCCGGGTGTTCATCTCCATGAAGAAGAACTCGTCGGGACGGTCGGCGGAGACGATGAACTCCACCGTGCCCGCGCCGACGTAGTCGACGCTGCGGGCGGTGTTGCACGCAGCCGCCCCGATGCGGGCGCGTGTCTGCGGGTCGAGCAGCGGCGAGGGCGCTTCCTCGATCACCTTCTGGTGACGCCGCTGCAGGCTGCATTCGCGCTCGCCGAGGTGGACCACGTTGCCGTGGGTGTCAGCGAGCACCTGCACCTCGATGTGTCTGGGGCTCAACACGAATCGCTCCAGGAACAGGGTGTCGTCGCCGAACGACGAGGCGGCCTCGCGCCGGGCACCCAGCAGGGCGTCGCGCAGCCGGCTCGGGTCATCCACCAGGCGCATGCCCTTGCCGCCGCCGCCCGCCGACGGCTTGATCAACACCGGGTATCCGATGTCTTCGGCTGCCGCCACCAACTCGTCGTCGCTCAGTCCGGGCTTGGCCACCCCGGGCACCACCGGCACGTCGAAGGCGGCGACCGCGTTCTTGGCGGTGATCTTGTCGCCCATCACCTGGATCGCTCGCGCCGGCGGGCCGAGGAACACCACGCCGGCCTTTTCGCAGGCGGCCGCGAATTCCGCGTTCTCCGAGAGGAACCCGTAGCCCGGATGGATCGCCTGAGCCCCGGTGCGTGCCGCCGCATCGAGCACTTTGCCGATGTCGAGGTAGCTCTCGCGGGCCGCCGCGGGGCCCAGGCGCACGGCCGTGTCGGCCTCCAGGACATGACGGGCGCCGGCATCGGGGTCGCTGTACACCGCGACCGAGCGGATGCCGAGGCGGCGCAGGGTCCGCATCACCCGGACGGCGATCTCGCCACGGTTGGCCACTAATACAGTCGAAAACATCGTCATCACATCCGAAAGACGCCGTAGGAGACCGGATCCAACGGGGCGTGGGCGCACACCGAAAGGGCCAGCCCGACAACCGTTCTGGTGTCGGCCGGATCGATGATGCCGTCGTCCCACAGTCGGGCGGTCGAATAGTACGGGTTGCCCTGGTCCTCATACTGCTGGCGGATGGGGGCCTTGAACGCCTCCTCCTCGTCGGGCGGCCACGGTTTGCCGGCCGCCGCGAGCTGCTCGCCGCGCACCGTGGCCAACACCGAGGCGGCCTGTTCGCCGCCCATGACCGAGATGCGGGCGTTGGGCCACATCCACAAGAAGCGCGGGGAGTATGCCCGCCCGCACATCGAATAGTTACCCGCGCCATAGGATCCGCCGATCACGACGGTCAGCTTGGGCACCCGGGCACAGGCCACGGCGGTCACCATCTTGGCGCCGTGCTTGGCGATTCCGCCGGCCTCGTAGTCACGCCCGACCATGAACCCGGCGATGTTCTGCAGGAACAACAGTGGGATCTTGCGTTTGTCACACAGCTCGATGAAATGGGCGGCCTTCAGGGCGGATTCGCTGAACAGGATGCCGTTGTTGGCGACGATCCCCACCGGGTGGCCGTGGATGCGGGCGAAGGCGGTCATCAGCGTCTTGCCGTAATTCGCCTTGAATTCGCTGAATTCGCCGCCGTCGACCAGCCGCACTACCACCTCGTGCACGTCGTAGGGCACGCGCGGATCCGGCGGCACCACATCGTAGAGCTCGCTCTGCGGATGCTTGGGCTCCACCGGGGGCCGGACGTCCCACTGGCTGGGTTCGCGCGGGCCGAAGGTGGCCGCGATGGCGCGCACGATGCGCAGCGCGTGCTCGTCGTCGTCGGCGAGATGGTCGGTGACACCGGAGACCCGCGAGTGCAGGTCGCCGCCGCCGAGGTCCTCGGCCGAGACGATCTCACCGGTGGCCGCCTTCACCAGGGGCGGACCACCGAGGAAGATCGTGCCCTGCTCGCGGACGATGACGGCCTCGTCGCTCATGGCCGGCACATAGGCGCCACCGGCCGTGCACGAGCCGAGGACGGCGGCCACCTGGGGAATCTCCTTGGCGCTCATGGTCGCCTGGTTGTAGAAGATGCGGCCGAAGTGCTCGCGGTCGGGAAACACCTCGTCCTGGCGCGGCAGGAAGGCGCCGCCGGAGTCCACCAGGTAGATGCAGGGCAGGCGATTCTGCAGCGCGACTTCCTGTGCGCGCAAGTGCTTTTTGACCGTCATGGGGTAGTAGGTGCCGCCCTTGACGGTGGCGTCGTTGGCGACGATCACACACTCGCGCGCGGACACCCGGCCGATCCCGGTGATGATGCCGGCCCCCGGGGACTCGTCGTCATACATGCCGTTGGCGGCCAGGGGCGCCAACTCCAAGAACGGGCTGCCCGGGTCGAGCAGGCGATCCACCCGCTCCCGCGGCAGCAGCTTGCCGCGGCTCACATGGCGTTCGCGCGCGCGTTCGTTGCCGCCCAGTGCGGCGGCCGCCAGCTTGGCGTTCAACTCGGCGACCAGCCTGCGGTGCTCGTCGGCGAACGATGGCGCGGTCATCACAGAGGTCACGGTTGCCTCCCGGTCATCAGGGACGGTTCGGTCTTGGCGCGCACCTCGTCGGCCGAGACCCCCGGGGCGGTCTCGACCAGGCGCAGGCCGTCGTCGCACACGTCGATGACGGCCAGGTCGGTGATGATGCGATCGACACAGCCCGCGCCGGTCAGCGGAAGAGTACACCGCGCAACGATTTTCGGGCTGCCGTCGCGGGCGGTGTGCTCCATCATGGCGATCACCTTGCGGGCGCCGTGGACGAGGTCCATCGCGCCGCCCATGCCCTTCACCATCTTTCCGGGAATCATCCAGTTGGCGAGGTCGCCGGTGGCCGAGACCTGCATCGCCCCCAGCACCGCGAGGTCGAGGTGTCCGCCGCGAATGATCCCGAATGAGGCCGAGGAACCGAGTAAGGCCGCACCCGGAATCGTGGTGACTGTCTCCTTGCCCGCGTTGATCACATCCGCGTCGACGTCCTCGGGCCGGGGATACGGTCCGACACCGAGGATTCCGTTCTCCGAATGCACGACGACGGTGACGCCCGCCGGGATGTGATTGGGGACAAGAGTGGGCATCCCGATGCCGAGGTTGACGTACTGGCCGTCCTCGAATTCGGCGGCCACCCGCGCGGCCAAACCCTCTTTGCTCCAAGGCATCAGGCGCCACTTCTCCTCATCGCTTCACTCTGCATCGTCGTGGCGCGGGCATCAGCGCACCGTCAACTTTTCGATCCGCTTCACCGGCCCCGGCGCGTGCACGACCCGTTGCACATAGATGCCCGGCGTGTGCACCGCGGCGGGATCGATCTCTCCCGGCTCGACAAGGTGTTCCACCTCGGCGATGGTGATCCTGCCGGCCTGGGCGCAGTCCGGGTTGAAGTTGGCGGCGGCCCCCCGGTAGACGAGGTTGCCGTGCCGGTCCCCCTTCCAGGCGTGCACCAGTGCGAAGTCCGTGCGGATCGCCCGCTCCAGAACATAGGTGACACCGTCGAACTCGCGGGTCTCCTTCGGTGGCGACATCACCGCCACCGCGCCGGAGGCGTCGTAGCGCCACGGCAACCCACCGTCGGCAACGGCCGTCCCCACCCCCGCGGCGGTGTAGAAGGCGGGAATCCCCATTCCTCCTGCGCGCAGCCGCTCCGCGAGCGTGCCCTGCGGGTTGAGCTCCACCTCGAGTTCACCCGCGAGGAACTGGCGAGCGAACTCCTTGTTGTCGCCCACATACGAGGCGATGGTTCGCCGAATTCGCTTGTGCGCCAACAATGGGCCCAGCCCGATTCCATCGCCGCCACAGTTGTTGGACACCGTCTCCAGGTTGCGGACCCCGGTGGCGACGAGCGCGGTGATCAAAGCTTCGGGGATGCCACAAAACCCAAAGCCCCCGACCGCCAGGGACGACCCGTCGGTTATGTCGGCTACCGCCTCAGCGGCCGTCGCCACCACCTTGTCCATCGCCGCAGCAGCCTCCTTGCCGTCGGGCGGGCCATTTTGAGTTAATGCTCATTAACTAACGGCTGAGAATACCACCGTCGGTCCCGCCGGTCCAGCGACGACGACGCCGGGTCATCGCCGTCCATTGCCGCAAGTCAACCGCCAAAACTCGTGCTAAGTTAGTGGCGATTAACCAACTCGACGGGGGTTCGTCGTGACAACGTCCACCTCTGACGGCCAGCCCGGCCCCCCCGATGCCCCAAATCGTCGGAGCCGGTTGAAATCCGACCGGCGCCTGCAGCTGCTGTCGGCCGCCGAGCGTCTGTTCGCCGAGCGCGGCTTCCTGGCCGTGCGGCTCGAGGACATCGGCGCCGCCGCCGGTGTCAGCGGTCCGGCGATCTACCGCCACTTCCCCAACAAGGAGTCGCTGCTGGTCGAGTTGCTGGTGGGCATCAGCGCCCGCTTGCTCGCCGGTGCCCGGGACGTGCGGGCCCGCAACCCCGACGCGGCCAGCGCGCTGGACGGCCTGATCGACTTTCACCTGGACTTCGCGCTGGGCGAACCGGACCTGATCCGCATCCAGGACCGCGACCTCGCGCACCTGCCCGAGGCGGCCGAGAAGCAGGTGCGCAAAGCGCAACGCCAATACGTCGAGGTGTGGGTCGAGGTGTTGCGCGAGCTGAACCCCGAGCTGCCCGAGCCCGATGCCCGGCTGACCGCCCACGCGGTGTTCGGCCTGCTCAACTCGACGCCGCACAGCATGAAGTCCCCCGATGCCTCGCGCAGCAAGTCCGCCCGCAGCGCACGGTCCCGCGCCGTCATGCGGGCGATGACGGTCGCCGCGCTCGCCGCCGGGAACGAGTGCCCCTGAATTGCCGCTGGTGAGGTGATTCGCCGCTCGGGCGCCCGGCGCAGGTACTCTGCAATCCATGAGGTGGACATGAACGATTCACGTCCCACCGAGCGGTACAGTCCCTCCCTGCCGGGATCGTCGCCGCAGGGCCCGTGGTACCCGCCCGCCGACCCGGCGTACGCCGACCAGGCGCCCTACGCGCCTGCCTACGGTGGGCAAGCTCCGCCGTGGGCACCCAGCATGAACGAGGCCAACACGACCCGAGAGCTGCCGGCGTACTGGCAGCATGAGCTTCCTCCGTCGGGTCAACCGCATCCCCAGGCTCCGCCGCCGCCGGGCGGCCCGAAACCTCCACCGCGATGGCTGTGGATCCTTGCCGGCGCGGCCGTGCTGCTGGTGGTCGCCCTCGTCGTTGCGTTGGTGTTGGTGAACGACGCGATCAAGACCCAGACCGCGGTCCCGCCGTTGCCCGCCATGCCGGAGACCACTTCGACGATGCCGAGCCCGTCGACGCGCACGTCACCGACCCGCGTCCCGGCTCCCGTGCCGCCCGGCGGCTCGCAGACGCCCACCGAGTCCACCGGCCCGGCCGCGATGCAGGACATCGTCTACAGCGTCGCCGGCGAAGGCCGCGCGATCAGCATCATGTACATCGACACCGGGGACCTGATCCAGACTGAATTCAACGTCGCGCTGCCCTGGAGCAAAGAGGTCACCCTGCCCAAGACGGCGGTCCATCCGGCCAACGTCACGGTCGTCAACATCGGGCACAACGTCACCTGCTCGGTCACCGTCAACGGCATCCAGATGAGCAAGCGCGTCGGCGTCGGGCTGACGATCTGCGACGCCAGGGGCTAAGCGCCCGTTACGACGGCTCGACTGCCAAAGCGCCACGCGCGGGAACCCGGACCGCCAGCATCGCCAGCAGCCCGGCGCCTAGCACCAGCGTGATGCCGCCCAGGCCCGCACGCACGGCGCCGAATACGTCCACGAACACGGAGAACAGCCAGGGCGCCAGGAACGCCACCGCCCGCCCGGTCATGGTGTAAAGGCCGAACGCGACGCCTTCCCTGCCGCGCTTCGCCATGTGCAGCAGCAGGGCACGTGAGGATGACTGCGATGGCCCGATGAACATGCACAGCAGTAGCCCGCATATCCAGAAGGCCACCGGACCGGACAGCGACATCAGGGTGAGGCCCAGGGCGACGATGGCGGCCAGCGACCCCACGATGACGGGTTTCGACCCGATCCGATGATCGACGAACCCACCCAGCACCGCGCCCACCGCCGCCACCACGCTGGCCACCACACCGAATACGAGCACGTCGCCCTGCGAGATGCCGTACACGTTGACGCCCAGCACGGCGCCGAAGGCGAAGATCGCCGCCAGCCCATCCCGGAAAAGCGCGCTGGCCAACAGGAAGTAGACCAGATTGCGGTCGCGCCGCCATTCGGCGGAGACCTCTGTCCACAGCTTGCGATAGCCGCCGAGCATGCTCGTCGGCCCGTGCACCGCGGCCGAGTCGGGGAGCCGATGGGCGACGAACAGCAGTGGCAGAGCGAAGATCGCCAGCCATGCCGCCGCGACCAGCATCGCCTCCCGGACGTAGAGGCCGTCGTGAAGAGACACCCGCAATAGCCCGCGCGTCGCGTTCGGCCCGGAGCCGGTCCCCGAAATGAATCCGCTGTAGACCACAAGCAGGAGCAGGACGCTGCCGACGTAGCCGGCCGCCCAGCCCAGCCCAGATATCCGGCCGGCGGTCTGCGGCGTCGAAAGTTGGCGCAGCATGGCGTTATACGGGACGCTGGCCAGGTCGCTGCAGGCCGCCGTAGCTCCCATCAACACCAGCCCGGCCCACAGGTAGCCGGGGCGGTCGTGGATGAAGAACATCGCGCTCGTCAGCGCGACGGCCAGAGCGGTCAACACGCTCAGGGCGACCCGCCGGCGATGCGGGGACTCCACCCAGACGCCCACGGCCGGCGCCAGCAGCGCGACGGTTAGCCCGGCAATCGCCGCGGCACGCCCCAACCAACTCGCCGGCGTGGTGCCGCCGGAAATGCCCACCCCCACGCTGCTGGTCAGGTACACGGCGAAGACGAAGGTCGTCACGATCGCGTTCAGGCCGGTGGAGCCGCAGTCCCAGAGCGCCCACGCCACCACCCGGGATGGCACCGGCGTGAGTGAACGCGGCGACGGCTGCCCCATGCCCGGCACTCTATTTGTTCCGCAGCCGACCCGCCGCGCCCGGCTTCGCCGCGCTGGCTGTCTACGATTGGCTTCATGCCGATCCCCCCGCCCAGCCCAGACGCGCGCGCCGTCGTGACCGGAGCTTCGCAGAACATCGGCGAGGCGCTGGCCACCGAACTGGCCGCCCGTGGACACAGCCTGATCGTCACCGCTCGACGTGAAGACCTGCTCAACGAGCTGGCCGCGCGCCTGACCGACAAGTACCGCGTCGCGGTCGACGTGCGACCCGCCGACCTCGCCGATCCGGGGGAACGCGCGAAACTGTGCGACGAACTGGCCGCCCGGCCGATCTCGATCTTGTGCGCCAACGCGGGCACCGCGACCTTCGGTCCGGTGGCGACGCTGGACCCGGCCGGCGAAAAGGCGCAAGTGCAGCTCAACGTGCTGGGCGTGCACGACCTTACGTTGGCGGTGCTCCCTGGCATGGTCGAGCGCAAGGCGGGCGGCATTCTGATTTCCGGTTCGGCGGCGGGCAATTCGCCGATTCCCTACAACGCCACCTATGCGGCCACCAAGGCGTTCGCCAACACGTTCAGCGAATCGCTGCGCGGTGAACTGCGCAACTCGGGTGTGCACGTCACGCTGCTGGCGCCGGGACCGGTGCGCACAGACCTCCCCGACGACGCCGAGAGATCGCTGGTGGAACGGCTGGTGCCGGACTTCCTGTGGATCTCCACCGAACACACCGCGCAGGTGTCGCTGGATGCGTTGGAGCGCAACAAGATGCGCGTCGTCCCGGGCTTGACGTCCAAGGCCATGTCGGTGGCGAGCGGCTACGCCCCCCGCGCTATCGTCGCGCCCATCGTGGGCAGCTTCTACAAGAAGCTCGGCGGCAGCTAGCCCTTACTTCCGGCGGCGGCGGCGGCCGGTGCCGAAGATGCCTTTCACCGCTTCCCGTATCGCCGTATTGATACCGCTTTTCACGGTCGGGTTACTCAGCAATTCTTCCCACATCGCGGGGCCCTTTGGCTCCGCCGGCTCCGGCATGGGCGGTGGCGGCTCGTTCGACGGAACCGGCGGATAGTCCGACTGGACGTGCGGCGCGGGCTGGGCCTGCGGGCCGGCCTGGGGCTGCGCCGGTTGTTCAACCGTTTGGCCGTACTTTTGCTGCAGGGGACTGTCTTTCGCCGCCTTGGCGATCGCGTCGGTGCCGATCGAGGCCATCAGTGACCGGGGGACCCGCATGCGTGTCCATGCGACGGGCGTGGGTGCACCCTTCTCCGACAGCACGGTGACGACGGCCTCACCGATTCCCAGCGACGTGAGCGCCGACTCCAGGTCGTACACATCCGTTTTCGGGTACGTCCGCACGGTCTTGCTCAGCGCCTGCTGGTCGTCGGGGGTAAACGCCCGCAGCGCGTGCTGGATTCGGGCGCCCAGCTGGGAGAGCACGTCGTTGGGCACGTCGGTGGGTAGCTGGGTGCAGAAGAACACCCCGACGCCCTTGGAGCGAATCAGCTTGACGGTTTGTTCGACCTGTTCGAGGAACGCCTTCGAAGCGTCGGCGAACAACAGGTGCGCCTCGTCGAAAAAGAAGACCAGCTTGGGCTTGTCGACATCACCGACCTCTGGCAACTCCGCGAACAGATCGGCCAGCAGCCACATGAGGAAGGTGGAGAAGATGACGGGACGCAACGACTGGCCGCTGAACTCCAGCAACGAAATGATGCCGCGGCCCTGGTCGTCGACGCGCAGCAGATCGTTCGGATCAAGCTTCGGCTCGCCGAAGAACGTATCCCCACCCTCGCCGGCCAGGTTCACCAGCGCCCGCAGGATGACACCCGCCGTCGTCGACGACACCCCGCCCAGGTCTTTCAGATCGGCCTTGCCCTCGTCGCTCGCCAGGTGGCTGATCACGCCGCGCAGATCGTTCAGAGTGATCAGCGGACGGTTGGCTTGCTGGGCCCAGTGAAAGATCAGTCCCAGCGTCGACTCTTGAGTGGCGTTGAGGCCCAGCACTTTCGACAGCAGAACAGGACCGAAGCTGGAGATGGTCGCGCGTACCGGTACGCCCACTCCCCCGGTGCCCAGCGACAGGAACTCGACCGGGAATCCGGTTGCCACCCAGTCGTCGCCGGTGTCTTTGGCACGCGCGGCGGTCTTGTCGTTGGCCTCCCCCGGCCGGGTCAGACCCGACAGGTCACCCTTGACGTCGGCCATCATCACCGCCACACCCGCCGCGCTGAGTTGCTCGGCGATCAGCTGCAGCGTCTTGGTTTTGCCGGTTCCGGTCGCGCCGGCCACCAGGCCGTGCCGGTTGACGGTGGACAGCGGGATGCGTATCTGTGCCGTCGGGTCGGCGACGCCATCGACGACGACCGTGCCCAATTCGAGCGCCCGCCCGTCGACGGCGTAGCCGTTGGCGATCCGGCGCGCGGCGGTCTCTGCTGGTTCGGTGCTCATCGTGCCGCGCCCCCGTTCTCCAGTGGTTCGGCATGCGGTTCGGCAACGCTCACACTACTTCTCCGGCCGAGTCGGGGGCGAGGGGCGGCGTGAGCGCCCGGTGGGCCTAGTCTGAGCGCTGTGCGAGACGAGTTGGTGTGGATCGATTGCGAGATGACCGGGCTGGATCTCGGCTCGGACAAGCTGATCGAGATCGCGGCCCTGGTCACCGACGCCGATTTGAACGTTCTGGGCGACGGCGTCGACGTGGTGATCCACGCTGACGACGCGGCGCTGTCGTCGATGATCGACGTGGTCACCGACATGCACTCGCGTTCCGGCTTGATCGACGAGGTGAGGGCGTCCACCGTCGACGTGGCAACCGCCGAGGCCATGGTGCTCGATTACGTCGGCAAGCACGTCAAGCAACCCAAGACCGCGCCACTGGCCGGCAATTCCATCGCCACCGATCGCGCGTTCATCGCCCGCGACATGCCCGCGCTGGACTCGTTCCTGCATTACCGGATGATCGACGTGAGTTCGATCAAGGAGCTCTGCCGGCGCTGGTATCCGCGGATCTACTTCGGCCAGCCGGTTAAGGGACTCGCCCACCGGGCACTGGCCGACATTCACGAATCCATCCGCGAGCTGAAGTTCTATCGCCGGACCGCGTTCGTCGCCCCGCCGGGCCCCTCTACCAGCGAGATCGAGGCCGTCGTCGCCGAACTGGACGGCGGAGAGGGCACACCGGGGTCAAACGATTCGGCCGCCGAGCCACCGACCGGCTAGTATCGACGTCGCCGCTCGTTGGCCTCGAGGCCAGGCGGCGATGGTGGCTGTAGTTCAGCTGGTAGAGCACCAGGTTGTGATCCTGGGTGTCGCGGGTTCGAGTCCCGTCAGCCACCCCAATCGGCTGGAAGGCATCGCTGCTTCCTGACCGCCCGGGGCCTACCGGCGCACGCAATGTGATTGCGCCCGTAACGGAAGGCACGGCGGACCACGCGGCGACCACCGTCACCGTGCCCTCCAGAAATTGCGCCAGATGGCAGAAGGTCGACCGACCCACTTCAGGTGTTGGCGTTGCCCGCTTTCCACTGCGCCCAGGGAATGTTCCAGTCACCCAGCCCCTCGGTGCCCGGCAGCGTCGGCCCCACCGTGTTGATGACCTCGACGATGTCGCCGCTCTTGCTGTGGTCGTAGAACCACTCGGCGTTGCTGGGGCTCACGTTCAAGCAGCCGTGGCTGGTGTTGCTGTGCCCCTGTGCGCCGACCGACCAGGGCGCGGAGTGCACGAAAACACCGCTATAGGACATCTGGGTGGCCCAGTCCACTTCGGTGCGATATCCGTTGGGCGAGTTGACCGGAACGCCGTAGGTCGACGAGTCCATGATGATGTGCCGGTACCGCCCGCCGATGATGTAGAAGCCGTTGTCGGTTGGCGTGCTGTCCTTGCCCATCGACGTCGGCATCGTCTTGACCACTTCGCCGTTGACGCGCACGGTCACCGTCTTGGTGGTGTCGTCGGCCGTCGAAATGACCTCGTCGCCAATGGTGAAGTGGGTCTTGACGTTGTCCTCGCCGAACATCCCGTCACCCAGGTCGACGCCATAGGTGTTGACCGCCACATCAACGGCCGTTCCCGATTTCCAGAAATGTTCTGGGCGCCAACGCACTTCGCGATTGTTGAGCCAGTAGAACGCACCCTCGACGGGCGGGTTGGTGGTGATCTTGATGGCCTTCTGCGCCGCGGCGCGGTCCGCGATGTTCTCGTCGAACCGGATCGCGACCGGCTCACCGATGCCCACGACCTCGCCGTCGCCCGGAGCGACGTATGGCATAGTCAGGTGCGCCGGCGAGCTGGTCTGGAAGGTCATCTGCCGATTCGCCGCGCCGCCCAAACCCAGCGCTTTGGCGCTCAAGGTGTAGCGCCGGTTGTAGCCGAGTTGCTCGGTGGTCGACCAGCGTAGTCCGTCGGGGCTGAGTTGGCCGCTGATGGACTTTCCGTTCTCGTTGACCATGGTGACGGACGCAAGAACGCCGTCGGCGACGCTGACCGTCACCGGTGCATCGACGGTGACGCCGACGGCGCCGTCGGTCACCGAGGCAGTGAGCTTCGGGACGAGCAGATCGGCAAACGGAGTGCCCTTGTCGAAGATGACCTTCGCCGGCGCCGCGGCCGGGCTGCCGCCACCGCAGGCAACGCCGAGCACAGCAACCGAAGCGATCGCGGCGGCCAGCCACGATCGTCGTCTGCGCAAAGGCGTCATCGAATGACCTTCCATGAAATCCGATGTAGTTGGTCACCGCTGACCAGCACAGTGCATGCATTGTAAAGCGTTTTGTGGCGTTCGCATGCCGACCTTGACAGGTCCGTGATCGGGTGTCACGCGGGCCGCCCGGACGAAATTCAGGCCGGTTGGCTGGCCCTGTCGTGGAGTTCCGTCTCAACCCGATCGCGGGTCGTGGCGGCCTCGACACGCGCGAGCTTGACGATGGCCGCCGCCACCGCGAGGACGGCCACCGCCAAGGCGATCATCCCGGCGGGACCCGCGTCCAGCGTCTCGTCGAGCACGACGACCCCCAGCACGGCACCCACGACCGGCTGCGACACCTCCAGCGTGGGCATCGACGCGGTCAAGGGCCCCGCCCGAAACGCCGCCTGGCTCCACACCACACCGCCGGCTATGACCAGGATCGCCGCGTAGAGCTCGGGGGTGCGGATCACCGCCCAGCCGCCATCGCCGAGCCGCGCGACCACCTCCTTGGCGAGCACCGCAAAGATCCCCCACAGTGAGCCGGAAATCAGAGCGAACAGCACCGCGGCCGCCGCACCACCCCAGATCCGGCCCGCCACGACGCAGGCGACCAAAAGCGGCCCGAGCACGACGGCCACCACGGCCCAGGTCCGAAACGGCGCGGACGCGTGACCGGCCCGCGGATTGCCGACAACGACGATCACGGTCACCGCGGCGGTGAGCAGACCGGCCCACATCCACTCGGCTCCCGTCACCTTGCGGTGATACACCCTGGCGTTGATCGGCAGCGCGAACAGCAGCGAACACATCAGCAGCGCCTGGACCAGCAGCACCGAACCCTGACCCAACGCGGCCGCCTGTAATGCGACGCTCCCCGCGAGCAGCAGGGTGCCCCACCACCACCGCTGGTTGCGCAGCAAGCTGGCGAACAATTCGACATGCCCGACCGACTTGTCCTCGATGCAATGCGCCGCTCGCTGCTGCAGCACGTCACCGATCGCTACGCACAGCGCGGATGCCAGCGCGAGCAGAGCGGCGAGGTCCGTCGTGGGCATCAGGAGTCTCCGATGTCGGGAACGATCTGTGGCGCGAAAACCGTTGCACCGCAAGGGCTAGCCACGGTATGTCGCCGCTCTGGTGGGCCACCTGCGGATCGAGGGCCCCTGCGGCTCGGACGCGTCAGAGGCCCAGCGGCGCCGCCCCACCGCGGCGGCCGCGCCTTCTCCCGTCTCAGACCGGTCCCGCAGCCACTCCAACGGTTTGGGCGCCCACCAAGTCCACCGGCCGAGCAGGTGGATGAAGGCGGGCACCAGGACCATCCGAACCAGGGTGGCGTCGGCCAGCACGGCAAGGGTCAGCCCCAGACCGAGCATTCGCATGAACGACACATGCGCGGGTATCAACGCGGCGAACGAAATCGACATCACCACAGCGGCGGTGGTGACCACCCGGCCGATGCCGGCGATGCCCAAGGCCGTGCTCTCGTCCGTGGCGGCGCGCGCCTCGGCCGCGCTCGGCGGCGTCTCCTGGATCGCTCGGGACGCCAGCCAGTATTCGTAAATCCGCGACACCAGGAACACTTCGTAATCCATGGCCAGCCCGAAGGCGATGCAGAACAACAACACCGGGATGTTGGCGTTCAGCGTCCCGTTCGGGGTGGTGCCCAGCGCACCCAGGTTGCCGTCTTGGAAGATCCACACCATTGCCCCAAAAGCGGCCGTCAGCGACAGCAGGTTGCATACCAGGGCCTGCAGCGGCAGCACCGCGCTGCCGGTCAGCAAGAACAACAGCGTGACGGTGATCAGGGCGATCAGCCCGAACACGATGGGCAGCCGCTTGGTGATCGCGTCGACACTGTCGCGGTTGATCTGCGCCAGCCCGGTCATCTCCACCGACCGCCCCGCGGGTCCCGCGACCTGGTGGAGTCGGTCGAGCTGCGCGTCCGATGCCGGCGAATAGAGCGGCGCGCTGCTGGCCACGGTGAAGAACGCGCCACCGTTGGCCACGCCGGTGGCCGCCGCGGGCGGTCCCACCCGCTTACCGGCGACAAATGTCCCGGTCGGCGCGGCCATCGACGTGACGTCCGGCACGCGCGACAGCTCGGCGGCGTAGCGGTCCAGATCGGCGGGGCCCACGCCCCGGGCGTCTGGCACGACGACGGTGACCCCGGCACCGAATCCGTTCGCGAAATCGTCGTCCATCATGTCGGCGACCTGGCGCGCCGACGCCGATCGCGGCAACACCCGCTCGTCGGGAAAGCCCCACTTCACCCCCAGGAACGGAACCCCCAGCAATAGCAGCAACGCGACGACGCTCAGGCCGACCGGCAAGGCATGGCGCAGCACGTATCTGGTCGAGCGGTACCAGAACTGCGCCTCGAACGGCTGGTGCGCGTGATCGCGGGACGACCGCTGGCCGTGCAGGATGCGGTGCAGCACCCGACGGCCGTCCAGCGCGTCCAGCCGGGGGCCCAGCAGCGCGATCGCCGCCGGGGTGACTACCACCGCGGCGAACGCGACGATGGCCGCGGTGGCCACGATGGTGTAGGCCGACGATTTCAAGAAGTACATCGGAAAGACCGCCATCACCGCCATCGACAACCCGACGGTGGTCGCGGAGAACAGCACCGTCCGGCCGGCGGTGGCCATGGTCCGCAGGAGCGCTCGCTCCCGGTCGCCGCTGCGTGCCAGCTCCTCGCGGAAGCGGCTGATGATCAGCAGGTTGTAGTCGATCGCCAGGGCGAGGCCCATCGCGATGCTCAGGTCCAGCGCGTACGTCGACACGTCGGTCGCGAAGCTGATCAGCCGCAGCACCGACATGGTGCAGACAATGGCGAGGGCGCCCAGCACGACCGGCAGCGCCGCCGCGACCACGCCCCCCAGCACCCAGACCAGCACCGCGAAGCTGAGCGGGATCGCGATGGACTCCATCAACAGCAGGTCGCGCTCGTTCTGGTCGTTGATCTGGGCATACGCCACCGCCACGCCCCCGGCGCGCACGGTGACACCGGCACGGTCGTGCACCAGTTGCTCGGTGAGCTCGCCGGCGTACTTTTGGGCGTCGTTTTCGCCGCCCTTCAGGCCGGCCACCACCATGCCGGACTTTTGGTCCTTGCTGACCAGTTGGGCGGCGGCCTGCGGCGGGGACGTCCACGGCGAGGACACGTTCAACACCCATGGCGATCGTCGAAGGTGGTCGACGATGTCGGTGCCGACCTGGCGCGCCTCATTGCTTTGGGCACCGGCCGGGGTGCTCAGCACGATCACCATTTGTTGATCGGTTTGGTTGAACTTGTCGCGAAGCACCTCGGTCGCCCGCGCAGACTCCGAGGTCGGGTCCTGAAAACCGCCACCCGACAGGCTGTTGATCACCGGAAGGCCGAAAACGGCGGCGCCGACCAGGACCAAGAAGGCGACCGCGATGATGCGTCGCGGTGCGGCGATGGCAAGTCTGGTGATTGCTTGCAGCATCTATGGTCCTTTCATCGCTAGTCCCCAGCCCTATACCCGGGCGCGGCCGCCTGACCCACTTTCCCCCGGAGGTGGCCCGACGACGTTTGACAATTGGCCACTCGGGTATCGAACGAAAAGGGGTGCATTCAGCAAGTCATTCGCGTGCGGAGCGCCGGTTTGGCTGGGCTATAAGCGGATTGGATCAGCGATGAACTCGGTGGATAACGCCATCAGCATGAGATATCCGACCGAAGACGAATTGCAGGCGGTTTGTCGCTTGCCAGGGTGATGGGACCACCGTTTTGCCATGAGCATGGGACCGGTTGTTTCCGGTTGCTGGCCGTGGGGTGATGGTGACTGATGACCTGGCTGCTGGTCAATTCGGCTGGTCCGAATTGACCGGCTTTCGAGGACGGGGTTTCTGGCGTTGCCGGTAGGACTCGCCCTCGACGACGAGTTCGTAGGCCGCGGATTGGAGCCGGTCCATCGCCGACTGGGCCAGGAGTGGGTCGGCCATCATGGTGAGGATCTCCGGTGGTTCGCGGTTGCTGGTGATGACCGTTGATGCGGTGCGGTGGCGTTCCACGATGAGCTCGTAGAAGTCATTGGTCTCGGTGGCCTCAAGCCGGTGCAACGCGAGGTCATCGATGATGAGCAGCTCGACGCGGTGTAGTTTGCGCATCTCGTCTTCATAGCTGCCGTCTAGCCGTGCTCCGCGGAGGCGTTTGAACAGTTTGTCGGCGCGTTCGGTATGCACGCTGTGGTGACGTCGCACGGCGATGTGGCCTAATGCGTTGGCCAGGAACGTTTTTCCGACTCCGACCGGTCCCATGATGAGCACGTTGTAGGCGTCGGCCAGAAACCGCAGCGAGGTCAACTCTGCCCATAGTTGGCGGTCGTAGCTGACCGCGGCGGTGTCATCCCAGGCCTGCAGCTGCATCTGCGGATCCAATTGTGCTGTCTTGGCGCGGCGGGCGGCGGACTCGCGGTCGCGGCGGGTGACCTCATCGGCTAGCAGCATTTCCAGGAAGTCGTGGTGTGGCAGCCGATTCGATCGTGCCAGCGCGAGCCGTTCGGGCAGGGTGTCGAGCAGGCGGCCGAGCTTGAGGCGGCGCATCAGCGCTTTGAGGTCTGCAGACACCTCGATCGGCTTGACCGCGGGGGTGGCATCGGGGCGGCGGGTTGTGCTCATGAGGGCCTGCGCACCGCGAAGTCGGTGGCCGCGCGGACGAACCGCGACGCCTGCGGCGGGTTCGGGATCAGCGGCAGCTGTGCGCCGGCACCGCGGGTAAGCATGCGCTCGATCAGCCCGACGTCGATGACCTCGGCGTCCAGCGCGCGCTGGCAGGCGTCATCGACCGCGTCGGCGCCGTGGCGGCGCACCAGTCCCAGGAGTCGGTAGACCTGGCGCATCTTGGTCCACGGCAGCGGATGCTCCAGCACCGCCGCCGCGTAGGCGCCGACATGCTGCCCGTGTGCGGATGCCTTGCGCTGCAAGGTGTTGATATCTCGCATCGCATAGACCGACACCTCGGCCGGTAGATCAGCGGGGTCGGTATGGCGGCGTCCTGGCGCCATGACCGGATGGACCTTGATCAGCTCACCGCGCCAATACAGCTTCACCGTGCGCGCATCCACCCGGGCATCCAGCCGGCGCCCAATCAGCTCACCGGGAACGCTGTAGAGCGCCTTGGCGACCTGCACGTGCCGATCGGGAGCCACCTTGGGCCGGCTCCAGGTCGGGATGTCGAACACCTCGTCGGGTGCCGGTTTGAGGTGGGGTAGCTCGTCGGTGGCGAATACCTCGGCCGGGCGCAGCCGAGTGGTGCCGTGTATCCGCATCCCCGCCACCTGCCCACACCACTGCTCGGCTCGTGCCCGGCAGTCACTCAGATTCCGAAAGTCTTCTCCAGCAAAGAAATTCGACCGAACATATTGGACACAGCGCTCAACCCTAGGCTTGTCGCGCGGGCTGCGGATGCGGGTGGGGTCCACGACGAAGCCCCGCGCCTGAGCGTATTCGCGGAAGGCGTCATTAAGTTTCGGATCGGTCGCATCAGCCTTGTCGACGATGGCCTTCATGTTGTCGGGGATCGCCACCGCGAACACCCCGCCGAAGAATGCCCACGCGGCCTCAAACCCGGCGATCACCTCGTGAAGCGTCTGCCGGTAGGTCGGCCAGACGAACATGTGCCGCGAATACACCGCAGTGAAGATCAACCCCTGCACTACCCGCCGGCGGCCATCCGCGGCATCAGTGAGCATTCCGAGCCGACCGAAATCGACCTGCAGTTCAGCACCGGGCTCGCAATCGGCCACCGGCACCGTGGCCTGCCGAATCCCGAACCCCAATTCCGTTGTGGCATAGCGATGCAACGTTCGATACGACACCACCACGCCCCGACGCCCAAGCAGCGTGTGCACCTTCGTCAGAGTCAAGTCTTGCTTCAGCCACGCCTTGATCTGCTCGTGCTGGGCGGCGATGGTCTCCCAGGCCTGGCTCTTGCCGTTGGGCCGACTCGGCCGCACGCCGGCGATCACCGCCGCCAACAGCTCGTCGGTCAACTGACACCCGTCGCCGTCACGGTCCAGCCCGCACGCGCGGGCGCGGTCCACATACCGGCGCACCGTTTTGCGGTCCGTGCCCGATAACCGGGCCACCTCGCGCAACCCATGACCCTGCAGCCACAACCGCAGCATCTCCCTGACTTCGATCACCGACACCTCCCGGTAGCTCATTCGGCCAATACAGCGGCCGAGCAACCGGAAGCCCCCAACGCCACGCCGGGGTGGTCCCATAACTGGCAAAACAGCTAGCCAGATGGTCCCATCACTGGCAATCGGGTGGTCCCATGCTCATGGCAAAACCGGCGCCGAGCTGGTCCCTTATTCCTGGCAGCCGACAGGTTTACCGGAATCAGGCTCGCACTTTCGGGGACCCGGTCGATCCAGACGACATCGAAGCATGGAAGCGACGCGTCAACGTCGAAGACATCCTGGTGGCCGAAGACGTCTCCGATCCGCAAAACCCATTCCTGGTGGGAACCTCGATCATCTACCGCGCGCAGTTGACCGTGCCCGGCGGCGCCAGGTTGCGAGCCGCGTGGCTGACGATGATTGCCGTCGCGTCAACGCATCAGGGCAAGGGAGTGTGGGGTCATCTCAGTGCCCAGGGACTGGGAATCCTGATCGAGCGGGGCTACCCGATCATCTGCGGGGTGCCGACCCAGACGGCAATGTACGACGGCTTCGGAGCCGGCGTGGCGAGTTACAGCCGCACCTACTCGGTCGACCGCCGCTTTGCGAAGCTGCGAACCCCGCCGGGCGAGATGCGGGCCCGCGAGGTCAACGCTGACGAGGCGAAGCGCCAGTTGCCGAACATCTACGAACGATGGTGCGCCACAACGATTGGAGCGGTCGGCCGCGATGACGCTTGGTGGGCCGATCATTTGGAGGACAGGCCGACGCAGCGAGGCAACAGAACTGCGTCGAATTACACGGTTCATCCGGACGGGTTCCTGACATACCGCGTCCTCAGTAAGTCCAATCACGGGTACCGGCCACCGTTGGGCACCGTGGTTGTCGAGGACTTCTGCCCCATCACGGACGAGGCCCACACCGAGCTACTCCAGACGTTGTTGGTCTTGGAGATGTTCGACAACGTCGAAATGGACCTGCCGGTCGACGACCCGCTGCCGCTCAAACTCACCGACCTGCGGGCCGCCCAAACCACCGGCCAGAGCGACTTCCTGTGGGTACGGATCAACGATGTGCCCGAGGTACTGGGCACCCGCGCCTACGGGGCGGAGATCGAGGTCGCACTGGACGTCACCGATCCGCTCGGCCTCGCCGGCGGACGATTCTTGCTCCAGGCCCGCGATGGTGCGGGAAAGTGCGCGCCGCATGAGGGGCCCGCCGACGTCGAAATCGGTCTGGCCGACCTGGCCACGATCTACATCGGAGCGCACAGCGCCTCGGAAATCCACCGAGCGGGCCGGATCACAGAACTGCGGCCGGGCGCGCTACGCGAGTTGGATGCCGCGTTCCGCACCGACCGGGCACCGTACTGCGGGACGCTGTTCTGAGTTGTAGCGGCGCTGCAGGCCACTTCGAGACTGACAACACGGGACCGCCCAGGCGCGGCCTCACCGTCCCTGCGTGGTGACTATCCTGGAGGAGATCGAAGGATTTCACTCCGCGGCAGGACGCCTGTTATTGTCGCGTACGCGGTCTCGGCCGTCGAAAAGCGCCGTTAGCTCAGTTGGTAGAGCAGCTGACTCTTAATCAGCGGGTCCGGGGTTCGAAACCCTGACGGCGCACCACTGACGTGTATTACCTCGAGCGTTACGCTCCTGAGCAGCGTCGATGCGGCTTCTCCACGCAAAGCGGGCATACGCAGTACCGCTGTCCCGGAGGATGCAAGCGGGGTACTGACTCGTTCACCGTGCTCTCGTCCAGGAGTTTGAGCTAGCAGCGCGCGACGCCGAGGCGGCCGATTTGGCCCAGGTCAACGGCAGCGAGATGATAGCGAAGCTTTTCGAGGGAAACTTAATCTCCGGAACATACCCCTGCGGCACGTCGAAGTCGGGGATTTGCTTCAGCCACTCCTCGACAATGATCGTCAGTTCGAATCGCGCCATGTGGGAGCCTATGCAGCGGTGCGGTCCGCCACCGAATCCCCAGTGTCGGTGCACCTTTCCGTCCATGACCAGGTCGTCGGTCGATATCTCGTCGCTGCCGTCGCGGTTGATCGCGGCCGTGCACAGCCGTACCGGCGTACCAGGGGAAGTGTCATGCCACCCACGTTGACGAAGTCCGTGGTAACCCGCGCCGCCAACGGGGCTGCCGGCTCGAGTCGGACGATCTCCTCGATGAAAACCTTGACCCGTTCCGGTCGGTCGCGAAGCTCCCTGCGCAGCTGCGGTCTGCGCGCCAGTTCGAACAGCGAGAATCCGATCGCCGCGGCCAGGGTGTCCAGACCGGACAAGACCAAGAGGTGGCTCATGCCGAGTAGTTCGAGGTCGCTCAGTGCACCCGGACCAGTCATCACTTCCGACAACATGTCGGACCCCGGGTTCTGCCGGCGCTGCTGGATGGCGTCGGTGAAGTAGGCCAACAACTCCTGGCCCTCGGGCTTGCCCTCCACCGCGGCCAGCCGATCACGCGATCTCGGTCTTCCAGCGGAAGCCCGTAGAGGTCCATAAACACCTGGTACGGGTACCGCCCTAGCTCGCACCGAAACCCAAGCTAGACAGCAATTTTACAGCCGATAGCCGCTTCCGTCCCGGGTCGTTTGCCACTTCCCCCGGCTCGATGCGTAGGAATGCAGCGGCGCGAGCGACCGCGCCTATCGGAATCACCCTGCGCCCTTAAGGGTTCGACTTCTGACGTTGCCGCCTGAATCGTGCGCAAGAAGTCGAAGCCCTTGACATCGACTGCACCGCAGTTGATTCGGACAGGCCTTAGCAGGTGCGCAACACCTGTGTCGCAAGCACGGAGAATTGAGACAACGGCGGGGCCGAAGGAAACCCGTGAAACTGCCCACTTCGTATCCACACGCAGTAGCTGACGCTCCAGGTACTTTTTGCTGGCACCGGTTGGCGCAAGCGCGCCACCGGCGCCCTTGGAACGAGCCGCGTCGAAGGAGCTGCAATGGGGTTCATCCAGCCGAATCTGCCGATTGTGGACGTTGCCGAGTGGAGCAAGCAGAGCCGCGCGCAGCGAATCGTGCCGATGGCGCGCCACATCGCCGAGAACGGGTTCGGCACCCCACTGGTGATGCATGTGATGTACGGCGCGAAGATCGCGCTGTACATCCTCGGCGGTTGGGTGTTCGGGTGGTGCACGACCGGCATCGGCAGCTTCACGGGCGTCGCCGCGTGGTGGTCGGAACCGATCGTGTTCGAGAAGGCCGTGCTCTACACGATGCTGTTCGAAGTCATCGGCCTGGGCTGCTGCTTCGGGCCGCTGGCCGGACGTTACTTCCCCCCGATGGGCTCGATCCTGTACTGGCTGCGGCCCGGCACCATCCGGTTGCCGCCGTGGCCCAATCGGGTGCCGCTGACCAAGGGCAGCTTCCGCAGCCCGATCGATGCGGCCCTCTACGGCGCGTTGCTGGTCTTGCTCGCGGTCGCGCTGGTGTCCGACGGCAGCGGTCCAATTCCCGCCCTGCACACGGAAATTGGAGTGCTCGCGCCCTGGCATACCGTCGCGATCCTGGCGGTGCTGGCCGTCGTCGGCCTCCGCGACAAGGTGATCTTCCTGGCCGCTCGCGGCGAGGTATACGCGCCGCTGGCGCTGGTTTTCCTGTTCGCCGGGGCGGACTCCATCATCGGGGCCAAGGTGGTCTTCATGGTGATCTGGCTGGGGGCCGCCACCTCAAAGCTCAACCGGCACTTCCCGTTCGTGATCTCGACGATGCTGGCGAACAACCCATTCATCCCGTCCGGGGCACTGAAACGTTCGATGTTCAAGCGCTATCCGGACGACCTGCGCCCCAGCGCGCTGGCGGGCTTCATCGCGCACTTCTCCACCGCCGTGGAAGGCCTGGTGCCGCTGGCGCTGCTCTTCTCCCACGGCGGCTGGTCGACGGCCATCGCCGCGTTCGTGATGATCGTCTTCCACCTGAACATCCTGCTGGCCTTCCCGATGGGGGTGCCGCTGGAGTGGAACGTGTTCATGATCTTCGGGGTGCTGTCGCTGTTCGTCGCGCATGCGGGCCTGGGATTGTCCGATCTGGCCAACCCGTTGCCGGTGGCGATCCTGTTCGTGGTCATCGCCGGCATCGTCGTCGTGGGAAACCTCTACCCGCGCAAGGTGTCCTTCCTGCCGAGCATGCGGTATTACGCGGGCAACTGGGACACCACGGTGTGGTGCGTCAAGCCGTCGGTCGACGACAAGTTCCGCACCGGGTCGCGCGCGCTGGGGCCGATGCAACACCTGCAGCTCGAGCGCCTCTACGGCTCCAAGGAGGCCACGCTGGTGCCGCTGCATCTGGCCATGGCGTTCCGCGGGATGAACACCCACGGGCGCGCGCTGTTCACCCTGGTGCACCGCGCGCTGGCCGGCTATGACGAGGACGACTACAACCTCTGCGAGGGCGAAGTCCTGTGCGCGATGGTGCTCGGGTGGAACTTCGGCGACGGGCACATGCACAACGAATGCCTCATCGAGGCGCTCCAGCAGCGCTGCCACTTCCAGCCCGGCGAAGTGCGGGTGGTGATCCTCGACGCGCAGCCCATCCACATCCAGCGGCAGGAGTACCGCCTGGCCGACGCGGCGACCGGCGAATTCGAGCGCGGTTATGTCGACGTCGACGACATGGTCACGTCGCAGCCGTGGGCCGACGACATTCCCGTGCACGTGCAGAGCGGCACGGGCGCCGGCATGACGTGACGCGTCAGCGGTTCCGCACCCGGTGCACCACCACCACGACGACGAGGACGCCGACGCCGGCCAGTGAAACCGTCACCGCGGGCTTCTTGACGAAGGCAATCGCCCGCACCTTGAGGTCCTCGGCGAGGCGGCGCGGGTTGGCCCGCACGGCGAGCGAGTCGACGGTGGCCGCCAGCTGGTCACGGGCAACGTCGATGTCCCGCTTGATGGCCTCGGGGTCCCGGTCCGCCACGTGTCTGTCCTCCCAATCGGCCTGATGCACCTGACGCACTACCCTAGTGCCGATGCTGCGGTGAACAGAAAGGACCCGAGTTGACCGAGACCACGCGGCTTGCGCCGGGCGACAAGGCGCCCTCCTTCAGCCTGCCCGACGCCGACGGAAACCAGGTGTCGCTCGCCGACTACAAGGGGCGTCGCGTCATCGTGTACTTCTACCCGGCGGCCTTGACGCCGGGCTGCACCAAGCAGGCCTGCGCCTTCCGCGACAACCTGCACGAACTCAGCGACACCGGCCTCGACGTGATCGGCATCTCCCCCGACAAACCGGAAAAGCTGGCCAAATTCCGCGACGCCGAGAAACTGACGTTCCCACTGTTGTCGGATCCGGATCGCAAGGTGCTGACGGCCTACGGGGCCTACGGCGAAAAGCAGATGTACGGCAAGACGGTCACTGGTGTCATCCGGTCAACGTTCGTGATCGACGAGAAGGGCAAGGTCGCCGTAGCGCAGTACAACGTGAAGGCTGCGCACACAACATCGTTCATCCAAAAAGTGCTCAGCGCCTCCTAACCACCCCTGGGCGGGATGATCGCCGTTTCCGAGTCACCGCGTCATGCCCTGTCCTCGAGGTAGTTCCGCCGGCCGGCGGAAAGGACCATTGACCCTATAGAACCCCGAGACCTCGAGCGCATCCTTGATGCTGAGTCGTCGGAGACCCATTGCTTTCTTCGCATCGAAACTCGAGGGGCGGTCATGACAGAAGGCACCGAGAAGAAAACGGCGGCGGAACGAGCCTCGGAGCTGACGGAACGAGTGGCGGGCCTGTCCGACGAAGTGCTCAAGTCGGTCGAATCCGGGCAACGGGCCGCCATCGACGCCGTGCGTAAGTTCGTCGGCACCGTCGATGAGTCGTTGCCCGGGCACAGCGGCGACCAGCCGTCGAGACGCAACACCATCGTCGACGCTGCCCTCGAGATGGCCGACAAACTCGTCAAGACGCAGTACGAGTTCATCCGAAGCGTCGTCGGGAGCGCGACCGAGGCGTTGAAGAAGCAGGTCGACGAGAAGCCCGGTGCTGAGTAGTCGGAGAGAAGCCAGCATGACTCAACGGTCCGCTGTCAACTCCGTCGGATCTCTCGAACTCAACCGCTACAGCGGCCTCTGGTATGAGATCGGCCGGCTCCCATTCAGGTGGGAGGACGCCGACGCCTCAGACATCACCGCCGAATACACGGCCCAGGACGACGGAAGCGTGCGCGTCGACAACCGGTGCGTCGACAAGCACGGCGCACCGTCGCAAGCGGTCGGTCGCGCAACCGTTGTTAACGGCCAGGCGGGACGGTTGGAGGTTTCGTTCCTTCCGGAATTCCTGCGGTGGATCCCTTTCACGAAAGGCGACTACTGGGTTTTGAAGATCGATGATGCCTACACCGTTGCCCTTGTCGGTACGCCCGACCGCAAATACCTGTGGCTGCTGGCCCGCGAGCCGCACATCGACGACGCCACCGAAGCGGCCTACCTCGCCGAAGCGACCCGGCAAGGGTTCGATCTCGACGAGTGGATCAGGCCGAGGCAGTCGGGCGGCCGCGTTACGGACGATCTGCTCGGGCGCTGACGTCGCGCTCGATACGTCACTGGCCCAGGTTGGCCAGCAGCAGCGCCTCGGCGATCGCGGCGCGCTCCAGGACGCCGAGGTGCAGGCTCTCGTTGATGCTGTGCGCCTGGGTGCCCGGGTCCTCGACGCCGGTGACCAGGATTCTGGCCTGCGGGAACGCGTCGGCGAACTCGGCGATGAACGGGATAGAGCCGCCCATGCCCATGTCGATCGGCTCGGTACCCCATGCCTGCCGGAACGCCGCGCGCGCCGCGTCGTATACCGGGCCGCTGGCGTCGATGGCGTAGGGCTCACCGACGTCGCCGCGGGTGACGCTGACCTGCGCGCCCCACGGCGCACGCCGCTGCAGGTGCGCGGTCAACGCGTCAAGGTGCGCCGCGGCGTCACCGCCCGGCGCGACGCGCATGCTGATCTTTGCGCGGGCCCGCGGGATCAGCGTGTTCGACGCCTTCTCGATGGGCGTGGTGTCGATCCCGATCACGGTGATCGCCGGCTTGGCCCATAGCCGCTGCGGCGCCGAACCCGAGCCGATCTCGGACACCCCGTCCAGCAGCCCGGAGTCGGCACGCACCCGCTCGGGCGGGTAATCCACAGCGGCGGCAGTACTTTCGTGCAGGCCGGCGACCGCCACGTTGCCGTCGTCGTCGTGCAGGCTGGCCAGCAGCCGCACCAGCGCGCTCAGCGCGTCGGGAACCACGCCGCCCCAGATGCCGGAGTGCAGGCCGTGGTCGAGAGTGGCGACCTCGACCACGCAGTCGACCAGGCCCCGCAGCGAAACCGTGAGCGCCGGAACATCCGTGCTCCAATTGTCCGAGTCGGCGATGACGATCACGTCGGCGGCCAGCGCGTCGCGGTGGGCGGCCAGCAACCGTCCCAGTGACGGCGAGCCGGATTCCTCCTCGCCCTCGACGAAAACGGTTACGCCGACCGGCGGTTGCCCACCGTGCGCCTTGAATGCCGCCAAATGCGTTGCGATGCCGGCCTTGTCGTCGGCGCTGCCGCGCCCGTAGAGCCGCCCGCCGCGTTCGGTGGGTTCGAAGGGCGGCGACGCCCACTGGCCGACATCGCCTTCGGGCTGGACGTCGTGGTGGGCGTACAGCAGCACGGTCGGTGCGCCCGGCGGCGCGGGATGGCGCGCGATGACCGCCGGCGCGCCACCCTCGCTGACGATCTCCACCTCGCCAAAACCCGCTTGCGACAACAAATCCGCTACCGCCCGTGCGCTGCGGTGCACCTCGTCGCGCCTCGCGGGGTCGGCCCACACCGACTCGATGCGCACCAGGTCCTCGAGGTCGCGGCGCACCGATGGCAACGCCTCGCGGACGCGCTCGACCAGATCAGTCATGCGCTTCTCCGCGCGCGACGCCGAGTGTGACGGTTAGATATGAAAATTGGCGCGTGAATTCGTCCATAAGCCCCACGTTCGGCGGCATCAAGGGGTCTCCAAGATGGCCACCGCGGCCGCGGTATCCCCTTCATGCGTCAGCGACACATGAATCGTCACGTCGGCCAGATGTTTGGCGATGTCGCCGCTCAGCCGAACCCGGGGCCGCCCCCACATGTCGGTGACCACCTCGATGTCGCGGTGGATGTCCTCCGGCAGGACGGGCCGTTGCGCGAACCGGGAACCCGACCACGCCTTGATCACCGCCTCCTTAGCCGCCCACCGGGCCGCCAGGTGACGCGCGGCCGACGAACTCTTGTCCGACGCATCGCGACGCTCACCCGGTGTGAACGTCTCGGAGAAAACGGTTCCCGGCTGGTCGACCTGCTCGGCGAAATCAGGGATGGAGACGACATCGATCCCCACACCGACAATTCCCATGGATGGCCAGGCTAACGGACGGTCAAGCCCGGCGACGATGCGGACCGAGAAGAAGCCGGGCAATAAACCGACGTCATCCGGCCGAGACCTCGTAGGCCTCGCCCTCACCCAACCGGGCGGCCGGGTTCAGCAGCATCGCCGCCTCCTGGCGCTTCTCCGCTGCATCGTGGCTGAAACGACGGTCCGGCGGCCGCTCGTACATCGGCGCGCCGCCGGCGATGGCAGAAGCCAACCGGCGCTGACCGGCCAGCAGCCGCGCCTCCGCACGCCGCTGGTAGTCCGCGCGCTCATCGGGATCCAGCGAGGCGACGAAGGCCTGCGGGTGCACCAGCGCCACCAGTCCGGACACGTGGCCGAACCCGAGGCTGGTTACCAGCCCCGCCTTGAGCGGGAACTTCTCACCCAGCCGCAGTGTCTCACGCACCCAGACGAAGTGCGCCGAGCCGGCGAGTTCGTCATCGACGCAGTCCAGGCTGCGGTTCGGCGGAATCACCCCGTCGCGCAGCATCTGGCACAGGCCCATCATCTGGAACACCGCCGCGCCGCCCTTGGCGTGCCCGGTGAGGCTCTTCTGCGACACCACGAACAGGGGGGCGCCCTCGGAGCGGCCCAGCGAGTCCGCCAGCCGCTCGTGCAGCTCGGTCTCGTTGGGGTCGTTGGCCAGCGTCGAGGTGTCGTGCTTGGAGATCACCGCGATGTCGTCGGCGCCGACGCCGAGCTTGCCGAGCGCCCGCGCCAACTGCGAGTCCTTGCCGCCGCGGCCGGCGCCCAGCGCGCCCAGACCCGGCGCCGGGATCGAGGAGTGCACGCCGTCGGCGAACGACTGCGCGTAGGCCACCACGGCCAACACCGGCAGGCCCATCTTGAGCGCGAGGTCACCCCGGGCCAGCAGGATGGTGCCGCCGCCCTGCGCCTCGACGAAACCGAGCCGGCGCCGGTCATTGGGCCGGGAGAACTTCGAGTCGTGGATGCCCCGACCCCGCATCATGGAGGTGTCGGCGGTGGCCGCCATGTCGCCGAAGCCGATGATGGCTTCCAGCGTCAGGTCGTCGAAGCCACCGGCGACCACCAGTTCGGCCTTGCCGAGGCGGATCTTGTCGACGCCCTCCTCGACCGACACCGCCGCGGTCGCGCACGCGCCCACCGGGTGGATCATCGCGCCGTAGCTGCCTACATAGCTCTGAATGACGTGCGCGGCAACCACATTCGGCAGCACTTCCTGCAGGATGTCGTTCGGCTTGCTCCGGCCGAGCAGGTTGCCGTGATACATGGTCTGCATCGACGTCATGCCGCCCATGCCGGTGCCCTGCGTGCTGGCCACCAGGCCCGGGTGCACCCACCGCATCAACTCGGTCGGGGTGAATCCGGACGACAGGAACGCGTCGACGGTCGCGACGATGTTCCACAGCGCCACCCGGTCGATCGAGCTGGCCATGTCCTGGCTGATGCCGAACACGGTCGGATCGAACCCGGTGGGGATCTGCGCGCCGACGGTTCGCGACAGCTTGGTCTTGCGCGGCACCCGGATCTCGGTGCCGGCCTTGCGGATCACCTGCCAGTCGCTGGACTCGGGCACCGGCCGGATGATGGTGTGCTCGGGGTCGAATTCGACGAAGGCGCGAGCGTCGGCCTCGGAGGACACCACGAAGGCGAAGTCCTTCTCCAGGAACACCGAGACCAGCAGCGGCGACGCGTGATCGGGGTCGATTGCGCCGTCGTCGACGAACTCGCGGATGCCCACCCTGTCGACCACGATGTCGTGGTAGCGCTCGACCAACTCGGTCTCGTCAACCAGGTCACCGGATTCGGTGTCGTACCAACCTGGTTGGGGGTCGGCCTCCCAGCGAACCAGCCCGGTAGTCCAGGCCAGCTCGAGGACGCCGGCCGCCGACAGTTCGTTGTCGACCTCCATCTCGAACCGGGTGCGCGACGAACCGTAGGGGCCGATCTCGGCGCCGCCGACGATCACGACCAGGTCGGCCGGGTCGACGTCCAAGTCGGCCCATTCCGGCGGCGGTGCCGGGGTGAAGCCGCGCGGCGGGGACGGCAGCGCGGCGATGGTGCCTTCGGCCACAACGTCATCGGCGGTCGCCTCGCCCGAGGTGGCCTGCTCGCGGGCCTTGGCGGCCAGTTCGGCCATGTCGAGGTTGGCCTCGGCCAGCCCACCGGTCAGGTCGGCCTTGATCGGCGCGCCGGCGGCCGCCACCTTGGACTCGACGTCGCAGAGGTCCAGCAGCATGGCCGCCATCTCGTCGGTGGAATACGTGGTGACACCGGCCTGCTCCACGGCGTCGACGATGGCGTCGTTGTGGCCCATCAGCCCGGTGCCCCTGGTCCACCCGATCAGCGCGTGCGCGAGGCTGACCCGCGCGGCCCAGGAGGACTCGGCCTGCCAGCGGCTCACCACGGCATCCAGCGCCGACTTGGCCTCGCCGTAGGCCCCGTCCCCGCCGAACATGCCGCGGTTGGGCGAGCCGGGCAACACCACGTGCAGCCGCGACGCGATGTCGCGCTCGGCGCCGATCTTGGACAGCCCACCGATCAAACGCTGCACCGCCCAGAGCAGAACCTTCATCTCCATCTCGGAGCGCGAACCGGCCTCCGACAGGTCGCCGGCCACGCGTGGCGCCGCGAACGGGAAGAGCAGCGTGGGGGTCTGCGCGTCCTTGATGTGAATGGATTGCGGCCCAAGGCTTTCGGTTTGCTCGGTGCCGATCCATTCCACCAGTGCATCGATATCGGAGTAGGACGCCATGTTGGCGGCGACCACCCACAGCGCCGCGCCGTAGCGGGCGTGGTCGCGATACAGGCCGCGGTAGAACTCCAGCCGCTCGTCGTCGAGCTTCGATGTCGTGGCGATGACGGTGGCCCCGCCGTCGAGCAGTCGCGCGACCACCGACGCGGCGATCGAACCCTTCGACGCGCCCGTCACCACGGCGACTTCGTTGCTGTAGGGGCCGGGATCGGGATTCTCGGCGCCGGCGGCGATGCGGCCGTACAGCGACGCGTGGATCTGCCGGCCGGCGGCCAGCGACTTGCCCTGCCACCAGGTGGCCTGGGTGGCGACGACATGGCCTGCGCCCTCGAACCTTTCGGACAGGCTCTTCCACTGGGCGTCGATGGCACCCTCGTCGGTCAGCCAGAGCTTGACCAAGTCCTCCCGGGCGCTGGCCCACCGGTCGTCGAACACGACGGCCTTCTTGGCGTCGAAAGCCGGCGCCACCAAACGCGGCCAGTCCGCGCCGAGTTCGGCGGTGACCAAGTCGATGAGCTCGGCGTCCGTGGCCGCCGGCGCCGCGCTGACCGGGTCGTCCAACCCCAACTGGTTCAGCACCAGGCGGGCCGCCGAGGCGAGCACACCCTCGCGACCGGTGATCTGATCGGTGAATTCGCTCAACGCGGCCGCGTCCACGGTCGCTCCGCCACCGCCGCCCGACGACGGCAGCGCCACCGAGATGCCGCGACGCGCGGCGACGGAAGCGACGGCGGCGTCGATCACCTTGTCGACCGAGGCGGCGTCGGCCAGCGCGCCCTCGTGCAGGTGGCCCATGGCGCCCCCGCGAACGCTGGTGCCCTCGCGGGTTCCCAACGCCACTTCGACCGTGACGTGCTTGGCCCACCCGTCACCGAGCTCCCACGTCTTCTTGACGCGCTCGGCGATCGCGCCGGGCCGCTTGCCCGAGGGCCCGAGCACCGTGCGCAGCTGGTCGTTGATCGCGTCGGAAAGCACTGGGCCGAAAGGCTTGTAGGTGCGGGCCAACTTGGTCACCTGTGACCGCAGCCCGGCCAGGTCGGCCTCGGCGGCGCCGTCGATGGCGCCCAGGTTCAACTCCGAGCCGAGGTCCACCAGCAACTGGTTGCGCCGCGACGAGGCGCCGTCGGTGATCGACTCGATGGAGTCCAGCTCCTCGATCTGGTCCATGCGCATCTTGGCCGACAGCGCGATCAGGGCCAGGGTGGCGTCGGCGGCGTCGAACCCGATGTCGTCCGGTCGGGGGCCACCTGACGGGGCGGCCGCCGGCGCAGGCGCCGGGGCGGCCTCCGCGGTGGTCGCACCCTCCGACGGGGCCGGCTCATCGGGTGCTTCCTCTAGCTCCGGCTCCGGGTCGGTGTCGGTGGCGAACAGCACCGCGGCGTCGCGCTCGGCGTTGAGCACTTCGACTGTGCTGTGGGCATATTCGGGCAGCTTCAGGGTGTTGGTGGCCAGTCCGGCGACGGTCGGGGCCGACTTCACGCCGATCTCGACGAATCGCTCCACACCCAGACCACCCGCGGCCTCCTCGGTGAACAGCAGGTCCTGGGTCTCGATCCAACGCACCGGGCTGGCGAACTGCCATGCCAGCAGCTCGATCAAGACGATGCGCGCCATCTCGTTGCGACGCTCGGCGAGCCAGGTGTCGTAGTCGGCCAGGATCGCGTCGAGCGGCTCGGCGGGCACCAAATCCCGGATCTCCTGGATGAAGTCGCGGTCCAGGGTGAACGGGCGCGGCACCAGGTTCGGGATGTAACGCCCGATGATGACGTCGGGATCCTTGTCCCGCGGCATCACGCGTTCCAGCGAGCGGCGGAACTCCGCCACCCCGACGCGCAGCACCCGCGAGTGGAACGGCACGTCGATGCCCGGAACCAGGATGAACGACCGGCGGCCCCCGGTGAGCTCGCGACGCCGCTCCACCTCGGCCTCCAGCTCCTCCAGACCGCGGACGGTTCCGGCGATCGCGTACTGCGAACCGCGCAGGTTGAAGTTCACGATCTCCAGGAATTCGCCGGTACGCTCGGCGATTTCGGCGATGAACGCGGGCACCTCGTCGTCGGGCAGGTCGATCTGGGAGGGCCGGATGGCCGCCAGCCGGTAGTTGGAGCGGCCCAGCTCGTCGCGCGGCACGATGTCGTGCATCTTCGAGCCACGGTGAAAGACCGTCTCCAGCAACGCTTCCAGTTCGTAGATACCCGTCACACAGGCCAGCGCAGTGTACTCGCCGACGGAGTGGCCGCAGGCGATGGCACCTTCGACGAAGGCGCCCTGCTCGCGCATCTCGGCCACCTGCGCCGCCGCCACGGTCGCCATCGCGACCTGGGTGAACTGCGTCAGGTACAGCACGCCCTCGGGGTGGTTGTAGTGCACGCCGCTGGCGATGATGCTGGTCGGGTTGTCCCGCACCACGTGCAGCACCGAGAAACCCAGCGTGTCGCGGGTGAACTTGTCCGCTTTGTCCCACACCTTGCGGGCGGCCTTGGAGCGGGCGCGGACGTCCATGCCCATGCCCTTGTGCTGAATCCCTTGACCGGGGAAGGCGTACACCGTGAGCGGGGCGGCCAGGCGTGCCGTCGCCGACATCACCAAATCGGACCCGATGCGGGCGGCCACCTCCAAAACCTCGGCGCCCTGGTCGATTCCGACGCGCTCGACCCGGAAGTCGACCTCGTCGCCAGGACGCACCATGCCCAGGAACCGCGCGGTCCAGCCGACCAGCCGGGCCGGGGGCCGGGCCTGGCCGTCGGTGGCGGTCACCGCGTGCTGTGCGGCCGCCGACAACCACATGCCGTGCACGATGGGCGATTCCAGGCCGGCCAGCAGCGCGGCCGCCCGGTCGGTGTGAATCGGGTTGTGGTCACCGGACACCACGGCGAACGGTCGCATGTCGACCGGCGCGGTCAGGCGGACGTCGCGCCGGCGGCGACGCGGGGTGTCGGTCGCGTTCTGCGACACCGCACCGCCGGCCCGCGCCGGCTCGGCGAGCTCGGCGGCACCGGTGCGTCCCAGGATCGCGAACCGCTCATCGAGGCTGGCGATCGTCGTGCCGTCGGCGCCGGCGATCGTCACCGCGACCCGGACGACACGACCCATGTCCGTGTCGACGGCTGGCAAAGCCGTTGCGTTGACAGCCAATTCGGCCGGGACTTTCGGCAGCGCGCCGACCACGTGCGCGGCGTGGTCGAGGTGCACGAGGCTCAGCAGGCCTTCGACGACCGGGACGCCGGCGTCGGTGACCGCCGAGCCGATCGCCGCGAAGATCGCTGGCCAGCAAAGGCCGACCAGGGCGTCGGGCACCGTGGTGAGGCCGGGCGCCAGCGGCTCCCCGAAGGTGGCCGTGACCCCGGTGTGGTCGGCGACCCGCTCGGGGTCCCAGTTCACCGTGACGGTGGCCGTCCCGTCGACGACCGCGGGCAAGAATTCCGGCCCGTCGACACCCGCGGCGATCGCCAGCACCGCGCGCATGGCGGTGGCGGCGTCTTCGGTGGACACCACCGGAGTGCCACCGTCCATCGTGTTGGCGGGCAGGGTGAACGGGATGTCGATCCAGGTCCCCGACACCGGGACGCTCAGCACCACTCGGTCGCCGTCGACCTCGAGGCGTGCCCCGGTGAACGAGTTTGTGGCGCGGCGGCTTTCGGGTCCGTCGTGCACGAGCCAATCGCCGGGGTCGGCGATCCGGTGGACCGGGTTGGTCGCGGTGCGACCGGCCCACCGCACGTCGGGGGCGTCGAGCACGACGGCCAGCGGTCCGGTCACGTCCGGACGACCCAGCCGACGCGACGCGACGGCGCGCGGCTGCCCGTTGGCCGACAGCACCTCGTCGATGGCGGCCTGCTCGAAGCGATCCAGCAACTCACCGACGGGTTCGTCCATCCGGGTGATGCCGGCCACGGCCGCGGTGCCGGGGATGATGCACACCTGATCCGCGTCGTAACGGGCATCGTGCGCCTGCCACAGCGAGTCGCTGCGCCACCAGCGCCGCACGTCCTTGTCGATGACCGGCACGAAGTTGACCGGCTTGCCCAGCGTCTTGCACAGCGTGACGAAGAACGGGACGTCGGCCGGGTGCAGCTGCACGGTCTCGGCGTCCGGGTAACTATCGAGCAGCATGTCGATCGCCGCCGCGGGGTGCTCCAGCAGCGCCTCGTCGTTGAACAGCGTCTCGATAGGGCCGGAATCCTTTGGATGCAAACGCGCTTCGGTGCGCTGCAGCATCTGCTGGAACCGGTCACACCAGGTGTCGGCCAGCCACGGGCTGCCCGGCGCGGCGGTGTCGGCGGTGGAGTAGCCCTCACCGATGGTCAGCTCGACGTAGCGCTGCAGCCACTGTAGGTACGTCATGTCGGCGACGTCGCCGAAGTACGGCTTGGCGGTGTTGGCCATCGCCGCGATGATCTCGTCGCGGCGCTCGGCGACCGCCTCCGCGTCACCGGCGACCTCGTCGAGCAGCCGGCCGCACCGCGAGGCGCTGTTGTCGATCTCGTGGATGTCGGCACCGAGCTGGCTGCGGCTGGAAGCCATGCCGCCCACGGCTTTTCCGGCGCCGACCCACTGGTCGGTGCCCTGGGTCTCGACCAGCATGCGCTTGACCGACGGCGACGTGGTGGCCTCCTTGGTCGCCATCGCCGCGGTACCGACCAGGATGCCGTCGATCGGCATCAGCGGGAAGCCGTACGCCTTCGCCCAGCGCCCCGAAAGGTACTCGGCCGCCCGCTCCGGCGTGCCGATGCCACCGCCCACGCAGACCGTGATGTTGGGGCGCGACCGCAACTCCGAATAGGTCGCCAGCAACAGGTCGTCGAGGTCTTCCCAGGAATGGTGGCCACCGGCGCGGCCGCCCTCGATGTGCATGATCACCGGCTTGGTGGGCACTTCGGTCGCGATGCGGATGACCGAGCGGATCTGCTCGACCGTGCCGGGCTTGAACACGACGTGACTGATGCCGACGTCGTTCAGCTCCTCGATCAGCTCGACGGCATCCTCGAGGTCCGGGATGCCGGCACTGATCACCAGGCCGTCGATCGCCGCGCCGGACTGACGCGCCTTCTGCACCAAGCGCTTTCCACCGACCTGCAGCTTCCACAGGTACGGGTCGAGGAACAGCGCGTTGAACTGATAGGTGCGGCCCGGTTCGAGCAGCGTGGCGAGCTCGGCGATGCGGCCGGCGAAGATTTCCTCGGTGACCTGCCCACCGCCGGCCAGCTCGGCCCAGTGCCCGGCGTTGGCGGCGGCGGCGACGATCTTGGCGTCGACGGTGGTCGGGGTCATGCCCGCAAGCAGGATCGGGGAGCGTCCGGTCAATCGGGTGAACTTCGTCGAAAGCTTGACCCTGCCATCGGGAAGCCGGACGACGGTCGGCGCATAGGTCGACCACGCCCGCGCCACCTCGGGCACAGCCCCGACGGTGAAGAGGTTGCGCTGCCCGCCGCGGGTCGCGGCGGGCACGATGCCGACACCAAGGCCGCGGATCACCGGCGCGGTCAGCCGGGTCAGGATGTCGCCGGGTCCCAGGTCGAGAATCCAGCGCGCACCGGCCTCGTGCACGCGGGTGATCTCCTCGACCCAGTCGACGCAGCGCACCAGGATGGCCTCGGTCAGCTCGCGGGCGAGCCCGACGTCCAGGCCCACCTTCTCGGCCCAGCCGCCGACGATGTCGATGCCGTCGGCCAACCGGGGCGTGTGGAAGCCCACCTCGACCTGCACCGGATCGAAGACCGGAGAGAAGACGTCCCCGCCGCGGAGCTTGTTCTTCCGGTCGGCCTCCTCCTTCTCCGAGATCTGCTGGCAGTAGAGCTCGAACCGGGACAGCTGCTCGGGCGTGCCGGTGATGACGACCGAGCGCCTGCCGTTGCGAATGGACAGCACCGGCGGCAGCACAGTGCGGACATCCTGCGCGAACTCGTCGAGCAGCCGGCGAATGCGCTCGGGGTCCGCGTTGGTCACCGACACCATCGGCGGCCGGTCACCGAGCACGGAGATCCCGCGCCGGCGGGCTACCAGCGTCCCGGCCGCACCGATCAGCTGGGCCATGGCCAGCAGCTCGGCGTCGCGGGTGCCCGCGGCCTTGAGCGCCTCGACAGCGAGCACGCCTTGCGAATGCCCGGCGACGGCCACCGGCGGGGTGGCCTTCAGATCCATGCCCTGGCGCGCCAGCGCGCGCACGGCCGCGATCTGGGTGAGCAGCACGCCGGGGATCGACACCGCGGCCGACGTGAGGTGCTTAGGCGACGGGACCAGGTCCTCGGCGGCCAGCGCACGTACCCATGCGAGCGGCTCAAAGCCGATCGGACGGACCACCACCAACTCTTTGGCCACCGGCTCGAGCAGCAGCTCCACCTCACCGACCAGCGTTGCCAGCTCGGCTTCGATCCCGGCCGACGACACCAGCTCTTCGAGGGTTTCCAGCCAGGCGCTGCCCTGGCCTCCGAAAGCAACGGCGTACGGCTCCCCGGCCGTCAGACGGTCGACCAGAGCATGGGTGTCGCCGGCCGGCGCGTGGTCGCGGTCAGCGGACACCTCCCCTCGCTTCGCTGGGGAACCCCAGTCGTGCCTCTCGTGGATCGTCACCTTCTCTGTCTCCCTGTATGCGTCTTTACGTATCGGTGCGTCCGGCCGGTCGTCACCGCCGGCGGGCGGGCTCGGCGATTCCGCGTCGAATCAAAGCCGGGAAGCGGCTGACCGGTGTGTGTCCGCGGGCCGGCCGGATGGGTTGTAGAGCGGCGCGGCGGACTGCATCGGCTGCACTAAGAGTGTCATAAGGATCGACCCTCGTTTCGCGTGGTGATCGGTTACTGATGAGTTCTACGCATGGGTAACCGTGTCGTGGGTAACACCTGCCGGAATTGGCGGTGCGGGCGCCGCGAACAAACCTGCTGCATGCAGGTGGTTACGGTCGAGTAGCTATAACTGCGCTGATCAAAGCAGTTTTGTTATGTAATCGTTATGTAAAGATTTTGCGCCGTGGGGCGGCGCCGCGGCCGCTTCGGTCGCGTCGCCCGGGCGGCGTTCGCGCCCGCCGCGCCGGAAAATGAGCGAACGAGTGTTTGCTGGGATCTCTAAGAGTCCGAGTCGGCCGGCGGTGGGTGCAGGAGTCGCGACGCTAGGCCCACTGCCCGAATTGCGGCTTGAGGATTTCGTTGATGTCCACCCCGACCCCGCCGACGCTGCGTTTGTCGATCTCTACCTGATGCAAATGCGCGGCCGGGTGGGCGAACCCCTTCGGCGAGCCCCAGTTGTGCTGCCAGAAGTACGAGCCCAAACCGTCGTGCAGGGCCCAGTCGATGGTCTTCGAGTTGGCGTACACACCTGTGCGCTGATGACCGATCACCGACTCCCAGGACCGCAGGTAGGGCGCGATCTGCTGCTTGTACTGCTCGTAGGACGGGTCGTCGTCGATCGAGGCGTAGATCGGCGCGCTCGCGGGCCCGCCCGCGGCGGCGTGCAGTTGCATTCCGCGCTGGGCGTGCTGGATCCCGGCGTTGGCTCCGCCGAGCCAGTCGGCGGTGTTGCCCTTGCCGTACTGATAACAGGAAACGATTTTCAGCCCGTTGCTGTTGAGGTCGCGCGCCTCGGCGAACTGGATCGGCTTGCCCAGCATCCAGTTGCCGCCAGGGCGGCGGTCCGACACGTACCTGATCGAGCCCACGGCGCCGGCGGCCCTGATCTGGCTGGCCGGGATGACCCCGGCCGCGTAGTCCAACAGGGTGCCGAGCGACGCCGACGCGGGTGCCGGGCGCAAGGAGGCACCCGCGACACCCAGGCCCATCAAGGCAGGGGTCGCGGCCGCCAGTTTGAGGAGGTCGCGCCGCGAAACCGATGACACAAGCGACAGAGTACGACGGGAACACCATATGACACATTGACCACACTGGTCACATCTACATCACAGTGCCGCATCGTTGGTTTTGGGCCCGCGTCGGCGCGGGCAGCACGATGACGCTCACTGCCTCCAGGCCGCGGCGAGCGGTCTGACGGGCGATCTCGTCGAGAAAGTGAGCGGCCGCGGGGTTGATCGATGCCGCCCAGGCCCGGAACCCCTGCACGATCACGGGGTCACGCTCCAAGGACGGCTGCACGCCCCGCAGCACGCCGACCACGTCGTCGGGCAATGGGTCGGCCAACTGCTTGTCGATCCAGGTGTGCGCGAGTTCCGTTGCCGCCGCGTGATCGTCGCCCAACCCGACCACGTCGCCGGCGAGGCTGCGCAAGCGGTCGAACAGCACCTGACGTCCCGGTGTCTCCGCCAATTCCGCCAGCAGGGTGCTGGCAGCCGGGGGCAGGACCATTTGCCCGAACAGCGCCGGAACCGGCAAGTCCCACTCGTCGAACAGCTCGGCGTACATGGCGGCGACGGGCGCAGACAGCGGCGCGGTAAGCCGCCCGATGACCCCGATGCTGTCGCGGTGCGTGGTCGCCAGCCTGCGCAGGATGTCCTCGTTGACGTCGGCGGCGGGGCAATCGGTGGCGGCGCGGGAGCGGTCGATGGCTGCGATCAGCTGATCCAGCCGGTCGCGCTGACGCACCAACAACGTCCGGTGCTCGTCGAGCACGCCCGCCAACGTGGTGCGCCCGCCCGCGATCAACCGCTGGATGTCGTTGATGCTGACGCCGAGACTTCTCATCAGATCGATGCGCAACAGGTCGAGCACCTGCTCCACGTCGAAGACCCGATAGCCGTTGGACAGATGCTCGGCGCGCAGCAGGCCGATTTTCTCGTAGTGGCGGATGCGACCGGAAGCGATCCCGGTCAGGGCCGTGACGTCGCCGATCAGCAACTGCTCAGCCACTCCTTGACCTTACAACCGTGGCAAGGTCTGTACTGATCACATGGAACGCGACCAGCTGATCGACCTCACCCGCCGCGCCTTGAAGTTGGCGCGCGACAAGACCACCGATCTCGCCCCGGCCGAGCACCGGGTCGAGGCGCGCGCCTACACGTCGGGAGAGCGCCACGACCGGGACCGGGCCATGGTGATGGCCAGCCCACAGTTGGTCGGCTACGTCTCGGAGCTCCCCGCCCCCGGCGCGTACTGCACCAAGACGGTGATGGGCCGGTCGATCCTGCTGACCCGCACGGCCGACGGATCGGTCAAAGCGTTCAACAACGTCTGCCTGCACCGCCAGTCGCAGGTGGCGACGGGATGCGGCAGCGCGAAGCGATTCACCTGCCCGTACCACGCGTGGACCTACGACAACACCGGGCGGTTGGTCGGCCTGCCGGGCCGCGAGGGCTTTCCCGACGCGGCGATCGCAAGCGCGGCGAAGCCGGGCGCAGCGGGTCGCCGCCAAAGCGACGCGGCGATCGCAAGCGCGGCGAAGCCGGGCGCAGCGGGTCGCCGCCAAAGCGACGCGGCGATCGCAAGCGCGGCGAAGCCGGGCGCAGCGGGTCGCCGCCAAAGCGACGCGGCGACGAAGTCCGGTGGCCTGACCGAATTACCGGCTGCGGAGTTCGCCGGATTCCTCTGGGTCGCAATGGATCCCGGGGCGGGCTTGGACGTCGCCGCACACCTCGGCCCGCTGGCCGCCGAGCTCGATTCCTGGGGCATCGGGCGCTGGTCACCGCTGGGCGAGAAGGTGCTCGACTGCCCGATCAATTGGAAGCTCGCGGTCGACACCTTCTCGGAGAACTACCATTTCGCCACCGTGCACCGGCAGACCTTCGCCACCATCGCCCGCAGCAACTGCACGGTTTTCGATGCGTTCGGTCCGCACCATCGGTTGATCTTCCCGCTCAACACGATCCTGGCGCTGGAGGATGTCCCCGAAGAGCAGTGGGATCCGTTCCAGAACATGGTCGTCATCTACGCGCTGTTCCCCAACATCGTGCTGTCGGTGACCATCGCCAACGGCGAGCTGTTCCGGATCTACCCGGGCGATCGACCGGGGAGATCGATCACCGTGCACCAGAACTCGACACCGCTGGACCTGTCCGACGAAGCGGTGGCCGCCGGGGCACAGGCCGTCTTCGAGTACGCCCACGCCACGGTGCGCGACGAGGACTACCGGCTGGTGGAAGGCCTGCAGGCGAACCTCGAGTCGGGCGCCAGCGAACACCTGCTGTTCGGTCGCAACGAACCCGGGCTGCAGCATCGCCACACCGCCTGGGCCCGGGCGCTTGCCGAGTCAGCCGCTCTCGGTTGATATTTCGGCGGATAGCGCCGCCACGAGGTCATCCAACAGGGTTGCCAACGCGTCGCTTTGTGCGGCGCGCACCGTTGTCAACAGCCCGACCGCTTCCTGTCGTCGCCCGCGGGCCAGCAGCTGCACCAGCAGACCCGCCGCCATCTGCAGGTCGCGATCGGCCGGCTCCATGTTCGCGACGGTGGTGGTCAGCACCTCGACCAGCTCCCAGTCCCGGTACAGGGCCAGCGAGCGCTCGTTGAACGCGAAGCCGGTCACGGGCTTACCCCACAGGGTGCCGTGGTAGCGGTACGGGCCCTCCATGTATTCGATGGGCAGGCCGTGCGCGGGTGCGGCCACCAGCGGCTCGCCGACGATGTCGAGTTGCATGGTGCGGCAGGTGATCCGGTGGCGGTCCGGCATGTATCGGGCGGCCGCGTGCGGCCGCACCAACGGTTTCACCGCATCCGGCCATCGCACGTAGCTGCTGACCGTCACCTCGACGTCTTCGGCGCATTCCGGGGGCATGGCCGGATCGGGATGACTCATCGTCACGCCGGTAAACGGCTGAAGCGCATTGCCATTGAGGCGGTCGAACTGCCGCCAGATGCTGAGATCCACGCCGTTGTCGAAGTTGATGGTGCGCCATTCGTGCGACAGCGCCCGCGGGTCTCCCTCGGTTCCGCCGCCGCCGGCGTATTTGGGGAACCACTGCCGGTCGATGTGCCCGCTGCTGCCGGAAACCTGTTCAACTACGTCGCCCCAGCGCAGGGTGCCCGTCATCGCCATGCCGGTCTGGAAATACGAATAGGTTTCGGTCTGGCCGAAGCAGCAGATCTTCCCGTTGTACGTCGACGCACCCACCGGTGTCGGTGCGCGCGTTGGCGTTACGGCCAGGTCCAGGCGCATGGGCCGGCCCGAATGGTCCTCGCCGACCAGGCTGACGCGGTAGGTGTAGGGCAGCAGCTCCCCGTCGGCGTCGCGGCACGTGGCCCACGACGCGGTGCCGGCCCCGCTGGCGTAGTGGATGTCCAGATAGCCCGGGGTCAAAGTCAGCTTGGGCTGCGCTCCGGGTTTCATGTTGGCCGGCGGCATGTCGTAGTCCGTATAGGTGCCGTAGTCACCGGTATCAAGGTCGAACAGCGCCAGCGTGTAGAAGTCCGCGACCACGGTCCCGCCGGGGCGGTTCTTGTTGAAGATGGTCAGGAAGGCGAACGACCGGTCGGCCTCCGCGGCATCGAGCTGCCCGGCGATGAACCAGGTGTCCGACTCCTGATCCGGGTGTTCGCCCTCGGCCGCGGGGAAATCCAGCTGGGCGTCGCCGGGCACCAACTGGAACGGGTAACTGCGCCAATCCCTGGTCATATCAAGCCTCGCTGCTTTTTTCGCTATGTTAGCGTCAATAGCGAAATCACGGTCACTGTCGCCTTTGCGCCCAACCCCTCGAGGAAGTGCCCGATGACGGAAAACGCCGCTCACCGGTACTACGACGAACTCTTCATCGGGGGGCAGTGGCGCAAGCCCGCCAACCCCCGACAGCTCGCCGTCATCTCCCCGCACTCCGAAGAACCGGTCGGCCACGTCCAGCTGGCCGGGCCTGAGGACGTCGACGCCGCCGGCGCGGCCGCGCGACACGCCTTCGACAACGGCCCGTGGCCGCGGATGAGTCACGCCGAGCGGATGGCCAAGGTCGAACAGCTTGCCGCGATCTACGCCGGTCACCTCGAGGAGATGGCCGACCTGATCACCGACGAAATGGGCTCTCCGCGCAGTTTCAGCCGGATGGGCCAAGCGGCGGCCGCGGCGTCGCTCATACATCTGGCGCTGGCGGCCGCGCGCGACTTTCCGTGGGAGGAACGGCGTCAAGGCGTGCTCGGCGAAGTGCACCTGCGCAGGGCCCCGGTCGGCGTGGTCGGCGCGATCGTCCCGTGGAACGTGCCGCAGTTCCTGATCATGCCCAAACTGATCCCGGCATTGATCGCCGGGTGCACCGTCATCATCAAACCGGCGCCCGAAACACCCTTGGACGCTTTGTGGTTGGCGGAAATGATCGAGCAGCTCGACCTGCCCGAAGGTGTGGTCTCGGTGTTGCCCGGCGGTCCCGAGATCGGCGAGGCGCTGGTGCGCCATCGGGATGTGGACAAGATCGCGTTCACCGGCTCCAGCGTCGTCGGCCGCCGCATCGCCGCCCTGTGCGGCGAACAGCTCAAGCGAGTGAGCCTGGAGCTGGGCGGCAAGTCCGCGGCGATCATTCTCGACGACGCCGACATCGGCAAGACCGTCGCCGGATTGAAAACCGCCGGCCTGATGAACAACGGCCAGGCCTGCGTCGCCCAGACCCGCATCCTGGTCAGCGACCGGCGGCACGACGAGGTGGTCGACGCACTGGCCGACATGATGTCGTCCCTCAATGTCGGCGATCCGGCCGACGACGCCACCGACATCGGACCCCTTGTCGCGCAACGGCAACAACGCCGCGTCCAGGACTACATCAAGTCCGGCCAGGCCGAAGGCGCGCGCGTCGTCCTCGGCGGCCAGGACAGCCCGTCCACGCGTGGCTGGTATGTGCAGCCGACGCTGTTCGCGGACGCCACCAACGAGATGCGCATCGCCAGGGAGGAGATCTTCGGTCCGGTGTTGACCGTGTTGCGCTACCGCGATGAGGACGACGCAATCCGCATCGCCAACGAGAGCGACTACGGGCTGGCCGGTTCCGTGTGGACCTCCGACATCGCACACGGCCTGGAGATCGCGGCGGGTGTGCGCACCGGCACCTACGGCATCAACATGTACACGCTGGACATCGGCGCCCCGTTCGGTGGCTTCAAGCAGTCGGGCATCGGACGCGAGTTCGGCCCGGAGGGTCTCCACGAATACGTCGAGCTTCAGACGCTGGTATGCAAGGGGCAGCTGCCGCCGCTATAAGCGCTGGCCGTGATCACATCAGTCACGCCTGTCCGTGACCGGGACAAGAGCGACTTCCATGTGCGATATCACCGGCGATATCACGATCCAAAGTCGTCCTATGCTCGCTCGCGCAGCGGCCTGCGCCGCTATGAGATCTCCGGTCGCCATGAAGGATCGCGGCCAAGCCGCGCGAGAAGCTTGGCCTGCGCATCGCTTTCGCTGGGCACCGCAACGGGAGCACTGAACATTTCCGAGGAACTCAACACCTGCGGGTCTGCCGGAAGGTCGGCGTAGAACAGCTGGCACCACGCGGCATCAAGACGGTCGTCTGCCTCAACCGCACGCGCGAGGTCCCACGTGTGCACCAGAACATCGCGCGTCAGATTCGGTATCAGCTTGAACGCATCAAGCGCTGTGACCCCGCCAGACTCGAAAGCCTCGACCAGAGAGTCGTAAGTGAGCTGCCATCGCGCCCGAGCATCGGCTCGTGGACGCTCGGGCTTCAATCCCAAAGGGCGCAAGACGAGTACGTCATGAAAACCGATCACATGTTCAAGCACCGCCCGGGCGTCCCACTCATCGCACGGAGTTCGACGATCCCATCTGCCATCGGCAGACCAGACGGCCTCGCCAAACCGTCGGCAGACCGCGAGATGCAGTGCGGCTACCTCGTCATCGGGCAGTTGCGGCATGCGGCATCTGCAGGGTGAGCTCGACCGGGCAGCACAGCGCGCCGTGCTGATTGGTCACCTGGATCTCGATGTCGACGAGGCAGCGCGGCGGGTCCACCGAGGTGTCCCGCCGCTTGGCCACCGCGCGTCCCCGGCCGATCATGGTGTCGCCGGCATACACCGAGCCCGTCAGCCGCAGGGAGCGCCGCACCACGCGGCTGCTCGGGCCCGCCCAATCCGTCGCGACGCGGTCGGCGAAGCCGGCGAGATGCATGGTGTTGACATAGATCGTCGGATTCCCCTGGCGCCGCGCGTATTCGGGATCGAAGTGGCCCGGAAAGTAGTCCCACGTCGCTCCGGCGTTCTCCACGACTCGCTGATAGCTGATGTCGTCGATCACCTCGGGCAGCTCGACCGGCACGGTGATCTCGTCGAAGTCAAGGTCGTCGCCGGTCACGGGGACGCCCCGGGTGTGAAGCGGAACAAGGTGTTCCGGCAGGTGGCGACCACCGTCCCGTCCTGGCGGCGATAGGTCTCCAGCGTCTCGACGAAATGGCCGGCGCCCAGCCGCGTCCGCTTTTCCGGTGACACCGACACCAGCTCCTCGACGACGGTCAGCACGTCTCCTTCGATGATGGGCTGAAGGAACTCGACATCGTTGGCGGCGTTGATGAATGTGGTGCCCGGCAGCGGCACTCGCAACACCAGGGACGCCACCGGCGGCGTGCCCTGCGGCTGCCACGGCGGAGGGATCAGCCATCCCATCAGCAATGCCGGAGGCGCTAGCAGGCCTCCCCATGTTCGGCCGGCGAACTCGGCGTCCCAGTACGAACGGTTGCCGTCCTGGACCATCGCGGCGAACAACTGGATGCGCGCCCCGCTGACCGCCGTAGCCGCGGTGCGCGGCTCGGTCGTCGCGCCGACCATCCGCAGCGCGTCTTCATAGGTGCCGAAGGCCAGCCGGTAACTGAGGTCCACGCCGCTCACATAACAAGCGGGTGCCGGCTGGGCGCCGAATCCCATTGCAGTGTGCGGGAAGTGAAGTACCAGCCGCCACGCTCGTAGATCAGCGTGTCCCGGAATACCCCGGTGGCACGCAGCGTGGTGTCACCGTACATGGCGGCATAAAGCACGGCGACACAATGCTGTGTCGCGTTGACGCCGTCGACGCGTATTTCGTGGTCGACCGTGACAAGCCGTTGACCGTCGCCGCCGCCGAAAGCCGCGCGCAGGTCGTCGAACGTCTCACCATCACGGCGGTAGGTGGCGCCGGCGTGGCGGAACGTGGCAATCCAACGCTCGCGATCGCCATCGGAGTAGGCCCGGTTGTGTCGGGCGTTCAGGTTGAGAATGGCGGCACGGGCCGTGGCGGCCTGCAGCATTTGCTGTTCTTGGTAGGACATGGTCATTTTGGTCTCCAGCCTCTCTCGGATGGCCGCCAGCGAGCGAAATGATGCAACGGTAAAGCGCCTAGCCGAAGATTACGTAACATTAACGTAACTCAGCGGGTAACGGTATAGCCCTGAGTTTCACGATCCCACGCCTCACGCGTCACCCCCCGTTCGCGCAACAAGTCTTTCCTTATTCGCCCGATCGCATTCTTCGGGAGCTCGCTGACGGTCTCCAGGAATCGCGGTACACAGAAGTAGGGCATCCGGGCCGCGCAGAAATCAAGCAGCTCCGGGTAATCCACTGTGGCACCGGGCCGCAACGTCACGACCACCATGATGTCGTCCTCGCCCAACGGGCTGGGCACCCCGACCGCGGCGGCTTCGGCCACGGCGGGATGGCTCATGACGACGGCCTCCACTTCGACCGAGGAAACGTTTTCACCGCGCCGGCGCAGCGAATCCTTGCTGCGGTCGACGTATGTCAGGTTTCCCTCGGCGTCGAGCCGGCCGAGGTCGCCGGTCCGAAACCATTCCTGGTGTGGAATCACCCGCAACCCTTGGCCGACATAGCCTTCGCTCATCACGCGCGGATACCGGGCCCGGCAGGCGATCTCCCCGACTGCGCCGGCGGGCAACGGATCGCCGCTTTCGTCGACGATGCGCACGTCGAAATTGGGATTCGGCCTGCCCGATGTCCCGGGCACCCCGTCGTCGGCCAGGGCCTTGACGGCGATCGGGAACGCCTCGGTCATCCCGTACATCGTGACTATCCGGCAGCCGTAACGCTTTTCGATGTCGCGATAGGCCTTGGCGTCGATCGGAGCCGCGGAGATGAACCGCAGCGGCAGCCGCGCATCCTGGGGGTCCGCGGGCAGGTTTTGCAGCATCGACACCATCGCGCCGGCGCCGGCGAAGCCGACGGCATTGTGGGCGCGCACGTCGTCCCACACCTCGCCGGGGTGAAACGCCTGGGCCAGCACGGTCGTCGCGCCGAGCAGCATCGGGACCAGCACGCTGGGCGCCGCGCTCAAGTGAAACAGCGGCATCGCCGTCCACAGCACCTCCCCGGCGCGCAATTCCCAGGCCGAGGCGACCGTCGCGGCCACCGTGAACAGGTAGTGCCAGGTCGTGGCAACCGCTTTCGATGGCCCCGTGGTGCCGGACGTGTAGAACAGACAGCCCACCTCCCCCGCCGTCGCGCCGACGTCGGGGGCGGGCCTGGCTGCGCCGCGGGTCAAGGTGGCCGCGAGTGAATCATCTTGCAGCACAAGGCTCGGCGCCGTGTCCAACACGCCGGTGACCTCGTCGACCCGGGGCCGGCGCTCGGCATCGGTGAGGATCACCTTGGCCTGCGACAGGCGCAGGGTGTGCAGTAGGAAGTCTCCTTTGTTGGCGGCGTTGACGGCCGCGCTCACCGCGCCGATGCGCGCCGCGCCCAGCCAGAAGTAGACCCATTCCGGGCAGGTGCCGGTGAACAGGGCCACGCCATCACCACGGCCGACGCCCAAGTCCGCGAGCATGTTCGCCGCGGCGCAGGACCGCTGCCGCATCTGCTCGAAGGTCACGTCGACCCCGGCGATCGACATCATCACCCGGTCGGGGTACTGCTCGGCGCGCCGGTCGAGCACGGCCGGCACCGTGAAACTGTCGACGCCGAAATCGGAGGGCCCGAGAGGTCCGCTCCGGTCGGGACACATGGCTTTCGCTCAGGCTTTCGCGGCCGCCGGGTCGGGCTCACCGTCGGCGGTGTAGCCGAAGTCGGACGGCGACGGCTGCGTGCCCGGGTAGAAGCGGTGCGCCCAGCGGCGAAGGGCCGCATAGTCGTGCGCCTCTTCGGGAGCCAGATTCGGCTTTTCCAGGTACTTCATGTTCTCCCACGTGAAGAAGTCCTGTTTGATGACTTCTTGCTGCAGCGCCAGGAATTTGGCCGCGCGGCCGGTCGGCACGTCGCCGGTGTCGCCCGGCTCGCGGACGGACGCCTGCGTGTAGAAGTAGTCGGTGTAGTCCTCGTCCACCGGCGTCTGCCCGGTGACCTGGACCGTGGCCACCAGCTCGCTCGGGAAGCGGACGATCCCCAGCCCCAGCGAGTAGTTGTCGTAGATGATCTTGGCGTCGACCGGCCCGTTCGGTGTCAGCCAGGTCGAGGCGCGGCCACCGCCGAAATGGGCGTTGACGGTCGCGTGCAAGTGGTAACCGGACACCTCGAAAGAGGCGGTGGTGGCGGGATTGGCGGCCTTGTGCACGTATTGCACGTGGTACGGGTCGGCGGCGTTCTCGATGATCATCTGCGGGTGCACCTTGACTCGGTTGAGCATCTGAGTGTGCGGGTGCAGCGGGTAGTACTCGTTGGTCTCCAACTCGGGCAACACGGGGGGCTGCCAGTAGGGCGCCCGGCCGTGGCGCTCGTGCCACGCGAGGACGAAGCCGTACCACTCCATGCTCGGATAGGTGCGGATGCGGACGTTGTTCTTGCAACCGATCTTGCTGTAGGGGATGAGGGCATTGGTGCCGTCACCCCGCCACCGCCAGCCGTGCCAGGGGCAGACGATGTTGTCGCCTTCTACGGTGCCGCCGACACCCAGGTTGGCGCCGAGGTGTTGGCAGTAGGCGTCCATGACGTGCACCCGGCCGGACTCCGTGCGGAAGATGACGAGTTCCTCACCGAAGTAGTGCGCCCGCTTGACCTGACCGGCGGCCAGGTCGGAGCCGAAGGCCACGATGAACCAGCCCGTCGGGAACCGATAGGTCGACAACGCGATGCCTGCTTGTCCGAATTCGCGTTCCGAGGGATCTCCGGCGGAATCCGACGCCGGATCCGAAATCGTATGCGTCACGCGCTCTCCATATCCCGCCTTGACCCAGGCGAGCCGAGCTGCATCTAAGCCGCCCGTCACTCACCGCGGTTCGACTACAACGTCTATTTTTACTATTTTAAGCATTGAACGTCAACGCGGCTCCAGGCGCGTCCGGCAGAGCGGGGTTAGAAATGACGGCTGCGGCAGTGGACCTTTCCGATTTCGCTCTGTGGCGCAACGGGTTCCCCGACGAGCTGTTCGCGGAACTGCGGCGCAGCCGGCCACTTTTTCGCCACGACCTCACCCCCGGCGTCGCCGCGCTGTTTCCCGGGGGCGCCCAGCGCGAGTTCTGGATCACCACCAAACACCGGCACACGGTCCGGCTGCATCGCGATGTCGACTCCTTCACCGCGGTCGACGGCCCGCTCATCCAGCCGGTCGGGATGTTCTCGTCGTACCCGACCATCATCAACATGGACCCGCCCGGGCTGAACAAGCGCCGCAAGCTCATCTCGAACGCCTTCAACCCGCGGGCGATCGCCAAACTCGAGGATGGCATCCGGGCGCGCGCCGCGCGCATGATCGACCGTCTGCTCGACGAGGGCGGCGGCGATTGGATCGAGGACGTCGCCGACGCCCTGCCGATGACGGTCATCGGCGACATCATCGGCATACCGGAGGACGACCGGCCGCGGATCTTCGACTCGCTGGACGCCATATTGAAGGCCAACTCGGCCGGGGCGCGGCTGAGTCGCCAGGATTACACCGACCTCTACGCCACCATCTTCGGCTACGCCATGGAGCTCACCGCGGAGAAGCGGCGCAATCCCACCGACGACATCTGGAGCACGCTGGCGACCGCGGTGATCACCGGCGAGGACGGTGAGGAATTCAGCCTGCCCCCCAACGAACTCGAGTTCTTCTTCTTCGTGCTGGCGTTCGCGGGCAGCGACACCACAAAGAACGCGTTGGCCATCGGGCTGCAGGCCTTCACCGAGAACCCGGAGCAGATCGGACGTTATCGCGAGCGGGAAGCGTTGCGCCCCAGCGCCGTCGAGGAGGTGTTGCGCTGGGCATCACCGGTCGCGTACTGGACGCGCACCGCCAAGGTCGACGTGGAAATGGACGGCCAGCACATCGCGAAGGGCGAGCGGGTGGTGTCGATGTTGCGTTCGGCGAATCGCGACGAGGAGGTGTTCTCCTCGCCGTTCACCTTCGACATCGGGCGCCAACCCAACCCGCAGGTGGCGTTCGGAGGGGGCGGGCCGCACCACTGCTTGGGCGCCATGCTGGCGCGAGCGGAACTCCGCGCGGTTTTCGACGAACTGTTGCTGCGCTGCGACGACATCGCCCTCGGCCCGGCCAAGGTGGCTTACCCAAACCTGACCACGAACATGTCGATCTACGACGAGATGCCGATCTCGCTCACCGAGCGGCGAGGCTGATTGCCTATCTCGACCCTCGCCGCTGCGGCTGGGGTGCCCAACTCGCGCCGTCGTCGGGCGGAGTCAGTCGATCAGCCGCAGCGCCGCCTTGGGGCACTGGTCAACCGCGGCGCGCACGTCGATCTCCAGCCGCGGCGGCACGGGTCCATCCGCGATCTGCACCACGTCCTCGTCCCCCAGTTCGAAGATTTCCGGTGCCAGCGATTCGCAGAAGCCGTTGGCCTCACACAGGTTTTCGTCAACTGTCACGCGCATCAGATGCCCTCCACTTCTCACAGGCCCTTGGGTCGGGTCCCGATCACCCCGCTGGTTGCGAGGCGCGTCAGTTCTTCGTCGGTCAGCCCGCACCGCTCGCGCAGTATGTCTTCATTGTGCTCGCCCAATCGCGGCGGTGGGCGAAGCAGCCACTTGTCCTGGCCCGCCAGCTTGGCGAACGGGGGGCAGGGGTAGAGGCCCGCACCGGTGCTGGGGTGTTGCAGGGTCTCCAGGAATCCCCGATGGCGCAGTTGGGGATTGTCGGTGACCAACGACGGCGACACCACCGGCGCGGCGGGAATGCCGGCGGCGGCCAACCGCTCCGCCGTCGACGCAAGGGGTTGCCGGCCGAACCAATCCGCGAGCCGGCGATCGACGTCGTCGGCCCGCTGCCACCGCCCGGCGACAGTCAGCAGCTCGTCGTCACACCACGCGGGACGATCCATCAGCTCGACCAGGGCACGCCACTGCCGATCGTCGCGCACGGTGACCGCGATCCAATCGTCTTCCCCGGCACACCGGTAGATGTTTTGGATCGCGTCGCCGAAACCGCGGTTGCCCCGCCGGGTCAGCGTTGTGCCGAACACCTCCGATTCGATGGCCTGTATCGCGGTGGCGTTCAGCACCGTTTCCAGCATCGGCAGCTCGACCAGCTGGCCCGAGCCGGTGCGTTCGGCGAAGTTGAGCGCGGCCAGCACGGCGAACGCGGCGTGCACGCCGGCCAGCGGATCGCAAGCCCCGCGCGGCGTGACCGGCGGGGTGTCGGGCAGTCCGGTCACCCAGGCCAGGCCGGCGATCTGCTCCATGGTGGGGGCGAATCCGACCCGGTCCCGCCACGGCCCATCCAGTCCGAAGGCGGGCATCCGGGCAACGACCAGCCTGGGGTTGACCTTCAGCAGCACGTCGGCGGTCAGGCCGAACTGCTCCATCACCCGCGGTGAGAAGTTTTCGATCACGACGTCGGCGTCGGCGGCCAGCTCGGTGAACAGGCGGCGCCCGTCTTCGGATCCCAAATCCATTGTGACGGAACGCTTGTTGGTGTTCATGGCGTGGAACACCCAGCCGTATTCCCACCAATCGTCGACGTCGGTGCGCATGCCGCCCGAGTACCGGATGCCGTCGGGTCGCTGTATCGACTCCACCTTGACGACGTCGGCTCCGAACGCGGCCAGCAGGTGGGTTGCCGCGGGACCGGCCCAGAACGCGGTGAGGTCGACGATGCGCACCCCGGCCAGGGGCAGCCCGCGCGGTATCGAGCCGACCGCGAGCTCCTTTCGGGGCCAAGGCATCTCGTCGTCAGCCTCACCCAGATCGGGGGTGACCCGCGGCGGGGCGGGCGCACACACCGACATCAACCATGGCGGGCGCGGCTGGTGAAAGCCGGCGGGATTCGAGACGAATGCCCCGCGCTGGGTCACGTACTCCATATCCCGGATCGTGGAGCCGTTGCCCAGCGCCGCGATGGGCAACCGGAACAGTTGCCCGAGCTCGACGATTTCCTCGACGGTCCGTTCGGCCAGCCATGGGCCGATCTGTTCGCGGATCAGGTCACGGTAGGCCCACCGGCCGATCTGGAAGCGGAGCTGTTCGATCTCCTCGAGCTGCGGGCATTCGACCATCGCGCAGAAGTCGAGCCACTGCTGGCCGGTGACCATGGTGATCCCGACGTAGCCGTCCTTGGCGGGCTCGATCGACGGCACTTCGAGCGTGCGGCGGATTGGGGGCACCCGCAGCAGCTGGGAGTGCAGCCATTCGCTGCTCTGCATCGCGGTCAACGCCTCGAGCATGGACAGGTCGAGGTGCTCGCCGGGGCCGCCACGCTCGACACGGCGGCGCACGGCCAGCGCGCCGAAGGCCGCGTACACGCCGCCCATGTACTCCCCCAGGTCGCCGCCGATGGAGATGGGCGGGCCATCGGGATCACCGCGAAAGCCGGGCGAGCCCGCCCACGCCTGCAGGGTGAATTCGCTGGCAGCCCGGTCGGCGTACGGCCCGGACCAGCCGAAGTCGGAAATGCTGACGACGATGGCGTGTGGCGACGACGCCAGCAGCCGCTGCGGGTCGACGCCCAGCGCCGCGGCCTGCGCCCTGCCGGCCGTGACCACGACCACGTCCGCGGCGGCGAGTTCGACGGCAAAGCGACCGGAACCAGGCGGGTGAGTCAAGCTGCGCTTGCCGGCATTGAGGTAAGCGAAAAACGGCGAGCTCTGCCCGTCCGGCACCGGTGAGCGTGTCGCGGAGTACCGGCGGAGCCAATCGCCTTGCGGCGGTTCGATTTTGAGCACCTGCGCGCCGGCATCGGCCAGCAGCTTGCCGCAGTAGCTGCCCGCTATCCGGTCACTGATCTCGACGACACGCAGGTCATGCAGGGGCGTGGGCCGGCTTTCGGACCGCTCGCTCACTTACACCCGCCCTCCCGATCGACGCGCGATCGAAGAAGCTATTTATACCATTACTGCTAAAATAGCTAAGCCAGCGAGTTGATTGGTTTCGAGGATCGGATGACCGACTTGGGAATTGGGCGCGACGCCCGTCGCCGATTGTCGGCGCCGCGGATCGCAGAAATCGTAGCCGACGAGTTGCGCCGCCAGATCATCAATGGCGAGCTCGCCGACGGCGATCTGTTGCCGCGTCAAGAGGTGCTCGTCGAACAGTTCAACGTGAGCCTGGTTTCGCTGCGCGAAGCGCTTCGGATTCTGGAGACCGAGGGGCTGGTTTCGGTTCGGCGGGGAAATCGCGGCGGCGCCGTCGTGCACGCCCCGGCGAAGACCAGCGCCGCCTACATGCTCGGGCTCTTACTGCAGAGCGAGTCCGTAGCGGTCGCCGACCTCGGTATGGCGTTGCAGGAACTCGAGCCCGCGTGCGCCGCGCTGGCCGCCCGGCGGCCGGACCGGGCGGACACCCTGGTTCCCGAACTCAACCGGGTCAACGACTCCATGGCCGAAAACATCGAGGACGGGGGGCTGTTCACCGAAATCGGCCGGGAATTCCACGATCTCGTGGTCCGCGGCTGCGGGAACCACACCATCATCGCGGTGGTCGGCAGCTTGGAGACGCTGTGGACCAGCCACGAACAACAGTGGGCGGACGAGAGCGCGGCGCGCGGCACCTACCCCTCGCTGGCTCAACGCCGCGCCGTCCTCAGCACGCACGTGAAGCTGACCGAGACCATCGCGGAGGGTGATGTCGACCGGGCGCGCCGCATCGCGGGTCGCCATCTCGCCGACACGCAGACCTACGTGCTCTCCGATCGGCACGATCAACGAATCCACGCGCTGTCGCCGCAGGCTTTGTCGCGGACGCGGGACTTCCGGCAACCGTAAGAGGCGCCCCTTGAGAACCGCATTGGTCACCGGCGGCAGCGGCGGGATCGGCAAAGGGTGCGCTCGCAAGTTGGTGGAGCTGGGTTACGACGTCGTGCTGGCGGCGCGCCGCGAGGCCCCGTTGCGGGCGGCCGCCGAGGAGATCGGCGCCCGGCACATCGTGGCCGACGCGTCGGATCCGGGCGGGTTTACCACTGCCACAAGAGCTTTGGAGCGGATCGACCTCGTCGTGCACGCCGCCGGGACGCTGGGCGGAACGTACGCGCGCAAGCAGACGTTCGAGCAGTGGCGGACCATCATCTCGGCCAACCTGGACTCGTGCTTCGTGGTGACCGCCGCCGCGCTGCCCAAGATGCGCGCGGGTTCGCGGTTCGTGTTCATCTCGTCGTCGGCGGCGCACGAACCGATGATGGCCCGGACCGCCTACTCGGCATCCAAGGCCGGCATGAACGCGTTCGCCCGCGCCCTGGCGCTGGAGGTCGACCGCGACGGCATCGCCGTGCACATCGTGACGCCGGGCCCGGTGGAAACCGACATGCTCCAGGACGTGCCCTTCGAGATGTACGCGATTCAGGTGTCCGACGTGGCGGATGCGGTCGCCTGGCTGGACACCGTCGACCCGTCCGTCGACCTGCCGGAGATCCGGCTCAGCGCGGTGCAGCGCGGGCCGTTCGCCCGGCCGCCGGTCGTGCCTACCGAGGCGCGCCGGCGCCGCCAGGGAACGCCTTGATCACCGACTCGCCGAACTCGCGCAGGGAATCCGGCTGCGCGAAGTCGGCGAACCACACGTAGAACCGCTCGACCCGCTGGGCGGCCAACCCGCTGAAGTGACCGATCAGCTCCTCGGCATCGCCGCAGACCAGACCCGATCCCAGGTTGCCGAATCGCCGCGTGCTCACCTCGCGTACGGTCTTCGGATCGCTGCCGGCCCTGACAAAACCCACCATCTGCTGGATCGACACCCGGGCCGTCCCCGCGTTGGGGGCCAGCTTGGGCAACTTGTCGAGGTGGTTGGCCGGCACATTCCACCAATCCGCGTGTCTACGAACGAGTTCCATCATCCGGGGTCCCGTGCCGCCCAGGACCAACGGTATCGGATGGGACCTGCGTGGGGCCTGCGCGGGCTCCCCCGACGCGTCGCCCCAGTACTGCCGGATCAGCTCGAGGTGGCGCCCGAGTTGTTCGACCCTGGCCTTCGGATCCTGCTGCCCCACATTGAATCTGGTTAGCTCCGCCGGCCAGGATCCCGAACCCAGGCCCAGATCGAATCTGCCCTCGGATGCGTCCGACAGGGTGACGGCCTGTTTGGCCAGCACGGCGGGGTGGCGAAACGCGTCGCACAGCACCAGGTGGCCGATCCGCAGCCGCTCCGTCTTGGCCGCCACCCAGCCGGCGATGCCCATTGCCTCCCAGATGCTTTCATCGGGTAGGCCCGGCGCCTCGAGGTGATCGATGAACGCCATCCCGTCGAAGCCACTCGCCTCGGCGTGGCGTGCCCGCTCCGCGATGTCCGCCGCCGACAACCGCACCTGCGGCAAGAACAAATACCACTCGACCATGCACCCACCTATGCGTGTGTTCCCTGCGATTGCGGACCGGCCCGCTAGTTTACTATTTTTATTATGTTAGGGGTCTTATGGATGTTGGACTGAACTCGGAGCAGCTGTCGCTGCGGGACACCGTGCGTGACGTCCTGCGCACCGAGTGCCCTCCCGATTCCGCTCGCCAAGCGATGACGGATCCGGAGCGGTGGCGCGCGCTGTGGAAGACGGTCGTCGATCTCGGTTGGACGGAGCTGGCCGTCCCTGGGGCCGGCGACTACGGACCGGTTGAGCTGGCTGTGGTACTCGAGGAATGCGGTGCCGCCATCGCGCCGATCCCGCTGCTGAGCAGCATCGGTCTGGCTGCCGGCGCGTTGCGCCCCACCGGCCTCGACGCGGTTCTCGAGGACATCGCCGGCGGTGTCGTCGCCACCCTGGCCGTGCACTCCAAGGGGTCTCGGCTGCCCGGGGCGCCGATGACGCTACGCGGCGGGCACCTGCGCGGACGAGCCGTCGCGGTCCCCAACCTGTCCCGCGCCGAGCTGCTCGTCACGCTGGCGCGGTCCGACACCGGCCCCGACGACACGGTGGTGGCCGTCGCGCGCTGCGGCGACGGGGTGACCGTGATCGCGGGCGAGTCCACCGACCCCGCCCAACCGCTGGCGGATGTCGAGGTCGACGCCGAGCCGTTGGCCACCGCACCGGTCGATATCGAAAAAGCGTTGACGGCGCCGTTGGTGGCGGCCGCCGCCGACCTGGTCGGCACGGCGAGCACCGCCTTGCACCGCGCCGTCGAGCACGCGAAGACGCGTCGCCAGTTCGGCACGCCGATCGGCGCGTTCCAGGGAATCAAGCACGCACTCGCCGACAACTACGTCGGTTTGGAGCGCGCCCGCAGTCTCACCTATGCCGCGGCCGCCCGGCTGGGCGATCCGGCCACGGCACCCGCCGACGCCTGGACCACCGCAGCGCTCGCCAAAGCGGCGGCCGGCGACGCGGCCGCCAACTGCGCGAAGACCGCGGTCCAGGTGCACGGCGCCCTCGGGCAGACCTGGGAGCACGACGCCCACCTCTACGTCCGGCACGCCTGGCAGGCCGCAGCGATGCTGGGAGACAGCCGCGCGCTCTACCACGAGGTGGGCCGGCGTTTTGCGGGAGGCGCGGCATGACCGGGGCGGTTTCGATAGTCGACGAATTCGCCACCTGGCTGACGGATTTTCTGCCGAAGGACTACTACGACAACTATCGCGAATACCGCTGGGACCTGAAGCTGCGGCGCGATTACCAGCGAGCGGCCTTCGAGGCGGGCTGGATACAGCCGACCTGGACCCGCGAACACGGCGGCCGATCGCTGGGCCTGCGGGACGCGATGGAGGTCCGGCTCGAGGCCGCGCTGCGGTCCGCGCCCAAGCTGCCCAACATCGCGGGCCCCAACGTCGCCGCACCCGGCATCCGCCAGTTCGGCACCCCGGCGCAGATCGACCGCCTCCTGGTGCCACTGCTGCGCGGCGACGAATGGTGGGCGCTGGGCATGTCCGAGCCGGAAGCCGGATCGGACTTCGCCGGCCTGCGCACGCGCGCCGAACGCGACGGGGACAGCTTCCGGGTCAACGGCCACAAGATTTGGACGACGCAGGCGCACGAATCGCGGTGGTGCACCCTGTATGCGCGCACCGACCCGGAGGCGCCGAAACACCGCGGCATCTCCTGCCTGATCCTCGACCTGCACTCCCCGGGGGTGCGGATCGAACCCATCCGGATGGCGTCCATCTCCGACGAGACATTCTGCGAAGTGTTCCTGGACGACGTCGAGGTGCCCGCCGAAAACCTATTGGGGCCGTTGCACGGCGGGTGGAACGTCGCGTTGTCGTCGCTGCACCATGAACGCCAGATGATCTGGATCATGAACTGGGTCGAGATCAAACGTGGGCTCGACGCGGTACGTAGGGCGCAACCGACGGCGGACATCTGCGCGGAGCTCGGCTCCCTGCTTGCCGACGCCGAAGCGTTGCGGGCCACCGGATATCGCGCCCTGGGCAACGAGCTGGCGGGGCGACCCAGCCCCGAGGCCGACACCATGAAGCTGCTCGGATCGGTTACCTTGCAGCGTGTTTGGGAGCTCGCCGCCGTCGCGGAGGGAACCCAGTCGCTCACCGACCCGGACCTGCTCTTCGAGCGCCAGGACGCGCTGGCCGCGACCATCTACGGCGGGACATCGGAGGTGCAGCGCAACATCATCGCCGAGCGGCTGCTCGGGCTGCCGAAGGGATGACCACGATGGATTACGACCTCGGCGACGACGCCGCACAACTGCGAAACCACCTGCGCGAGCTGGTGTCCAATCACATCCCCGCCGACTTCCTCGGCGCCTGCACCGAGAACCCGCGGGACCTGGCCACCACCGAGACGTTCTGCAAACTGCTGGCCGCCGAGGGCCTGCTGGCGCTGGCCTGGCCGAAAGAGCATGGCGGCGGAGGCGGTTCGGTGTGGCAGCAGACGGTGCTGCGCGAGGAGATGTGGGCCCAGCACGAGCCCCGCGGTCCCCAGTACATGGGGATCAACTGGGTGGGTCCGGCGCTGATGCGCTATGGGACGGCCGAGCAGAAGGCCAAGCATCTGGCCGCCATCGCCGCAGGCGACGTGATCTGGTGCCAGGGCTTCTCCGAGCCGGAGGCCGGCACCGACCTCGCCTCGTTGCGCACACGTGCCGTGCCGGACGGGGACGGTTGGCGGATCACCGGCCAGAAGGTGTGGACGTCGTATGCGCTGATGGCATCGTGGTGTGTGCTGGCGGCGTGCACCGACCCCGAGGCCCCAAAACCCAAGCGGCTCACGTTATTTCTGATTCCTATGGACCGACCCGGCTTCACCGTCCGGCCCATCGGGTCGATGCTGGGACCGCATCACCTCAACGAGATGTTCCTCGACGACGTGCAGGCGTTTCCGGGTGACGTTCTCGGCGAGGTAGGCGACGGCTGGCGGGTGATGCGCGAGGCGCTGGCGTTCGAGCGCGTCGGCATCGCCCGCTACGCGCGCTGCGAATCGCTACTCGAGCGGATGCGCACCCAGCTGGGCGATGACTGGGACGCGCTGCCGGAATCACTCCGCTCCCGATGGGTGCGGGCGCTGGTGGACCTACGGGTGGCCCGGCTGCTGGCCTACCGAGCCGTGTCACTGCAGGACGACCCGGCGGCGGGCGCGGCGGCCAGCGCGGCCCGCATCGCCACGACGACGTGCGACCAGCAGGTCGCGGAGCTACTTTTCGACGTCCTGGGCCCGGTGGCGCTGGACAGCGGCGCCGGCGCGGCGCTGCACGGGGCGATCGAAGACCATTGGCGTTACGCACAGGCGGCCACCGTGGCATCCGGCACCATCGAAGTGCAGAAGATGTTGGTGGCCCGCGACGTGTTGGGAGAGCACCGGTGAACACTGATCTGCCACAAGACATCAGTGACTTCGCCGCGGTCGCGGCCAAGCGCTTCGCCCGGCTGGGCGGGCCGCAGGCAGCATTGCGCGCCGAAACCGACAACGGCATCCGGGACGCCGCGCGCACCGCCCTGAGCGAGGTGGGCGCGTTCGAGCTCGATGTCCGGTCGGCGCCCGAGGACCTGCTCGCCGCCGCCGTGCTGTGCCGCGCCGCCGGCGCCACCGCGTTGCCCTATCCCCTCGTCGAAGAGTTGCTGGCGATCGACGGCGCACGCCTTGCCCTGGTCAACCCCGAGGCGCCGCGCATCGACCATGGCGACCTGCCCGGTGACTGGATCGCCGCCGACCTGGACGGCATCCGGTACCACCCGCGGCCGGCGTCGCGAACCGCGGCCAAACTCGGGCCGTTCCTGGTGCCCGCCTTTCTCGGCCCACCCGATGGAGCCATTCCGGCCGCCGACGTTAACCTTCATCTCGTGCTCGGATCATGGCGGATTCTGGGATCGGTGCAGCAGGCGCTGCAGATCGTCACCGATCACGTGTGCGCCCGCGTTCAGTTCGGCAAGCCACTGGCGGATTTCCAGGCCGTCAGGTTCGCCGTCGCGGAGGCCGCCGTCGCCGTGCGCGGACTGCAAGAGTTGGCAAAATACACCGTCTGCCGTCCCGAATCGCTACCGATGCAGATCCGGTCGGCGGACGCACTCGTTCTTCGGCTCAAGGCGTCCGACACCGCGCGACAGGTGCTGCGCACCTCCCATCAGTTGCTCGGCGCCTTGGGCTTCTGCGACGAGTCCGACGTCAGCGTGCTCGACCGGCACACCCAGCCGCTGATCCGCTTGCCGCTGGGCACCGAGGCGCTCGCGTTGCGCCTGATCCCCGGTGTCCCGGACGGCTCCCTGGAAACCCTGTTCAGCGGGCCGGTGTCCGCGTGACCGAATATGCCGCGGCCGAAGTGGCGGCCGACCCGTTAGCGGACGGAATCCCGTTCGGAGCCAAGCTTCAACAGCTCGCCGAGCAGCGTGGCGACGAAGTCGGGGTCACGATCGTCGCCCTCGACGGCACCGCGCAGTCACTGACATTCGGTGAGCTCGACGCCCGCGCCAACCAGTGGGGCCGGGCGCTGGCCGCCAACGGCGCCGAGACCGGTTCGCTTGTGGCGCTGGCGATCCCGAACTCGACCCATCTGGTTCTGGCCACGCTGGGCTGCTGGAAGATCGGCGCCGTTCCCGTTCCCATGCACTGGGACCTGCCCGAGTGGGAGCGAGACCGGGTGCGTGAGGTGATCGATCCCGCGGTCGTCGTAGACGAGGAGAGCCGGTGGCGCCTCGAGGCCCAAGCGGACGCCGAGTCCGCCGACGCCCTGCCGGAGGCCGTCTCCCCCCATGTCAACGGCATCTGCAGCAGCGGTTCGACCGGGATACCGAAAGTGATCCTGAGCCTGGCGCCGTCGCTGTGGACGCCACAGCACGGCGAGCCGTTCCTCGCGAACTGGACGCCCGTGGCCGCGCCCCAGACCATCATGGTGCCCGCGCCGATGTATCACACCAACGGCTTCGCCACCTTATTCTTCCTGCTGGCCGGCGACCACCTGGTGATACTCGAAAAGTTCGATGCCGCACTGGTTCTGGATGTGATCGAACGCTTCAAGATCACCAATTTCACGGCCACACCGACGATGCTGGCGCGCATCGCGGCCAGGCCCGACGTCCGGGAGCGGGACCTGTCCAGCATCGTGTTCATCCTGCAGGGCGCCGCCGTGATGCCCCCGTCGCTCATGCACACCTGGTTCGAACTGCTGAGCCCGCAGCAGATCGTGTCGGCATACGGCATGACGGAGAACCTTGGGCTCACCGCGTTGCGGGGTGACGAGTGGCTCGATCATCCGGGCAGCGTCGGCCGCGGTTTCCGCGATACGGAGATCCGGATTCTCGACGGCGGAAGCAAACAGCTTGGCCCCGGCGAGCATGGCGAGATCTATCTACGCGCACCGATGAGCGCGGGATCCCGCTACGTGGGCGGTGCGGCGCCGCTACCGTCCACCGAAGATGGCTTCCGCTCCGCCGGCGACATCGGCTACCTGGACGAGGACGGCTACCTCTACATCGTCGACCGCCGCGTCGACATGATCGTTAGCGGCGGCGCGAATGTGTTTCCCGCGGAGGTGGAGTCGGCTTTGGCGGGCCATCCCGATATCGCCGACGTCGTCGTCATCGGCCTCGCCGACCCGCAGTGGGGACGCCGCGTGCACGCGGTGGTGCAGCTGGCCGACGGCGTGGCGCTCACCGAAGAGCAGGTGATCGAGTACGCGAAGGGCCGGCTCGCCCACTACAAGGCCCCCAAGACCGTCGAATTCGTCGACGCGATTCCCCGCACCGCGGCGACCAAGGTCAACCGCTCGGCCATGATCGAATCCCGCGGCGGGTAATCCCCAGTCAGGCCAAGCTGTCTACGCCGAGACCGCCGGCGTTCGGGAGATGCCGGTGTTATGGCTGGCGCCGAAAACCCCATGAGCGTCGGATGCGGGTGAAGGTGGTGTTTGCGGCGGGCTGGGGTGAGAATCGTTTTACCTGAGGCCGTCCGGGGTGGTGGCGGTATCGCCCCGGCCTGGGATGCCGGGCAGAGGTCGGCCGGGACCAAAGGAGGGAGCTGAAATGCATAGATCGCGATCAACGGGTGGTGTGCGCTGGGCCCTCGTCGTGATCGGCGCCGTGTCGGGCGTCGCGCTGCTGAGCGCTGGTGCGGCGAGCGCCGCTGGCCCGGCCCAGTTGAGGAGCCGATTGGCCAATGTGTGCCTCGACGCCCCGAATGGCAACAACACGGCGACGATGGTCAACCCCTGTGATGGGTCGAAAACCCAGTTATGGGATTTCAACGCTGCCGGCCAGATCGCGAGCGTGGCCTTCCCGGGGAGTTGCGTGAGCATCAGCGACGCAGCCGATACCACCCCGGCGATGCTGTCGACCTGTCAGCCCAATGGGAACAACCAGCGTTGGACTGCCCAGCCGAACGGCCAGGTGACGAGCGCTCTCGGTCCCTGCCTCAACATCAACGGCGGCGTTGCGAACCCGGGGACTCCGGTGATCGCCTATCACTGCATCGCCGACGTGCAAGACGAGCAGTGGGACAGCGTTCCCTGATCCGACTGCGCTGAGCATTCCTTTCGCCGCTCGCATCGACAACGCCGGCGAGAGACATAGCGGGGCAGTCAGCGGACTGGATTGGTGCCTCTAGCTACGGGTGTTCGTCGTGGCAGCTTATTGGATCGGTTCGTCGCCGAGCACGGTCGTGCGCAGCATCTCGCGCTGCGACGTGGGATCGTAGGGGGCCGCGCGGTGGAGTACTCCGCGGTTGTCCCAGATGACGGTGTCCCCCACTGACCATTCGTGCCGGTACACCTTGTCCGTGTCCGTGGCCCGCTCGAGCAATTCCTGAAGCAGCGCTCGGCCCTCGTCGAGATCCATGCCCACCACGTAGTCGGCCGACGCGCCCAGCACCAGCGACTTGCGGCCACTGCGGTGCGTCCACACCAGCGGGTGTTCATGCGTGCGCCGGGATCGCCAGCGGGCCACCTGCTCTGGACCGGCGTCCGGATAGACGCGGCGCTGCGAGGCCTCTAGTGAGTGCACGACGCGAAGCGAGCCGAAGCGATCCTTCTCCTCGTCGCTCAATTCGTCATAGGCGGCATAAGAGTTGGCGAATTCAGTCTCGCCGCCCCATTCGGCGACCTGCACGGCCGAGAGCACGGTGGCCTTCTGCGGGCACTCGTCGCCGAGCGGGGTACAACCGTCGATGTGCCAGTCGAACGTGGCCTTCAAGATTTCCGCCGAGGAGTTCTTGGCCGGGTTCAGCGAGATGGGGTAGATGCCTGCGACCGGGTGATGGCCGTCAGCGGAGTGATCGACCGCGCCGAGTAGACGGCAGAAGGCGACCTGGACCTGCGGATCGAGATGTAGACCGCGGAAGACCAGAACGCCGTTGTCCTCCAACGCATCCAGGACCGCCCCGCCGACCGGGTCGCCGGGAACCAGCCGGGCCGGTTCGAGGCCGGTGACTTCCGCGCCGACGGACGCGGTGAGCTTGTTGATGGTGAGCAGACTCATGGTCTGTCCTTCCTGATGAAGGTGCGGGGGTCTCGCCGTCAGGGCGCTGGCTCGACGGTGCGGATCATGACCGCGTCGGCGGCGCTGACCGGCGTGGGTTGGTGCATGATCTCCACCGCCATCGCGACCATGATCAACGAATAGATCATGTGCAGCAGGTTGAGCGCGTCGTCAGGCAGGTTGTCCAGCGAGAACTTGTCGCAGTACTCGATGGCCTCCTCGAGCCGGGGGAAGAACGCGTCGTAGAACTCGTGCATGTCGGGCATCGTGCTGGTGATCCGGGCGTTCCAGCGTTCGGTTTCGGTTGCCAGACACCACTTTTTGGCGTACTTCTCCAGTTCGGCGAAGGCGCTGGGCAGCATCGCAGCATCTGACATCGGTCACACTCCTGCCGGCTCGGAGGCGCGTTCGCGCCGGTAGGCATCGACCCAGTCGACGACGACCTTGTGCAGATGGCGGACCAGGATTTCTTGGTCGTTGAGTGGAAACTCGTCGACGATGCCGTATTCCAGTGCCGCCTGGGTCCCACCGAGCATCCCCGCGTCCTGCAGCGCGAACTCCTTGAGCACCACCGACGCCACTTCGTGTTCGACGCGTTCGCGGACGCTGCGGGCGGGGTGGAAGTACGTGTAGGCCTCGAAGCGATGCGTGTTGTGTGAGGTGGGCCAGTACCGGTAGAGCAGATACCAGCCGCCGTAGATCAAGATCTCGATGTTGGGGAAAATCTGGAAGTTGCTGATTCCCCAGGGTTCGATGCCGCCGGGGTTGAGGCCGGGCGGCAATGCGCCGATATCCGGTGTGCGCCAGGGGCCGACCAGTCCGCTCTGGGTGGCCCGCTCGATGGGATACATATACTCGGGCGGCAGCAGCCACCGCCGCCGCCCGGCGGTCGACACCAGCCGGTGCGGACCGTCGAGTTGGAAGTGCCCGCAGGTGAATCCGGCGTTGGGGTCGCGCACGTCGGGGGGCACTTGCTGTGGATGCAGGGAAGGTACGTGGTAGTACTCCTGAAACGCGTCGGCGAAGATCTTCCAGTTGCTGTTGTTATGCGCGACCCACTCGTAGCGTTCCGTCAATTTGTCGAAGGGGTAGCCGTCGAGACCGGTGACCATGGGCCCGAGGAATTCCCGCAGGGTCTGCCGTGGTTCGGCGTCGAAGTTGATGAAGATGAACCCGTTCCAGACGTCGCAGCGCACGGGCCGCAGGCCGTACTCGGACAGGTCCAGATCGAAGAACTCGCCTTCCTGCTGAACGAATTTCAAGGCGCCCTCGAGGTCATAGCGCCACCCGTGGTACTTGCAGGTGAATTGCCGGCAGTTGCCTCGCGTCTCCTGGTTGGGAAAGTCGTTCCACACCAACTTGTTTCCCCGGTGACGGCAGACGTTGTAGAAGGCGCGGATGCGCTCGTCTCGGCCCTTCACCACAATGACCGAAGTCCCGACCACCTCGATTTCTTTGGTGAGGTAGCTGCCGACGCGGGGCAACTCCTCGACCCGGGCGACGTTCAGCCAGGCACGTTTGAAGATCGCCTCGCGTTCGAGTTGGTAGAACTCCGGCGAGGTGGAGTCGCTGAACGACACCGGACCGGTGCCCAGTCCGGGATAGTGTTCGGTCCAGGAGCCCTCCGGTGGCCTGCCTGCTCGCGTCATCTGAACCTCCTGATCGACCTCACAACACCGCCCCGCCGTTGACGCCCAAGACCTGGCCGGTGATGAACCGGGCTTCCTCCGAGCACAAGAACCCCACCGCCGCGGCGACGTCCGCCCCCGCGCCCAGGTAGCCCAGCGGGATGTTGGCGGCGATCTGCTCGTTGGATGGCAGATAGCCGGCGGCCTGACCCTGGTGCTGCATCGGCGTTTCGATGCCCGACGGCGGGATGTTGTTGACCGTGATCCCGTGCGACGCATACTCGCGCGCAAGCGACTTGGTCAAGGTGATCACGCCGCCTTTGGATGCCGCGTAGTGGGCCGCATACGGTGAGCCGCGCTGGGCGCTAGACGACGAGATCATGACGATCCGTCCCCATTTCGCGTCGACCATGTCCGGCAGCGCGATTTGGCAGCAATGAAACGTGCCGGTGAGATTGACGTCGATGATGCGCGCCCACGATTCGGCGCTGATGTCGGCGAAGGCCGAAAACTCGAACATCCCGGCACTGGTCACCAACACCGCGACCGCACCCAACTCGCTGCGGACCTTGGCGAAAGCCTGCTCGAGCGCGGGCCGGTCGGTGACATCGGCACTTACGCCGATCGCCGTGACGCCCCCGGCGCGCAGGTCTTCGGTGACACGCTGCGCCGCTTGCTCGTTGACGTCAAGGACCGCGACCTTGTGCCCGCGCCGGCCCAGCTCGTGACAGGTGGCTTCGCCCATGCCCGAGGCGCCACCCGTCACCACGGCCACCCGGCTCATCGACCCTGCTCCATTGCGGCAGCTCTCCTGTCCAGTCACTCGTAGACCACGCGCACCGCGCGGCTGGTCGGCAGCGCCTGGCAGGTCAGTACCCAGCCGTCGTCGACCTCGTCGGCCTCGAGTGCATCGTTGTTGAGCATCCGGGCGCTGCCCTGCGTCAGCCGCGCCATACAGGTTGCACAGGAACCTGTTTCGCACGAGTACGGCGCGGCCAAGCCCGCCATGCGGGCGGTCTGCAGTAAGGTGTCGCCCGCACTGTAGGCCACCGTGGTGGTGCGCCGATCCAGCTCTATGGTCACTTCCTCGGTCACGACCCCGTCGCGGTCGGGCGGCCCCGCCCCGGCGGCCGCAGTGGGCTCTGGCATCTCCCGAACAATATCAACTACTTGTTATTATCATCAACTACTAGAGATACGCGCCCGGCGCCGGACGTCAGCCCTCGACGTGATCGTTGAAAAGCTCATGGCCCGTGCCCTTTTCGACCACCCGGCCCAGCAGCTCACGCAAAGTTTGCTGCTCCTGCTTGCTGAGGACGCCGAACACCTTCTCGTGAGCGGCGATCGCGTCGTTGACGACGGTCGCCGCGACACTGCGGCCCTCCCCGGTGAGGTAGGCCTGCAGAATTCGGCCGTGCTGGGGATCGCGTTTTCGTTCCACCAGGCCGCGGCGCTCGAGGGCGGTCAGCGCGAGCTGAACCCCTTGCGGGCTGATCAACAGGCGTCGGGCCAGCTCGGCGCCGGAAAGGCCGGGCTCGTTGGCGAGTTGGCGCAGCACACCGATCTGGGCGGTGCTGACCCCGTGCACTCGCATCGCGTCGTTGATGGTGGTCAGCGAGTAATAGAAGGCCTGCTTGAGCAGCCACAGGATGTTATCGGTGAGTTCCATGGCCACCTCCCTGCTCGAAGACCTCGCCACCCTTCATGACGAACGACACCTCCAGAGTGGTGTCGATGTCGTGGGAGGGATCCCCGGGCACAGCGATGATGTCGGCGAGGTAGCCGGGCGCCAGCCGGCCCAGCTCGTCGTCGGCATCGATGAGCTCCGCGGCCACCACCGTGGCCGACCGGATCGCCTGCATCGGCGTCATGCCGCGCTTCACCAGTGCGCCAAGCTCCTTGGCGTTGTGGCCGTGCGGGATGGCCGGCGCGTCGGTGCCACACGCGATCCGCACTCCGGCGGCAATCGCCTTCGGCAGCATGGCCTTCGCCCGCGGGAACACCTCTTCGGCTTTCCTGCGCAGCTCCGGCGCGATCCGGTCGACCGCCATCGCCTCGGTCAAGTAGGTGGTGGACACCAGGAAGGTGCCGTGGTCGACCATCATCTGGATCGTCTCGTCGCTGGCCAGGAATCCGTGCTCGATGCAGTCGATTCCGGCGCGGATGCACGCCTGGATCGCGGTATCGCCGACGGCGTGCGCGGCCACCCGCACCCCGGCCCGGTGGGCTTCGTCGGCGATCGCGGCGAACTCGGCGTCGGAATATTGCTGGGCACCCGGGGCCGTGCTGTGGGACATGACCCCGCCGGACGCCGACACTTTGATCAGCTTCGCGCCGTGGCGGATTTGATAACGGACGCAGGCGATCACGTCCGGAACACCGTTGGCGATGCCTTCGGCCACCGATAGCGGCATGACTCCGGGCGCGAGCCGCTGGAACACCGTCGGATCCAGGTGCCCGCCGTAGGGGGTGACGGCGTGACCGGCGGGATAGATGCGGGGGCCGGCGTGCCAGCCCTGGTCGATGGCGCGCTGCAGCGCAACGTCGAGCAGGTAGCCACCGGTCTTGACCATCAACCCCAGGTTGCGCACAGTGGTGAAGCCGGCCTCCAGCGTGGTGCGCGCGTTGACCGCACCGCGCAGGGTGCGATAGGCCGGGTCGTCCTGGACACCGTGCATCGGCGCCGGTAGGCCTTCCGGTCCACCCGGGCCGCCGATCAGCAGGTTGAGTTCCATGTCCATCAGGCCCGGCAGCAGCGTCACGTCGCCCAGGTCGATGACGGTGGCCGAATCCGGCACGCCGCCTGTGGGATTGACGGCGGCGATGCGCTCACCCTCGATCACCACGACCGCAGGCGAGCGAACCCGGCCGTCGACCACGTCGCCCCACCGCGCCGCGCGCAGGACGGTTGTCATGGAACGGGCTCGGACACGCAATCCAGGGTGGAAGCACCGGAGTCGGGCACCCTTGGTTGCTTCCAGCACTCCACCGGAAACGACACCATGATCATCGAATACAGCAGGTGCATGAGGTTCAGCACGTCCTCGGGCAGGTCGTCGAGGGAGAACTTGTCGCAGTACGCCAGGGCCTCCTCCGCCCGCGGCGTGATCGCGTCGTAGAACGCCGTCATCTCGGTCATGGTGCTCGCCAGCCTCTTGGCATAGCGCTCCGGTTCGGAAGGCAGGCACCAGTCCGCGAACCGCTCCAGATCGGCGAATTCGCTTGGCAGCACGCGGGACATCGCGCTCACACCCCCGCCTTGGACGTGCGGCGGTACCGATCGATCCACGCCGCGGTCTCCTTGTGCAAGTGTCGCAGCAGTATCTCCTGGTCGTTGAGCACGAACCGGTCGACCACCCGCGACTCGATCATGCTCTGGGTCGCCTCGAGCGTGTTTGCGTCCTGCAGGCCGTATTCCTTGAACGAGACGGCCGCCAGTTCCTGGGCGACGCGCTCACGCGGGGTGCGCGGCTCGGGGAAGTACAGCGTTCCCTCGAAGATGTGGGAATTATACGAGGTAGGCCAGTAGTGGTAGGTCAGATACCAGCCCTGGCCCCAGAACAGCACCACGAAGTTGGGAAACAACTGGAAGGAGTCCAGCCCCCACGGATCGCATTTCGCCGGGTTCAGCCCGGCCGGCATCTCCCCGAGATCGGGCTTCTCCCACGGACCGAACAGTCCGCTCTGGCAGATGTCCTCGATCGGCTTGCGCATCTCGGGCGACATCTCCCAGGCCCGCACCCCCGAGGTGCTGACCAACCGGTGCGGGCCTTCCAATCGGTAGTGCGGGGCCTCAAATCCGGCCTCGGCGGCCGCTTTTGAGTAAGCGCTCGGTGACTGGTTCGCGTGCAGCACCGGCGCGTGATAGAACTCCTGGAACGCGTCCATGTAGAGCTTCCAGTTCGCCTTGACCTCCGAGCGGTAGTGCCAGCGAGAAGTCATCTTGTGGAACGGATAGCCCTCCAGCGCGGTGACCATCGGCCCGAGGAATTCGCGCAACGACTGTTCGGGCTTCTCGGCGAAGTTGACGAAGATGAAGCCCTCCCAGACCTCGCAGTGCACCGGCACCAACCCGTAGCGGCTCTTGTCCAGGTCGAAAAACTCCTCCTCCTGCTGGACGAACGTCAGGTTGCCGTCCAGGTCGTATCTCCAGCCGTGGTACTTGCAGGTGAACTGACGGCACACACCGCTGGTCTCCTCGAGCGGCATGTCGTTCCACACCAGCTTGTTGCCCCGGTGGCGACATACGTTGTGATACGCCTTGATCTCCCCGGATTTCGTGCGCACCAAGATAATCGAGGTGTTGACGGCCTTGAGCTCTTTGGTGAAATAGCTGCCCGTACGCGAGAGTTGTTCGACGCGGCCAACATTGAGCCAAGCGCGCTTGAAGATGGCTTCGCGCTCCAACTCGTGGATCTCCGGGCTGATGGAGTCCTCATACGAGACCGGTCCGGTTCCCAGCTCGGGGTAGTGCTGGGTCCAGCTGCCCTCCGGCGGCTTGGGGAATCGAGCCATGACCGCTCCTATCCGATCCGATCTCGCCGGGGCCACCCGACGGGCGGTTTACCCCGAACTGCCGCGCGCCCACCGGTTTCAGTGATTTCGTAGGGCTCCGTCGGGCCCGACGGTATATGCTCGACCGGATAATCGCAAGTAGTTGATACTACCGATGGGAGTCCTCGATGGATCAAGACCTCGGGTTGCGGATCGCTCCGGGCCGCTCCGTACTGTCGCACGCGGAGGCATTCGAGGTCATCTCCCCGCACACCGAGGAACCCATCGCCGAAGTGGCCGCTGCCGCACCGGCGGACGTCGACACTGCGGTCAAGGCCGCACACGCGGCACTGGACTCCGGGGCCTGGGGCAGGACCGCCCCCGACGAACGCATCGCGGCGATCCGGCGACTCGCCGACGCCTACGACCAGCGGCGCGCAGAGATGGCGGGCATCATCACGGCCGAGATCGGCGCACCTATCACCTTTTCGCAGCGCGCCCAAGTCGGCCTGCCCGCGATGATGATGCGCGCGTTCTGCGACCTCGCCGAGCGGCACACCTGGAGCGATACCCGTCGCGGGTTCTTCGGCGCCGACGTGCGCGTGCAGAAGGAACCCGTCGGCGTCGTCGCCGCAATCGTGCCGTGGAACATGCCCCAATTCCTCATCGCCACCAAGCTGGTGCCGGCGCTGCTCGCCGGCTGTGCCGTCGTGCTCAAACCCGCCCCCGAATCACCCTTGGACGCATTGCTTTTGGCCGAGATGCTCGACCAGATCGACCTGCCCCCGGGTGTGGTCGGCGTCCTGCCCGGCGACCGGAGCGTCGGCGAACTCCTGGTATCCCACCCTGGTGTGGACAAGGTGTCGTTCACCGGATCGACGGCGGCGGGGCGGGCCGTCGCGGCCGCCTGCGCGGCGAACCTCACCAAGGTCAGTCTCGAGCTGGGCGGCAAGTCGGCCGCGATCGTCCTGGACGACGCCGCGCCCGAGGCGGTCGCGGCCGGCGTGCGATCGGCCAGCCTGTCGAACAGCGGTCAAATCTGCAACGCCCTCACCCGCGTTCTGGTCCCCCGCCACCGCGAGGACGAGTACGTCGACGCACTCGCTGCCGAGATGACCGCCCTGCGAGTCGGCGATCCCGGCGATCCCGCAACCCAGCTGGGCCCGCTGGTCTCGCGCCGCCAACAGAAACGTGTTCGCGAGTACATCCAGATCGGCCAGGACGAAGGCGCACGGCTCGTCACCGGCGGGACCGACATGCCCGACGGGCTCGACCGCGGCTGGTACGTCGCCCCCACCCTGTTCGCCTCGGCCGACAACACCATGCGCATCGCCCGCGAAGAGATCTTCGGACCCGTGATCACCGTCATCCCCTATCGCGACGAGGACGAGGCCGTCGCAATCGCCAACGATTCCGACTACGGCCTGGCCGGGTCGGTGTGGACCGCTGACACCGACCGGGCTCTGTCGCTCGCCGGGCGGGTACGTAGCGGCACTCTCGGGATCAACCAGGGCTACACCATGGACCCGTTCGCACCCTTCGGCGGCGTCAAGGGCAGCGGATACGGTCGCGAACTGGGGCCCGAGGGCATCGACAGCTACCTGGAAATGAAATCCATCGCGGTCTTGTCATAGTTGGGATCGGTAATCGGCAGCGGCCGCAAGAATTTCGCTAGTCAGAACAGCGAAAGGAACGCTTCGTGGACACCATCCGCGCCCTGAAGAAGGTCGTTGCCGCCGCGACGCTCTCGGGCGGCCTGGCGGTCGCCGGTGCCGGTCTCGCCGCGGGCACCGCCCGGGCCGACAACCCCGACTGGGGGCCAGCCCACCAGTGGTGCCCGGGGCAACCGCTGCCCGCGACAGGCAACCATGTCACTGACCCATTCCGCGGTTGGGATATGAACGTGTGCCACACCTACTACTACCTCTGGCCCGGGATGGGCAACGTCTCGAACATGATCTGGGACGGGGACAACCCGCCGCCGAAGCCGCCACCCCCGCCGGCCCTCATCACCAAAGACAACTGCCAGCAGATACTCGGAATCTTCTGCCCGAAGGCATAGCGTCACGCCGGTCCGGATTCGCGGTAACCTCATTCTCATCGCGCGAGCACCGCGCGGCGGAAGGGGACGAAGCGCTCATGGCCGACCTTGGCGACGACGTCGAAGTGACGCGCGGCGACCGCTTCATCAAGACGGCCGTCGAGATCCTGGGTGAAACCGGACGCACCGACTTCACCGTGCAGGAGGTCGTCGCACGGTCCAAGACGTCGCTGCGCGCCTTCTACCAGCATTTCAGCAGCAAGGATGAGCTCCTGCTGGCGCTGTTCGACCGGACCATCGCCCAATCGGTGCAGACCTGGCGCGCCGAGATCGACGGGCTGGACAGCACCGCGGCGCTCAAGCTGGTGATCGACCGCATCAGCCAACAGCCGGAATCGAGCACCCAGGACAGCCTCAATCGCGCGTTGACCCTCTACAACCAGCACTTGGCCGAGACCCGCCCCCGCGATTACGCCCGGGTGCTCTCGCCCTTGCACCGGCTGATCCGCGACATCGTGGGGCAGGGCATCACCGAAGGTGTCTTCAACCCGGGACTGGACGTCGGGGCGGCGGCCGCCATCGTCATGCAGACGGTGATGGGGGCGCAGCGATTGCATTGGCTGGGAACGGAACTCAACGGAACCCCGGTCGACGTCGGGCAACTGTATGAGTTCTGCAGTCGTGCCCTGGGCATCCCGGAAAGCGACGAGGAATCGAGCGCACCGTCGCTGGGCGAGCTATTCGCCCAGATCGGCATACGACCGGGGACCCGGGACGGCCAATTCGCGATGACGATGCCGGTGAGCCCGGCCGTCGTCAACACGTCCGGCGCGCTGCAGGGCGGCCTGATCGCGACGCTCGTCGACGTGGCGGGTGGACAGTTCGGCCTGGACTACCTGCAGCCGGACACCACGATGACGACGGCCGACCTCTTCATTCGCTACCTGCGTCCGATCCGGCAGGGCGCGGCGTTCGCAGTGCCCAGGATGCTGCGTTCCGGCAGGCGGGCGATGGTGATGCAGGTGGACATCTACGGCGACGCCGACGACGAGCTCGTGGCGACGGCGACCGTCAACTTCGCCGTCATCAACGGAAAGACGCCGAAGCTTCCCAACTGGCCGGACGCTTAGACGGCGACCACGCGCCACGCCGGCGTGGCAGTCGTCGTCGAACGTCATGCCAGCGCGGCGACCGAGCCCGCTGGGTGCGCTACACGCGACGCGACCAAAGTGGTAACGTCATTACCACCTACCGAGAATCCAAGACTTCTCCCAAGGAGATCGCCATGCCGTCTCGCGAACTTTCCTTCCCCGTGTTCGACGCGGACAACCACATGTACGAGCCGCAAGAGGCGCTGACCAAGTTCCTGCCGGACAACCGCAAGAACGTCATCGACTACGTGCAGGTGCGCGGCCGCACCAAGATCGTGGTGCGCGGCCACATCAGCGAGTACATCCCCAACCCGACGTTCGAGGTGGTGGCCCGCCCCGGCGCCCAGGAGGACTACTTCCGCCACGGCGCGCAGGGCAAGAGCTACCGCGAGATCCTCGGCGAGCCCATGAAGGCCATCCCTGCCTTCCGCGAACCCGGCGCCCGGCTGGAGGTCATGGACGAGCTCGGCATCGACTACGCCCTGATGTTCCCGACGCTGGCCAGCCTGGTCGAGGAGCGCATGAAGGACGACCCCGAGATGACCCACGACGTCATCCACGCGCTCAACCAGTGGATGTACGAGCAATGGTCGTTCAACTACCAGGACCGCATCTTCGCCACCCCGGTGATCACCCTGCCCATCGTCGAACGCGCGCTCGAAGAACTCGAATGGGTCTTGGAGCGCGGCGCCCGCACCGTGCTGGTCCGCCCGGCGCCGGTGCCCGGCTACAAGGGCAGCCGCTCGTTCGGGCTCGAGGAATTCGATCCGTTCTGGCAGGCCTGCATCAAAGCCGAGCTGCCGGTTTCGATGCACGCCTCGGACAGCGGCTACTCAGAGTTCGCGAACGTGTGGGAGCCAGGCGACGAGTTCCTGCCGTTCAAGCCGACCGCCTTCCGCAGCTTCGCGATGGGCCATCGGCCGATCCTGGACGCGATGGGCGCGCTGATCTGCCACGGCGCGCTGTCGCGCAACCCGGAGCTGCGGATTCTGTCGATCGAAAACGGCGCCGACTGGGTGCCCGACCTGTTCAAGGGCCTCAAGGGCGTCTACAAGAAGATGCCGCAGTCGTTCAGCGAGGACCCGATCGAGGCGTTCAAGCGCTGCGTCTACATCACCCCGTTCTGGGAGGACCGGTTCACCGAGATCGTCAAGATGGTCGGCACTGACCGGGTGCTGTTCGGCTCCGACTGGCCGCACCCGGAAGGCCTGAAGGACCCCATCTCCTTCGTCGACGAGCTGACCGATTTCAGCGAGGAGGATGTCGCCAAGATCATGGGCGGCAACCTGATGAAGCTGATGAAGGTTTCCGCGCCGGCGAAGAAGCCCGTCTCGGCCTGACCGGCCGTCGGTGCCGGACGGCTCGGCATCGGCGAAGACAGAGACCACCCCTTCGTCTCCAACAACGCGAGGCGAACGTCGGGGCCGCGAAGAGGTCGGGCCTCAACTCGGCCTCCGCCCATTCTCGGGCCGTAACCAACGAGCGCTCAAGGAGATTGGCAAGCCCGTCTTCTTCGTCGAGGGGCTGGTACAACTGCGTCGACGATCGTGTCGGGATCGCCCATGGCTTGCTCTCTGTGCGCGTGGTCGTTGGTGCGGCCAGCCCCAACGCCCCACGACCCCGCAAGTACCCGCCGACGGCGCGTGTAAACCGGCGTGGCGGGGTATACGGCACGATGCTGACGCGGGTTCTGCGGTCGGAGCGATGGAGGACAGATGAGCGTGGCATCGGAAGGCCGGGCGCCGGTCAGTATCGACGCCGACGTCGAGTTGCTCGCCGGGCAGATTAATGCCCTCGAAGCTTTGGGTCGAAAAGGTTCGGTCGACGACGCCGAGCTCTACGACTTCAGCGTCCGTTGGGGCGCGGCGCTGGCGGGACGACTGCCCCGGCTGGTGCACTACAGCTCGCTCGGTCTGCTCGACGGCGCGGACCGGCAACGGTTCCAGTCGCTGTGTGAAGACCTCCGCAGGGTTTCGGATCTCGCCGAAAGGTTGCGGCTACCGCGCCCGGTGCTACCCGGCGACCAGGCCGCGGCGGCAAAGGATCACCGTCGTCTCAGGATGCGGTTGCGCTCTCCGAAGCGCCGTGACTGAGAAAGTCGCTCTGCGGCAACACGATCCCGGTGCGTGGCCTGGTGCAATCCGGGTTGCGGCAGGTCAGCGCCACCATATAGGCGTCATGGTCCTCGTTGAGGAACAGGAATCCGAGGTATAGGGCGTGACCCACGTCGAAGTCGGTTCCGCCGCACTGCTCGCAGTGGCCGCCCTTGGCGGAGACGTTTTCCAGAACACGGTGCCGCGCAGCGGAATTCAGGTCGATGAGCTCGGGCCGCACGGTCGGGTCCTCATCGGTCATGTCAAATCTCCACGTCCTTGTCGTAGTGGACATGATCCTCACGCCAGCCACCCAGCCCCTTGCCGATGCCGGAATAGTCGTTGACGAACTCGATCCCGTTGATCCACTTGACCATCTTGAAACCGACCTGCGTCTCCACCCGCAGCCGCAGGGGTGCGCCATGTTTGATGGGCAACGGCCGGCCGTTCATCTCATACGCCAGCAGCGTCTGCGGCTTATAGGCGAGCTCGATGTCCATCACCTCATAGAACTGGCCCCCCGGTAGCTCTGCCGCGGGTTCGTCGCGCCCGGTCTCCTGCATGCTCAGGAAGCAGATGTACTTGGCTTGCGGCAACGGCCGCACCACATCCGCCAGCCGGGCCAGCAGAATTCCGCTCCACTCGCCGATGCTGGTCCAACCTTGCACGCAGTTGTGCAGCGTCCGCTGCGTCTGCCGCTCGGCGAGCGCGCGTAGCGCGGCCAGATCCAACGTCACCGGGTTTTCGACGAGTCCGCCGACCGGCAGCCGCCAGTCGACGAAGTTGTGGACCGCCATGACTTTGTATTCGGTGCTGGCAGGCGGCTTTCCGTTGATCCGGTGATCTTTGGTCAACTTGCGGGCCGGGTAGTTCTGCCGAGAATTCAGCGGGCGCAGCAACAGCAGCCGGGCGCCGGTCACCGCGGCACCGAGTATGCGGTGAACCTGGACTGGGTAGCGCAGGCTCCATTTGGTGGCCGCGACGTGGATGGCGACGATCGCCCCGATGATGATCAGCGACAGCGCCGTAGCCCAATTGATGTTGCGGACGGAGCCGAAGATCATCGACGCCGTCAGTTGGCCCCAGCCCCAGAAGAAGATCATCGACAGATGAATCGCGATGAAGACGACGAAGGCCAACAACCCCAGGAAATGCAGGCTCCGGGCCGATTGCCGGCCACCCCACATCCGCACATACCACGGAAAGCGCGCCTCGATCGCCGGCGACTGTGCGGCCCCGGTGAGGATCTGGAACGGTGCGAGGATGAAAACGACGCCCGCATAGGTCAGCTTCTGAATGGCGTCCAATGGCTCACCGGGGAGCAGCGGCGGCAGGTTGAACGACATGTACGTGACGATGTCATTGGCGGCCTCGGGAAAGATCGACCACGAATAGGGCCAGTACCGGTGCCATTGACCGGTCGTGAAAAGCAGGACGTAGTACGACAACCCGAGCAGAATCCAGCAGATCACCGAGAAGAAGTGCCAATGGCGCCCCATCCCCAATTTCTTGTGACCGGGCAGCGCGACCAACGAACTGTAGGACTCTTCTTCGTCGAGGGTGTCGTACAGCCGGTCGCGCGGCATTACCTTGCGGGTAAAGCGCGCCCATTCGCTGCCGGGTTTGCTGTCGTCGTGCCAATACAACTTGGGGTGGGTGGAGAGTATCTCGATGCCGCTGCGGATGATCAGGGTGACGAACAGGACGTTGAGCCAGTGATCCACTCGCAGCCACACCGGGTAATCGAGCGTCGTCATGCCTGGGCTCCAGTCAGTCGTACCAATGCTGCCGTTGCGGGTAGGCCACGTTGATGCCGGACAGCACCGTCGTGTGCACCGCGATGAAGCCGGCGGCGAACACCAGTGCGAAAGTGCCCGGCGTCAGGTCCCATCGGCCGGTCAGCGCTTCCAGCCCGGCTAGGGTGACCCACCGGCTGACCAGGTAGATGGCCAGGAAGGCCAGGCAGACCAGACTGCCGAAGTACCAGCCCGCCTGTGGCACATGCGGTTTGAGGGCGAACACCATCGCGGCCGCCGCCCCCAGGCAGCCGATTGCCAGCAGAGCCGAGTAGACACCGAAGTACCAGGGTGTCGGCTCCCTGATAAAGACGTATGCATGCACGGCCACCAGACCCATCAGTAGCGATCCGCCGAGTGCGGTCACCGTTCGCGGCAGGTTGAAGGCGACCCAGCCGTTCAGGGTGAGCACCGGTGAGGACACGATGCTCTGCCAGCGCGAGATCAATCGCCCTAGGAAGCCATTGACCATTGGCGCGTGATACCCGCGCAGAGTAATTACAAACAGGGCTGGTTAAATCGACGGGTGACCGGCGCAGCCGCGCCACGCTGGGAAAATTGGTGCATCGAGCACCGGACTGCCGTTGATACCCTTTACTTCGGTGTCTGGCGAGTGCTCAACGCTTTGTGACCAGCTTGCGGGACTCGGTTGGAGAACGGGTCCGTAGGAGGAACGGCCAATGGCCGCTGACAGAGACTGGGACAAGACCGTGGGTGCGGCCGACGATGTGCGCCGCACCTTCGATAACGTCCCCGCGCTGTTGGTTGGGCTCGAAGGGCCCGACCACCGCTTCGTCGCGGTCAACGCGGCTTACCGCGCACTCAGTCCGCCGGTCGACAGCATCGGGCTGCTGGTGCGTGAGGTCTATCCCGAGCTCGAGGGCCAGCAGATCTTGCAGATGTTCGACCGGGTGTATCAAACGGGCGAGCCGCAATCGGGGACCGAGTGGCGGGTGCAGGCCGACTTCGAAGGCTCGGGGGCAGCACAAGAACACTTCTTCGACTTCATCGTCACCGCGCGGCGCGGCGACGACGGCTCGATCGACGGCGTGCAACTCGCCTTCGTCGACGTGACCGACCGGGTGCGGGCACGGCTGGCCGCCGAGTCGCGCATGCAGGAGTTGTCCGAGCGGTACCGCAACGTCCGCGATTCGGCCACCGTTATGCAGCAGGCGTTGCTGGCTCCGTCGGTCCCGGTCGTTCCCGGCGCCGACGTGGCCGCCGAGTACCTCGTCGCCGCGGAGGACACCGGGGCGGGCGGCGACTGGTTTGATGCGGTCCCCCTTGGGGATCGACTGGTTGTCATCGTTGGCGACGTCGTGGGCCATGGCGTCGAAGCGGCCGCGGTGATGTCGCAATTGCGCACCGCGCTGCGGATGCAGATCTTGGCGGGACATCCGATCGCCGAGGCACTGGCGGCGGTCGACCGGTTCCACGAACATGTGCCCGGGTCGAGGTCTGCCACCGTGTGCGTGGGATCGCTCGACTTCACCACGGGCGAATTCCAGTACTGCACCGCCGGTCACCCGCCGCCGCTGCTCGTCACGGCGGAGGCCGCCGCGCGCTACCTCGAGCCGTCTGGGGCCGGCCCGCTGGGCAGCGGCACGGGTTTCCCGGTGCGCACCGAGTTTCTTGACGTGGGCGACACGGTCATGCTTTATAGCGACGGTCTGATCGAACGCCCGGGCCGGCCGCTGATGGCCAGCACCGCCGAATTCGCCGATCTGGCCGCGAACGTCGCCGGCGGTCAAAGCGGGTTCGTCATCGAGTCCTCGGCACGGCGCATCGACCGTATCTGTTCGGAGACTTTGGAGCTGCTGCTGCGGTCGACCGGCTATAACGACGACATCACCCTGCTCGCGGCGCAACGGCGCACGCCACCGCCACCGCTCCAGATGACGCTGGACGCCACGATTCACGCCGCACGCGCGGTTCGCGCCCGCCTGCGCCAGTGGCTCTCCGACGTCGGCGCCGCCGCCGACGACATTTCCGACATCGTGCACGCGGTCTCCGAATTCGTCGAGAATGCGGTCGAACACGGTTACGCCGCAGAGGTTTCCGACGGAGTCGCCGTTGAGGCGTCGCTGGCCGGAGACGGCAAGCTGTACGCATCGGTCATCGATCACGGGCAGTGGAAGGATCATCGCGAGGGCGAGCAGGGCCGCGGCCGCGGACTTGCCATGGCCGAAGCCCTGGTGTCCAGCGCGCACGTCAGCCACGGTCCTGGCGGGACCACCGCCAGCTTGACGCACCGCCTGTCGCGGCCGGCCAATTTCGTCACCGACACGCTCGTCACCCGGAGAGACCAGCAGCGGTCGATGAACTCCGAATTTGCCTCCGTGGTCACCGAACCGGGCCGCATAGTCGTCAACGGCGACGTCGACTCCAATTCCGCATCCACCCTGGATCGCCAGATTGCGGTCGAAAGCCGTTCCGGCGTAGCGCCATTGACGATCGACCTCAGTGCCGTGACCCAGCTCGGCTCGGCCGGGGTCAGCGCGCTGGCCGCCGCCCGCGAGCGAGCGCTACGACAGGGCAGCGAGTATGTGCTGGTGGCTCCGCCGGGAAGCCCAGCGCACCATGTCCTGTCGTTGGTACAACTCCCCGTTGCCGGTGGGCTCGCCGAGAACCTCGTCGCGGAGGGCTAGGGGCGGTCGGACCGCTGGCCGTGCCGCACCTGCTTGAATGGCACGCCGCGGTCGGCCGCGAATTCCCGTGGGAGGCCCAGCACCCGCTCGCCGATGACGTTGCGAGCCATCTCCGTGGTGCCGCCGCCCATCGCGACGGTCTGGCGGGCCAGGTAGCGCAGCCCGGTTTCCAGGCCTTCGCCGGGTTCCCCGACGACCCCGGCGCTTCCCGCGATCGCCATGGCGGTGTCGACATCCACGAACACGGTCTCGGCGTGGAACAGCCGGATGAGCGTGCCCGCGGCCGGCGGCAGCGTGCCGTCTCGGACGCTGCGGTAGACGTGGCCGATCAGCTGCTCGGCCACCGCGCGCTGTACCAGTGCGCGGCCGGCCATCTGCTGCACGCGTTCGTTACCGGCCTGCCCCGTCTTTTCGATAAGGCCCACATAGTCAACCGGATTCGCGTTACCACCCTCGCTACCGCTCCCGCTGGCAAACTCCGACCCTTGACCCACCGCGCGGCGCTCGTGATACAGCTGTCGCGACGCCACCGCCCAGCCACCGTCGACCTCCCCGACGACGGCGTCGCCGCCGACGTCCACCTCGTCCAGGAACTCCTCGCAAAACTCGGTGGAACCGCTCAGCATGGTGATGCGCCGCAAGGTGATTCCCGGATGGGCGATGGGCACCAGGAACATGGTCAGGCCCTCGTGCTTGGGCACATCCCAATTGGTGCGGGCCAGACACAGCCCGTAGTCGGCGGCGAAGGCGCTCGTGCTCCACGTCTTGGCCCCATTGAGTATCCAGCGGTTGCCGCGACGTTCGGCTCGAGTGATGACGCCGGCCAGATCGGATCCCCCGCTCGGCTCGGACAACAACTGCACCAGAACCTCGTCGCCGCGCAGCGCCGCCGCGATGTGTCGCTTCTTTTGATCCTCGCTGCCGGTGTCGAGCAGTGTGGCGCAGCAGATCGTGAACGTGGGAGTGTTGAGAATCAGCGGCATCTCGTAGGCGAGGGATTCCGCGTCGAACGCCTTCTGATACTCGTAGTCCAGGCCGAGGCCGCCGTACTCGCGGGGGAAGCAAATGCCGGCGAATCCCCCTTCGTAGAGCCGCTTTTGCAGTTCCCGGGCCCGCACCCAGGATCGCTCGTCGTCGCGCGGGGCGGGCGGCGGGGACTCGGGGTCGATAGGGGGCATGTTGTCCGCCAGCCACGCCCTGGCCCTGGCGGCGAAGTCGGCAACGGATTCGGTCGCCGTCATCGGTTCGACCGCCCCGCCTTCTCGTATTCGTACACGCGCAGGTTGTGTTCCTCTGGTGTCCCGAACATGGAGCGGTACAACGTGACCCGGCGCAGGTAAAGATGCAGGTCGTGTTCCCAGGTGACGCCGATGCCCCCGTGCATCTGCACGCAGGCCTGGACGATCTGGCCGGCCATCTCGCCCACGTAGGACTTGGCCACGCTGGCCGACATGCCCGCCCCGGGCGCGTTGGCGGCGACGTCGGCGACCGCCGCGGCCGTGGTGGCGCGACAGGCTTCCAGCCACAGCTTCATGTCGGCGAATTTGTGTTTGAGCGCCTGGTAGGACGCCAGCGGACGCCCGAACGTGTGCCGATCCAGCGCCCACTGCGCGGTCAGGTCGAACACCGTCTGCAACGCGCCGACCACCTCGGCGCATTGCAGGACCTGTGCGATGTGGCTCTGCCGGTCTACCAGCGCGGCGGTCTCGGCGGCGGTGCCGACGGCCGCGGATCGGTCCACCATCACACCGTCGAAACGCACCCGGGCGTATTGCTTGACCAGGTCGACCGACTGCTGGGGCGTGACCGTGACGCCCGGCGCATCCGTCGGGACCAGAAACTGGCGAAGCTCGTTACCGCAGCGCACCACCACCAGCAGCACCGCGCTCTGCGCGCCCGCCTCGACCCGGTCCTTGGCGCCGTCGATGCGATAGCCCGAATCGGTCGGCGTGGCCGTCACCGACGGATTCAGCGGCGCCCAGCCGCGGCCCGGCTCCGAAACCGCCCACGACGCCACCGTTTCACCGGACATCAACGCCTCGATGGTGGCGGTGTGCGGCCCGGGGTCCGCGCACTCGACAAGCGCGGCCAGCACGACGCTGACCGGATACAGGGGCCCGGGCGCCACCGTCTTGCCGAGCTGTTCGGCGACGATGGCCAGATCGGCCAGACCGCTGTCCGAGACGCTGCCGCCGCCCAATTCCTCCGGCACCAGCAGGCCCGTCCAGCCCAGCTCCGCGGCGCGCCGCCACCATGCCGGATCGAACGACACCCCCGCGGCGTGCAACTCGCGCACGCGGCGCAGGGGCGCCTCCTTTTCCAGGAAGGCTTGGGTCGTCGAGGTGAACAGCGTCTTCTCGGGAGAGTCGAGTGTGGTCATGCTGCCTCTCGTGGAGAGTTCGCCGGCGTTTTCGATGGTAGCAACGGGCACTACGGTAAGAGATACCGGAGTCCCGTCGATAGTGCTGCGCGCGCCTACATGGCGAATACGCGGCGCAGCGAACGCGCGTGCAGGGCCCGGTTCTCCCGGGAAACGACCCAATCGGGAACCACCGAGTCGAACCCGTTGAATGCCGCTGCGATGACGTGCAATTCGGTGTGCACGTAGGCGTGCAACAGCCGGTTCGCGTAGCCGATGGCTTCATCGCGGCAGGGATCGATCTCCGCGCAGCTGATGAACGTGGGCGGCAGGCCCTCGAGGTTCGCCCGGTGCGCGGGCACGTGTTGACCGCTGGCGCTCGCGTGCCCGAGGTAATGACCCCACGCCCGGCTCACCGCCGGCCCATTGAGACCCGGCGTGCGCTGGAACTCCCGCCGCGACTGGGTGGCGTCGGAGTCCAGCATCGGCTGGTGCAGGATCTGCACCAGGATCTGCGGGCCCTCGTCATCGAACATGCGCTGACTCAGGCCGGCGACCAGCGCCGCACCCGCGTCGCGGCCCATCACCGCGATGCGTTTGACGTCGACGTTCAGCTCGGCGCAATTGCGGATCGCGTAGTAAAAGCCGGCCTCGACGTCGTCCAACGCCGCGGGGCACGGATGCTCGGGCGCGAGCCGGTAGTCGACCGATATCAGCAGGCAGCCGCCCTCTCTGGCCAGCTCCACGCATTGGGCGTGATCGGTGTCGAGGTTCCCGGTCACGAAGCCGCCGCCGTGTGCATACAGGACAAGGGGCAAGCCCGACTCGGCTCGCTCCAGGTTGGGACCCCGGTAGAGGCGAAGATTCAGCTGGTGGCCACCCGGACCGGCGATGGTGCGGGTTTCGATGGCGACATCGGCGGTGTCGGCCGCCGCGGCGCGCTCGGCGGCGAGCCGGTTGGCGTGTTCGCGTTCGGCGGGCAGCGTCTCGGCGCGGAATTCGGCGACGCCCAGCGCGGTGGCGGCCTCCCGGAGCACCGGGTCGATCCGGGTAAGGCCCTGCGGCCGTGTCAGATTCGTTTGTGTCATACCCTCTCATCTTCCGGGCTCGTCGTGGGGGCTCGTCCGGTCCCGGCGCGCGAAGTGCCGGAAGCCCCCTTCAAGGTAGACCTGCGATTCCGGGTGGTGAAAGATGAGGTGCTTGCCGCCCGCGCTCGGGTCAGATTTGGCGTTCTCCGGGGAGCGCCTTGACCGTCGCCGGTAGCCCGTACAGAGCGGTCGCGTTGCCGCGCATGATCCGCTCCCGCTGGTCGGCCGGGAATCGGTTGATCGCATAGGCCGGCGAGTCGTAGCTCCAGTGCGGGTAGTCCGTGGAGAACATCAGGTTGTCACCCAGGTCCATCATCTCCAGGTACTCCCGGAACTGCACGGTGTCGGCGTCTTCCAGCGGCTGGGTGGTGAACCGAACATGTTCGCGCACATACTCCGACGGGCGGCGCCGCACGTGGGGCAGGTCGCCGCGGCGCGCCTCCCAGATGCGGTCCATCCGCGACATCACCGGCATCGCCCACGTGAAGCCGCCTTCGACGAATACCACCCGCAGGTCGGGGTGGCGGTCGAACGCGCCGTCGAACACCAGGCTCATCAGGTGCGAGACGTACAGCAGTGGCCAGGAGGCGAAGAAGTCGTGCCAATGCGCCGGATTGCCAACCGGATACAGAGGGATCAGCTCGAACGGCGTCTGCCCCATCAGGTGCGTGGCCACCGGAAAACCGTGGCGCGACGCGGCTTCATAAAGCGGGTCGAAATGCGGGTTCCCAAAAGGGATTCCGCGGGTCTGGGGTGTCATCAGCACCTGGGCCATGTACGGGTGCCCCGCCCACCGTTCGACTTCCCGCGCCGCCTGCTCGGGCGTCTGCGCGCTGACGCTGATCGATCCGCGCCAGCGGCCGTGCTGGTTGTTGGTGTCAAGCCAGACGTCGGCAAGCCAGTCGTTGTAGGCGGACTTGAGAACATGTTCGGCCTGCGGCAGCTGGGCGTCACACATGGGCTCCAGCGTCGCGATGCTGACGCCGGCATCGAGCAGCAGTTGCTTGGCGGCGAACTCGGGGTCGCTGCCCGCGACTCCCCCATTGGGCGGCCACGCGTCCATACGCAGCGACGATGTCTTGTACGAGTCCGGGGTGTCGTAGAAATGCGGCACCGGGGCGACGGCGTTGCCGGTCGGCCAGATCTTGTCCACCCATTCGGGCGCCGCGTACGACTTGAGCACGTCGGTCGAGACGGGCAACGGGTGCACGTCTGTGTCGACGATGGTGACAGCTATTTCGTCGTCGTGGTCGGTCGGCGACTCGACCCGTTCGATCGTGGTCATCGGACACGCTCCTTCAGCCCGTACAACTCGCTTGCGTTTCGCCACAGCACCTTGTCGCGTTGCGCGGCGTCGAGACCCTCCGCCACGGCCTCCGGCGGCGACGTGGACCAATGCGGATACGCCGATCCGTACATCAGCAGGTCGGACTTGCCGCTGAACTCCATCCAGCGGCGCATCTCGCCGGCGTCGGTCGGGCCGTCGAACGCCGACGAGCAGAACCTGACATGGCCGGGCAGGTACTCGCTCGGATAGCGGTCCACCCACGGCGTCTGATCGCGCATCGACACCCAGAAGGTGTCCAGCCGCCAGATCAACGGGGTGAGGATGTCGTAGCCCCCGTCGGCGAAGACGAACTTGAGGCCGGGGTGCCTGCCGAACACGCCCTCGACGATGAGGGTGGCCAGGTGCACGAAGTAGTTCAGCGGCATGAACGCCGCGTATCCCGGATAGGTGTGGGCGTGCCCGGCGAAGGTGGGCGGATAGTCGACGCCATTGCCGCCATTGATGTGCACCGCCACCGGCAGCCCGTGGGCGGCCGCGGCCTCCCAGATCGGCTCGAACATCGGCTTGCCATAGGGTTCGCGGGACTGCAGCGGGACGCCGACCTGCACCAGCTTCGGGTGATCGGCCAGGCGCTCGATCTCCGCCACGGCCCCCTTGGGGTCTTCCGGATTGACGCGGATGGTGCCCCGGAATCGATCGGCGTTGTCGGGCTCGAGCCAGCGGTCGAGCAGCCAGTCGTTGACCGCCGCGCAGATCCTGCTGTTGAGCAGGTAGTCGGCGATGTTGCCGCGGGTCAGCGGATTGAGGATGGCGTACTCGACACCCTGCGCGAACAGGTCGCGGCCGACCGTCTCCGGGTCCGACCCGGGGTAGTGCTCCCCGTAGAGGTCTTGGCGGTAGTCGCCGCCGGGCGCCTGATACCACTGCTGCTCGACGTCGGGGATCGACCTCAACCTATGCGCCGCGGGCAGATAGCGCCGTATCTCCGCGTTGGAGCGAAAATGTGGCTGCACGTTGGCATCGATGATCCGGCTCATGCGGTCAGGTACACCTCCCCGTCGGTGACGTCGACCGGGTAGGTGCGGACACGGCGCGTCGGATCGGCGAGATTTTGTCCGGTGGTGATATCGAATTCCCAGTTGTGCCAAGGGCATCGGACGATCTGACCGTCGCGGACACGCCGCACCCCGCCGGGTTCGCCGGGGTCGAACTCGTTGGTCCCACCGATCAAACCGAGGCACAGCGGGGCGCCCTCATGCGAGCAATAGTTGACGATCGCGTAGAGCTCGCCGCGCACGTTGTACACCCCGACACCGAACTTTCCGACGTCGACCAGCTTCATCGCGCCGGGCGGCAGATCGTCCAGAGCACATACGAATCGCCGCTGGGCCACCTGCATCACCACCTCTGACCAACGCAAGCTCAATACTGTGCCCGTTACGGTAACCACGACAAGCCCGTTGGGCTTAGTTGCTATTTATACTATGATAGCAATATTCCGCGTACCAATCCGCTTACGGCCGCTCAGGAGCAGCGCTGATGTCGCTCAGTACCGACCCCGCGAACCCGCCCGTCGCACTCGACCTCACCGGCGAAACCAGCCCCTACCCGTTCTTCGAGTACATGAGGCGCACGGAACCGGTTTGGCACGGCGCACTGGCCGACCACTCCCAGATGCCGGAAGAGCTGCGCCCGAACGACGAGTGGGTGCTGTTCGGTTACGACGCGGTGTTCCAGGCGTTCCGCGACGACCGCATCTTCAGCTCGCACAAGTACGACGAGACCATCGGTTTGGTGATGGGCCACACCATCCTGGCGATGGGCGGCAAGGAGCACCACGATCACCGCAACCTGGTGGCCAAGGCCTTCCGCTCCACCGCGCTGGAACGCTGGGAGCCGTCGGTCATCGGGCCGGTGTGCGATCAACTCGTCGACGAAATCAAGAACGACGGCCAGGCGGACCTGGTCAAGGCGGTGACGTTCGAGTTCCCGACCCGGATCATCTCCACGCTGCTCGGTCTGCCTCCCGAGGATCTCGACCTCTTCCGGCGCCTGTCCCTCGACCTCATCTCCATCCCGACCGACATCGTCGCCGGGCTCAACGCGGCGGCGGAGTTGCACGATTACTTCCTCGAACAGGTCGAGCAGCGGCGGCGCAAACACACCGACGACATCATCGGCGACCTGGTCGCCGCCGAGATCGAGGGCGAGAAGCTCTCCGACGAGGCCATCATCGCGTTCCTGCGCCTGCTGCTGCCCGCCGGGCTGGAGACCACCTATCGGTCGTCGGGCAACCTGCTGTACCTGCTGCTGACCCACCCCGAGCAGCTGGCGCTCGTCTACCAGGATCGGTCGCTGATACCGATGGCGATCGAAGAGGGCCTGCGCTTCGAAACCCCACTGACGATGGTCATGCGGACCACCACCGAAGAGGTCGAAATCGGCGGCAAGACAATCCCATCCGACGCGCAGATCGACATGTGCATGGGCTCGGCCAACCGTGACGAGAGCCGCTGGACCGACCCCAACACCTTCGACATCCGCCGGCCCCGCCAGGCGCACATCGCGTTCGCCGGCGGTATCCACATGTGTCTCGGCATGCATCTGGCCCGGCTCGAGACGCGGGTCATGCTGAACAGCCTGTTCGACCGCGTCAAGGATCTGGCCTTCGTGGCCGACGATGGAACCGGCCAGGAATCCAAGATCGTCGGGCTTACGTTCCGCTCCCCCAACAAGCTTCCGGTCACCTTCGCCCCGGTCAAATGAGAAGCCGCGCGGCGATCCTGCACGATGTCGGCGGACCCTGGTCGGTCGAGGAATTCGAGCTCGACCCGCCCCGCGCGGGGGAAGTCCTGGTCGAGCTGGCGGCGGCCGGGCTGTGTCACTCCGACGACCACATCCTCAAGGGCGACATGTCGGCACCCAACGAGGTGATGCGGTCCCTCGGCCTGCCGACCATGTTCCCGACGATCGGCGGCCACGAGGGCTCGGGCATCGTGCGCGAAGTCGGCGAGGGGGTAACGGATTTCGCCCCCGGTGATCACGTGGTGATGTCGTTCGTCGCGGTCTGCGGGCAGTGCCGCTGGTGCGCGACCGGCATGGAATACATCTGCGACGTCGGTGCTTTCACCCTCACCCCCGGCATGCCCACCGACGGTACCTTTCGTCATCACACCGCCGACGGCCGGCCGTTGGGACATCTGGCCAAGGTCGGGGCGTTCGCCGAACACACTGTGGTGTCTACGAATTCACTGGTGAAAGTCGAGCCGGATCTCCCGCTGGCGCCGGTCGCGTTGCTGTCGTGCGCCATCCCAACCGGCTACGGTTCGGCCGCCAATCGCGCCGGCGTGCGCGGCGGTGACACCGTCGTGATCGTCGGCGCCGGCGGAATCGGCACGGGTGCGATCCAGGGCGCACGGATCAACGGCGCCGCACAAATCGTCGCCGTGGACCCGGTGGACTTCAAGCAGAAATCGGCGTTGCAGTTCGGCGCGACCCACAGTGTGGCGACGGTCGCCGAGGCGCTGGACCTCGTGCGGGGCTTGACGTACGGCGTCATGGCCGACGCGGTGGTGGTCTCGCCTTCGTTGATCACCGCCGCCGACGTCCGCGACGCGCTGCAGCTCACGCGCAAGGGCGGCACCTGTGTGCTCACCGGCATGACCTCGCAGCTGACCCGGTCGGTGAAGATCGACCTGCAAGACTTCATCCTGATGAACAAGACGCTGGCGGGAACGATATTCGGCTCGTGCAACCCGAGGGCGGACATCTCCCGGCTGGCCGGGCTTTATCAAACCGGGCAACTTCAGCTCGACGAGATGATCACGCGCCGCTACCGCCTCGACGAGATCAACGATGCCTACGATGACCTCCGCAACGGCAGAATCATCAGGGGCATCATCGATTTCGGAATCAGCTGAGGCCTTTCCGGCGCATCACCCGCTGCAGTTGGCCATACGCGTCGATGGGACTGTGCAGCGCCAGGCCGCCGTCTGCGTGCACGACTTGCCCCGTCACCCAAGGCAACTCGAGGACGCCGACGATCGCTGCGGCCACGTCGGCGGGGTCCCCCAGGCCGCCCAGCGCCGTCCGTTCGGACAGGGCTTCGACCCAGCCCGGCAGCTGTTCGGGTTTCGCCAGCATGGGGGTGCGCGTAACGCCCGGCCCGACGGCGTTCACCCGAATGCCGTGCACGCCCCACTCCGCGGCGGCGACCTTCACCAGCATGTCCACCCCGGCCTTCGACACGCAGTAGGCGCCCATGTCCCGGTCGGCGAGAGTGCCGCTGATGCTGGAGACGGCAACGATCGAGCCGCCCACGCCTGCGTCGGCCATGGCCCTGGCGGCCGCGCGAATGGTCAGCCAGGTGCCCGTGAGGTTGACGCCCAACACGCGGTTCCATTCCGCGGGCGCCTGCTCGAGCAGCAGGCCCGACGCACCGACTCCGGCGCAGGTGACGATCCGGGTCGGCGTGCCGTGGTCGCGCACGGTTTGCTCCATAGCGGCAGACACCGCGTCGGGATCGCTGACGTCGCAGGCGATGTCGGCGTTCGAGAGGTCCCACACCACGACGTGGTGGCCCGCTTCGCGCAGCCGTGCGGCGACCTCACGCCCGATGCCGGACGCGCCACCGGTCACCAGGGCCGGGTGGTGAGCAGTTTCCACGGGATGCGAGTCTAGCCCGGCTCCACGGCGCCGCCGGGAGGCTCGGGCTGCTATGTAACCTTGGCCAGGGTGCGATCCCACAGTTCGCGCGCGAGCACCGGATCGTCGGCCGCGCGGTTGGCCCTCGCGACTTTGCCCCCGGAGTAGTACTCGCCGGAAGACCAGTCCACGCCGGGCGTGCTGGTGGCCAACCAGACCAGCTGGTCGGCACCCCGATCCGCGGTTTTGATGAGGCGGCTCACCGGGGTGCGTTGCATGGTCGTCAGGAATCGCGATCCCGACGAGTGGCCGATGTTGGTGTTGACGAAGCCCGGATGCACGACGGCGGCCGAAAGCCCGTCGGCGTTGTAGCGCCGATGTAATTCCCTGGTGAACAAGATGTTTGCCAGTTTCGCCAGGGCGTAGGCGGTGCTCGGCCGGCGCCGGCCGGTCGTCTCGAAATCGGTGAGGGTGACCTGGCGGAGCAGCCGCTGCGACGAGCTCGATGTGTTGACGATCGTGGCGCGCGAAGCGACGAGCACGTCGAGCAGCAGCGTGGTGAGCAGAAACGGCGCCAGGTAGTTGACCTGAAGGGTGATCTCATGGCCGTCGGCCGTGGTGCGCAACTTGCTGAAGACGCCGCCGGCGTTGTTGCCCAAGACGTCGATACGCGGGCACTCCGAGCGGATCTTGTCCGCCAGTGCCCGCACTTGGCACAGGTCGGCGAAGTCGGCCACGAAATAGCCGGCGTCCAGCTCCGCGGCCATGGCCGCGGTCTTGCCTTCCGTCCGGCCGACCAGTACGACGTTCGCGCCGCCACGGCGCATCCGGCGGGCCGCCGCGGCGCCGATGCCGTCGCTGGCACCGGTGATCACAATCGTCCTACGCGTCATTGCCCAGTCCTCCACGTGGAGTGTAACGAGGACGGTAGGGCCTTGCGTTCAGGTCAGCGCGTAGCGAACCGGCAGGTGTTTGAGGCCGCCGACGAAGGTGGTGGCCATCAGTTTCGGCTCACCGGTCAGTTCAATGGATTTGAGCCTGGGCAGTAGTTCGGTGAAGAAGCTGTTGACCTCCATGCGGGCCAACGCCGCGCCCATGCAGAAGTGCACCCCGTAGCCGAAGGCGAGGTGTTTGTTGGGGTCGCGCCCGACGTCGAAGCGGAACGGGTCGACGAAGACATCCTCGTCACGGTTGGCCGACACATAGGACAGCAGCACCGAATCCCCCGCCGCGATGGGCACCCCGCGCACGGTGGTGTCCTCGGTGGCGGTGCGCATGAATTCCTTGACGGGGGTGACCCAGCGGATCATTTCCTCGGTGGCCAGCGGCATCAAATCGAGGTTGTCGCGCAGGCGCTCGAGCTGGTCCGGGTTTTCGATGAGCGCTTGCAGGCCACCGGAGATGGTTGCACTGGTGGTGTCGTGGCCGGCGGTGGCGACGATGAGGTAGTACGACACGGTGTCGATGTCCGACAGCGGCTCGCCGTCGACGCGGGCGTTGGCGATCGCGGACGCCAGGTCCTCGGTCGGGTGCTCGCGGCGCGACTCGGTTACCCCGTTGAAGTACTGGAACATGTCGAACAACGCCGGCAGTTGATCCTCGCTGCTGGCGCCCCGCTTGAATTCGGAGTCGTCGCTGCCGAATAATTCCTGGGTCAACTTGAGCATCCTCGGAAAGTCGACCTCCGGCAGCCCCAGCAGCGACATGATCACGTAGAGCGGGTAGTTGACCGCCACCTCCTGTACGAAGTCGCACTCCGGGCCTGCGGCCATCATCTTGTCGACATAGATCTTGGCGAGCTCGTCGACCCGAACCTTGAGTGCTCGCATCGCCTTCGGGCGGAACCAGTCGGAGCCGATCGCGCGCACCACCCGATGCTGCGGATCGTCGAGGTGGATCAGCGTGCGGACGCCCGCCGCGAGCGCCTGCTCGTCTCCCTCCACGGTGGTCAGGACGGGCCGGGGCCAGTTGGTGAACAGCATGTTTTCGCGTTCGATATCCATGATGTCGGCGTGCTTGGTGATCGCCCAGAACGGCCGGTAGTTCGGCACCTCGACCCGGGACACCGGTGCGCTGGCCCGCAGGTGGGTAAGCGCCGCATGCAAGCGTTGTTCGTCGGTGTAGGCCAAGGGATCTGCCAACAGCTTGGCGGACTCGTCTACCGCGGTTGTGCTCACTCGCGAAACTCCTTCAGTGCGGCCGAAATACAGTGCTGAGAAGCATTCGGAAAGATCGGCAGGACCCGGTCGACCGCGCCTTGGCAGCGCTTTTTGAGCGCGGCGGCGACGGCGTCCACCGGTCCGACGACCGCGAAGGCGGCGAGCACCTCGTCGTCGATGAGCGCACCCATGGCGTCCCACTCACCCGCAAGGGACAGGCGATGCAGTTCGGGTTGCAGGTCTCCCCAACCGTGTAGCTCCAAGACCGTGCGGTAAGCGGGCGTTGACCCATAGAAGCCGATCTGCTTGCGCACGGCGGCGGTGGCCGACGTCAGCTCTTCCTCGTTCTCGCCGGTCGCGATGAGCACCTCGCTCGACACTTCAAAGTCTCTGCGGCGCCGGCCCGATCGCTGCATGCCGCGCAGCAGTGCCGGCATCGTGACCTCGTCGAGGTAGCGCTTGGAAACCATCGGATGTCCGAGGTGACCATCGGCGACCTCGCCGCACATCTCGGTCATCGCTTCGCCCACCGCCGCGAGGAAGACCTTCGGCACCGGATAGGGTTGCGGCTCCGGCGTGAACATCGGGGTCATGATCTTGTGCGTGTAGAAGTCGCCCTCGAAACGCAGTTTGCCGCCGTCTTTCCACGCGGACCAGATCGCGTGCAGGGCGGAGACGAACTCGCGCATCCGGCGCGCGGGATGGCTCCACGGCATGCTGAACCGCTTTTCGATATGCGGTTGGATCTGGGTGCCCAGGCCGAGGATGAACCGGCCCTTCGAGTAAGCCTGTAGGTCCCAACCGATGTTGGCGACGATCATCGGATTGCGGGCGAACGCCACCGCGATGTTGGTGCCGAGTTGCAGCCGCGACGTGTGCTCGGCGGCCAGCAGCAGCGGCAGAAACGGGTCGTGACTGGTCTCCGCCGTCCAGCCGCCGTCATACCCGTCGCGTTCCAGGGCGACCGCCGCCTCGGTCGCCTCGGCCAGTCGATTGGGGATGCCCCCGTCGATCTTGAGGCGGGCGGCGTCGGCCATGCGGGTAACTTTACAGTAAGCAATCCAGTATGTGACCCTGCGGATCTGATCGCGCGACGAAACTCCATGAGGTAGGACATAGGCATGGCGAAAACCCAGGACTGGGGAGAAACGCTCGACGACCTCGAGCGGCGTCGTCAGCACGCGCTGGAAATGGGCGGGCCGGAGCGGCTCGACAAGCACCGCGGCAAGGGCAAGCTCGACGCCCGCGCGCGCATCGACCGGCTGCTGGACCCGGGGTCATTCCGTGAAATCGGCACCCTCGTCGGGGGCCAGGTCGCCGCCGACGGGATCGTCGTCGGCTCCGGTTTGATCAACGGCTCACCGGTGATGCTCGGCGCCGAGGATTTCACCACAATGGCCGGCACCATCGGGCCCGGCGGCAACTCGAAGCGCTACCGCATCGCAGAACTCGCGCTGCGGGACAAGGTTCCGCTGGTGATGCTGCTCGAGGGCGCCGGGTTTCGTCCGACCGGCGGTCACTACGGGCGCACCCCCACCGACCTGCTCGCCCAGGCGCAGTGCTCGGGCCGGGTGCCGACCATCGCCGCCGTGCTCGGCCCCTCGGCGGGACACGGCGCGCTCGTCGCGCCGGTGTGTGACTTCCGCATCATGAGCAGACAGGGCGCCATCTTCACCGCCGGCCCGCCCGTGGTCAAAGAGTCTACGGGCGAAGACATTTCGAAGGAGGATCTCGGCGGGCCGGATGTCGCGCTGCCCAGCGGGGTGATTCACAACGTCGCCGAGAGCGACGAAGATGTGCTCGACGACATCCGGCGCTACCTGTCCTACTTCCCGCCCAGCGCCTGGTCCTACCCGTCGCCGCTACCCGCCGACCAGACCGGCGAGCCGCGGCAGACACCGGAACTGCTCGACATCATCTCCCGCGACAACCGCCGCGTGTATGACATGCGCGCCGTCCTGGACGTGATCTTCGACCGGCCGGACTGGTTCGAGGTGCAGCCGCAGTACGGCAGGGCGATCATCTGCGCGCTGGCACATCTCGGGGGGCATCCGGTCGCGGTGGTGGCCAACCAGCCCCAGGTGATCGCCGGCTCGATCGACGCGGACGCCGCGGACAAGGCAGCGCACTTCATCCTGGTGGCCGACTCGTTCCACTTGCCGATCGTCTTCCTCGCCGACAACCCCGGCATGCTGCCCGGAAGCCGCTCCGAGCGCAGCGGTGTGCTGCGCGCCGGTGGGCGGATGTTCGCCGCCCAGACCGCGGCCACCACGTTGAAACTGCACGTCACGCTCCGCAAGGCGTACGGATTCGGCTCGATGGTCATGTCGCTGCTGGGTTTCGACCACCAGGTCGCGACCTTCGCCTATCCCGGGGCGACGATGGGCGCGATGAGCGCCGCGGCGCTCAGCCGGGCTTCGCACGCCGGCGAGGACCTCACCGCCCGGCTGCGCGACGCGGAACTGCAAGCGTCCTACCGCTCGGCGGAACACATGGGTTTCGACGAACTCATCGACCCCGGTGAGACCCGGGACGCCCTGCTCGCCGCCTTGCGGCGCGGCCTGTCCAGCCGGCAGGCTGCCGCGGAGCCGGTCAGCCGGACCGTCATCTTGCCGTAGCGCTCTTCATCCGCGCGATGCCACGCACCCGGCCTTCGCGAAAGTGCAACCACCGACGGCGCCTCTCGGGGAATGCGCCGCTAGTTGCACTCTCGCGGTCAGCCGGCCCGATACGCCGCGACCACAGGCTCGAGTTCGTCCGGCGTCGCGCCGTGCATGATCACCGCGTCGGCCCCGTAGTCGAATTCCTTGCGGACCCGATCCGCGCACTGCCGGGCCGACCCGGTGGCCGACGGCTCGAGCCACTCACCGGGAATCAACGTCGCGATGTGCTCGATCTGCTCGGCCGTGGCCTTGTGGTCGATCCCGCCTGCGATGGAAGTCACCACCGGGTCTTCCCGGAAGCGTTGCAGCACAGCAGGATCCCAGTTGTTCGTCCGCACCATCAGGTCGCCGTAGCCCTGCAGATAGGTGGCCAGGCGGGCGACCGTCTTCTTCAGCCGCAGCTCTTCGGGCAGGTGGTCACCGACCGTCGCGAAGCACGACCATACCCGAACGCTGTCCGGGTCGCGGCCGGCCTTCTCGGCCGCGGACTTGACGGTCGCCACGCAGCGCTGCAGCGTCTCGGGGGTGAAGTAGGTGTGCAGGATGACGTCGTCGAACACGCGGCCGCCGAGGTCGAGGGTCTTGGGCCCGAAAGCCACCAGCGCCAGCCGGATGTCCTCGTTGAAGTCCGGGTCGAGGAACAGGATCGGGTATTTGCCCATGGGTCCGTCGTGGTTGAAGATCAGTTCGCCGTGCCACAGGCGGCGCATGACCCGGGCCCAGTCCTCCATCTGCGCGGTCGTGACCGCCGGTATGCCGAACGCCCCGTAGATCGCCGCGATGCCGCGCCCGATGCCCAGGGTGAAGCGCCCGCTGGAGAGCCGGTGCATGGTGGTGGCCCACGATCCGGTGATCAGCGGGTGGCGGGTGTTGTGATTGGTTGCGGCGGTGGCGATCTGCATGCGGGTGGTCACCGCACACGCGGCGCCGGTCAGCGACGACGCCTCTTTGACGTTCCAGCGCTCGGAGATGAACGCGGTGCCGAAGCCCAGCTCCTCACCGCGGCGGGCCTCGTCGACCAGCGTGGCCGGCCCCTCCCCACCGGCACCGGCCAGCAGGTAATAGCCCAATTCATCAAGCATGCGATCGGTCAACTCCAAACTCCTTGCTGGTAGCCGCAATTCCAGACTTCGGTGATCTTCCCGTCGACGACGCGGAACATCTCGATGCTGGCGACGTTGGTTTCGGTGCCGTCCTTGGCCGTCATCGACGAGTCGTAGACGATCGCGACGTGCTCGCCGTCGTCGCCGGCGGCGACGACGTTCAGGTCGAAGCGCAACTTGTCGAACATCCCCCAGACGTCCTTGACCCGGCTGACCGCCTGTTCACGGGTGAGGGTGTGTGCCTCCCCCACCCCGTGCCGAATCACAGTGTCGGCGAACAGCTCCTCGGCCAGGCTCAGGTCGCACTCGTTCCACACGACCAGGTTGTAGAGCTCGACCACTTCACGGGCCGTGCGCGGGGCCGCCATCAGCCGGCCACCTCGCGCAGGAATCGATCGGTCACCCGCTGCACCCGCCGGGAGAAGATGTGTCCCACGTGGCTGCCGTCATACCAGTACAGCCGCCCACCCCAGCGCTTTTGCAATTCGACCGTGGGGTCGCGCATGGCCATCCGGTCGTGCCAGGCGCCGACGATGAGCCGGCGATCCGGCGGCGGTGCCGGATCCGCCCGCAGCGGATCGATCACCGACGTCAGCTTCGCGACCTCCGGGGACGCCAGCAGCTCACGGTATCCGTCCCGCGAGGATCCCCAGCGCCCCAGGTGCCGCGCGATCATCGCGTTCAGCCCCAGGATCGGCGTGTACAGCGCCACCGCATCGATCTGTCTCTCCAGGTGCGAAACCAGCGCCGCGACCGGAGTACCCATCGAAATCCCCGCCACCACAACCGCACTCGCCCGCGGTTGGACCCAGCGCACCACCGCGCGGATCTCCGACACCGAGCGCATCATGCCGGCGACGTTGCCCACGGGGTCCATGTCGGGGTAGGCCGGCCAGTCCCGACGCCGGCAGCCGTGGCCCGGCTGCACCGGCAGCGCGACGTTGAATCCCAGCTGGTGGTGTATTCGGCCGATGCGACTCAGCAACAGGTCTTCGGTGCCGCCCTGACCGGCGCCGTGCACCCAGACGAGCCACGGCCTCGGGCCGTCGGTGTGCCGGCACAGGTGCACCACCGCCCTCGCCGGTCCGCCCAGACCCTCGGCTTCCAGCGTTTGCGGCAACGCCGGATCGTGCTCGAAGGCCATCCGCTCGTACGCGAGATTGCCGATGCGCCGCCGCCGCACCGAGATCGCGCGCAGCGGCGCAGGGTCGGCGTGCGCACGGTCGATGCCCAGGGCGGACAGTTCTTCGGCCGCCGCCGTGCAGCCGGCCAGCGGCCGGATCGCCGCGGGGGACCCGCCGAGCAGCGAAAAGCTGCTCAGCACAAGCTCATCCAGCATGACCTCGCCGAACTGCCGCACGCCACGCGGCGACACCGGCGCCCAGCCGGTCGATTCGTTCAGCCCGGCCAGCGTGCGGGGCAATAACATGCCGAGCTCGCGGGTCGCCTCCCTGGCGAGCCCCAGCCCGCGCGTCACCTTCGACATGCCATTCACCTAAGCCAGCTTGAATCCGGCGTATCCGCCTGCCGCAATCTGGTCACAGCGGCGCCGGTATTCGGGAATTCCGCCGGTGTAGCCCATGTACATCCGCTTCTTCTCGGGCACGTTGCCGCCGTTGTACCACGAGTTGCACGACGGGTGGACCAGCACGGTCGGCGCGACGAGCGCGGTGGCGTGGTCGACCCACTCCTGCTGCGCGGTGGCCAGCGCCTCGATCGTGCGGATCCCGCGGTCCCGCAGGTGTGCGATGCAATCACCGATCCACTCCACATGCTGTTCCAGCGCGGCGACGAAATTGGTGGCGGCGCTGGGACTGCCCGGACCCTGGATGGTGAAGAGGTTCGGGAAGCCGGCGACCGCCAAACCAAGATAGGACAGCGGGCCCTTGCCCGCCCAGAACTCGGCCAGCGACATTCCGCCACGGCCGCGAATGTCGATGCGGGACAGCGCCCCGGTCATCGCGTCGAATCCCGTGGCGTAGACGATGACGTCCAATTCGTAGCAATGCTCCTCGGTGCGGATGCCACCGGGCGTCACCTCGCGGATCGGTGACTTGCGCAGGTCGACGAGGGTGACGTTGTCCCGGTTGAACGTCTCGTAGTAACCCTGATCGATGATCGGTCGCTTGCATGCGAACGGATGGACGGGCACCAACGAGGCCGCCGTTTCCGGATCCTTGACGATGCGGGCCACCGCCTCGCCGTAGAGTTTGGCGGCCATTCGATTGGCCTCGATGTCGAAGAAGATGTCGCCCCAGTTGAGCGCGCCCATGACGCCGTGTTCCTCGATGGCGCGCAATTGCTCTTCGCGGGTGGCCGACTTCAGCGGAGGCCTGCCCAGCATCTCCAGCAGCACCGAGAAGGCGCTCAGCCGCGCCGCCCCGATGGGGTGGGCCCGTTGGGCGGCGCGGATTTCGTCGTAGCGGGCCTTCATCTCGTCCAGCTCGCCGGCCTCGAACCGGTGCACGCGCCACGGCAGGGTGTACGCGGGCGAGCGCTGAAACACGCAGAGCCGCCGCGCCTCGGCGGCGACGACGGGAATGAGCTGAACGCCCGTGGAACCGGTCCCGATGACGCCCACCCGCTTCCCGGTCAGGTCGAAGCCCTCCTTGGGCCAATTGCTGGTGTACAGCGACGTCCCGGCGAAGCTGTCCATCCCGGGGATGTCGGGTTTCAGCGGAACGGACAGGATGCCGGAGGCGGCGACGACGAACGGGGCCCGCAAGGTTTCGCCGCCCTGCGTACGCACCAGCCACGCGGCGGCGCCCTCGTCGAAGGTCATCGCGACGACCTTGGTGCCGAATTGGATGTCGCGGCGAAGATCGAGCCGGTCGGCGACGAAGTTCAGGTAGGCCTCGATCTCAGGCTGGGCAGGCATCGATTCGGTCCAAACCCATTCCTGCTGAATCTCTTCGGAGAAGCTGTACGAGTATTCGATGCTTTCTATGTCGCAGCGAGCGCCGGGGTAACGGTTGTACAACCAGGTGCCGCCGACGTTTTCGGCCATCTCCAGCACGCGGGTCCGCATGCCCAACTGACGCAGCCGATGCAGCATGTACAGGCCGGAGAAGCCGGCGCCGATGACGATGACGTCGAGGCCTGGGTCAGCGTCCACCGTCACCACCGCTCTTGCAGCTCGTCAGCCGCCTGTGTCATTTCGCTCCTGCCGTGCACGGGCCGGACTGCTGAAATCTATACTGTAACGGGCTTAGTATCAGGCAATCGGAGGCGTCGACGTGAAAGTGCCATTCACCTGGAAGGTCACCGGGTGGTTCATGGTCGGGTGGTCGCCCGAGTTTCCGGTCGGCGAAGTGCGGCCGCTGCGCTACTTCGGCGAGGACCTGGTCGCCTACCGCGACGAGTCCGGCGAGCTGCACGTTCTCGAAGCGCACTGCAGACACCTCGGCGCGCATATCGGCCACGGCGGCAAGGTGCTGGGCGATTGCGTCGAGTGCCCGTTCCACGGCTGGCGCTGGGGCCCGGACGGCACCAACCGGTACATCCCCTACCAACCGGACCGGCCCAACCGCGCGCTGCGGCTGCGGGTGTACCCGGTACGTGAGCAGTACGACTGCGTGTTCATCTGGCACCAGCCGGACGGCAAGGAGCCGCAGTGGGAGATGCCGGACATCTTCAAGAAGTTTCCGCAATTCGAAACCGATCCGGCGGCCTATTACCGCGCGTACCCGGAGTTCTCCCGGCGCGCCGAACGCGAGCCGGTGCATCCGCAGATCGTCGCGGAGAACGCTCCCGACAGCGCACATTTCGAATACGTGCACCACGCCACGGTGACGCCGCGAGTGCTGGACTGGAAGATCGTCGACCACGAGTGGCAGTTCGTCGCGGGCTGGCCGGACGCGCGCAGCGACAACCCCGAGGACCTCGCGTTGCGGTTCCACAGCCACCTGTTCGGCCTGGGCGGGGCGATCAGCGTCTTCGAGGGCGCGCAGAACCATCGGCTGATCTTCACCTGCACGCCGGTCGATGACGAGTGCTCGGACCTGTTCTACTCGATCTGGTGGCCGCGGGTCCCGGGCGATGACTCCGCCGTGCCGGAAGGCAAGCTACGCGACGTGATCGAAACGCAGTTCCTGTCCACCGTCTTCGACGATCTGCAGATCTGGCGCTACCAGAAGTACGTCGAGCATCCGGCGCTGTCCAAGGTGGACGCGAAAGGGTACATGGCACTGCGCAAGTGGGCGACGCAGTTCTACGAAGTGCCGGCATGACACCGGACCTCACCGAAATCGCGGCGCCCGAGCACACCGCGATCGTCACACAGGAATGCCAGGGAGCGGTCATCGGCCCCAACGCCGGGCTGGCGATGCTGGCCGAGGAGGCCCGCCGGGTCGCGCTGCCCAATATCGTGCGGCTGCTGCCCGTGGCCCGTGCGGCCGGCGTACGCGTCGTGCACTGCTTGGTGCAGCGGCGGCCCGACGGGCTCGGGTCCAACCACAACGCCAAGATCTTCGCCATGGGAGATGGTCATGTCGACATCACCCCGGGCACTCCGGGTGCGGCGGTGCTACCCGAATTAGGTCCCGAGCCAAGCGATCTGGTGCTGAGCCGGTGGCACGGCGTTGGGCCGATGGGCGGCACCGACCTGGACGCGGTACTGCGCAACCTCGGGGTGTCCACCATCGTGGTCGTCGGGGTGTCGTTGAACATCGCCATCCCCAATGTCGTCATGGATGCGGTCAATGCCGCCTACCGCGTGATCGTTCCCCGGGATGCCGTTGCCGGCATCCCCACCGAGTACGGAGAGGCCATCATCGCCAACACCCTGTCGCTGCTCGCGACCATCACCACCACCGACGAGCTGCTCCAGACATGGACGCGGCGATGACCGAGACCGCACCCGGCGTGCGCGGCGGATTTCCCGAGATCAAGCCGGCCGAGCACGCGCCGCCCGGACTGGGCAGGTTCGTCGACGCGATGCGCCGCCTGCAGGATCTGACCCTCGCCAGCAATCCGGACAGCTCGGCATGGACGACCGCGGCCCGGCACGTCGAAGAAGCCTGCGCCCTACTGGACGGCCATCAGGTGCCCGAAGGCATGGCGCCGGCCGGCCGGGTCATCGAACTGCCGGGCCTGGGTCATCCCCTGCTGCCGCCCTGGACCATCACCGAATCCGGGCCGAACGGCGTCACGATGGCCGGACACTTCACCCGATCGCACGTCGGCGGAAACAACGCCGTGCACGGCGGCATGATCCCCCTGCTCTACGACTGGCTGTTCGGAATGGTGGTCTCCACAGCCGGCACTCCACCCACCCGTACGGCATACCTGCACGTCGACTACCGAAACATCACCCCGATCGACGAGCCGCTGGCCGCCCGCGGCCGCATCACCGATATCGACGGCAGGAAGATCTTCATCTCGGCTACCATGACCGCCGCCGACGGTACGCTGCTCACCGAAGCCAACGGCCTGATGGTCCGACTGCTCCCCCACCAGCCGTGAAAGCGCGAGCGTGACTACATGAGAGGCCTGATGTCCGACACGGCAACACAATTCACGGTCCCGGCCGTCGCGGCAGCCGTTGCGGCCACAATCCCCGATCGGGAGCTGCTGATCCAGGGCGAACGGCGGTACAGCTACGAGCAGGTGGTCGAGCGGTCGCACCGCCTCGCCGCGTACCTGCATTCCCGTGGGCTGGGGTGCCACACCGAACGCTCCGCACTGCCCGGCCATGAGGCCGGCCAGGACCTGCTCGGTGTCTACGCCTACAACGGAAACGAATTCGTCGAGGCGTTGCTCGGCGCGTTCGGGGCCCGGGTCGCCCCGTTCAACGTCAACTTCCGCTACGTCAAGAGCGAGTTGCAGTATCTGCTGGCGGACTCGGGGGCAACCGGGCTGATCTACCACGCCGCGTTCGCGCCGCGGGTGGCCGAAATCCTGCCGGATCTTCCCCAGCTGCGGGTGCTGATTCAGATCGCCGATGACTCGGGCAACGAATTGATCTACGGCGCGGTGGATTACGAGGCCGCCCTCGCGTCCTGCGCGCCGGGGCCACTGCCGGTGCAGCATTCGCCCGACGACCTGTACGTCCTGTACACCGGCGGCACGACGGGAATGCCGAAAGGCGTGCTGTGGCGCCAGCACGACATCTTCATGACGTCCTTCGGTGGCCGCAACCTGATGACGGGCGAGCCGTTCGGGTCCGTCGAGGAGATCGCGGCGGGCGCGGCCGCCGGCCCCGGCACCAAGCTGATGATCCTGCCGCCGCTGATGCACGGCGCGGCCCAGTGGAGTGTGATGACGGCGATCACGACCGGGCAATCGGTCGTCTTCCCCTCGGTGGTCGATCGTTTGGACGCCGACGATGTCGTCCGCACCATCGAACGCGAACGGGTGACGGTGGTGACGGTGGTCGGCGATGCCATGGCCCGCCCGCTGGTGACCGCCATCGAGAAAGGGATCGCCGACGTGTCGTCGCTGGCCGTGGTCGCCAACGGGGGCGCGTTGCTCACCCCATACGTCAAGCAGCGCTTGATCGAGGTCCTGCCGAATGCCGTCGTCGTCGACGGCGTCGGATCCTCGGAGACCGGCGCGCAGATGCACCACATGTCGACGTCGGGCGCGGTCTCGACCGGTACCTTCAACGCCGGACCAGACACGTTCGTGGCGGCCGAGGATCTGGCCAGCATCCTGGAACCGGGCCACGACGGAATGGGCTGGCTGGCGCAGCGCGGTTACGTTCCGCTGGGCTACAAGGGGGATGCGGCCAAGACCGCCAAGACATTTCCCGTCATCGACGGGGTGCGGTACGCGATTCCCGGCGACCGGGCCCGCCAGCACGCCGATGGCAGCGTCGAATTGCTGGGCCGCGATTCGGTGACGATCAACTCCGGTGGCGAGAAGATCTTCGCCGAGGAGGTCGAGACCGCGATCGCGTCGCATCCCGCTGTGGCCGACGTGCTGGTGGCCGGGCGCCCCAGCGAGCGGTGGGGCCAAGAGGTTGTTGCCGTCGTCGCGCTTGCCCAGGGCGCCCGCGCCGACGCCGAAGAGTTGGTCGCACACGCCGCGCAATCGTTGGCTCGATACAAGCTTCCCAAGGCGATCGTGTTCCGCGCGGCCATCGAGCGCAGCCCCTCGGGCAAGGCCGACTACCGGTGGGCGCGCGAGCAGGCGGTGAACGGGTGAGCGGCGACGAGGCCATGAGGTACCGGGACCGCGTTGCCGTGGTCACCGGCGCCGGCTCGGGCATCGGTCGCGCACTGACCAGCGCGCTCACCGGCGGCGGTGCGCACGTGGCGGCCTCCGACATCGACCCCCATGGCCTGGCGGAAACCCAGGCGGCTTGCCCGCCCGGCCATGTCACGACGTACCAGGTCGACGTGGCGGACCGCGAGGCGGTGTCGGCCTTCGCCGAAGACGTGCGCCGCGAATACGGGCCCGCTTCAATGCTGTTCAACAATGCAGGCGTCGACCTGTTCGCCGGTGTGGCGGACATGTCCTGGGAGGACTACGACTGGCTCATCGGCATCAACGTCGGCGGGGTGGTCAATGGCACCAAAGCCTTTCTGCCGCAACTCATCCAGTCCGGTTCCGCCCGACGGCCCGCGCGGTTGGTCAACCTGTCCAGCGCCTTCGGCCTCATCGCGATTCCCTATCAAGGCGCCTACAGCACTTCGAAGTTCGCGGTGCGCGGCTTCACCGAGGCGCTGCGCCAGGAGATGATCATCGAACGCCGCCCGGTGACGGTGCACTGCGTGCATCCGGGTGTCGTGCGCACCAACTTCGGTGCCAATATGCGCACCGCGGGCGCCGAGGACCCCGACCTCGCCGCCAAGCTGTTCGACCGTGCGGCGCTCACCTCGGCAGCGAAGGCGGCCCGCCTGATTCTTCGCGGCGCCGAGCGCAACCACGCCAGAATCCTGATCGGCCCCGATGGACGAGCGATGGCGGCCCTGCCCCGCCTGTTCGGTGCAGGCTACACGGGCCTGTTGGCCCGCGCCGCCAGGTTGACCAACTCCGGCTCGGCCCACTCCGCTCGCTGAGGCGCTCGGACACGAGCAACTTCGGGCAAGTCCGCCATATTGTCTACTGTAAGAATTACAGTACGATCTTACGCAAGGGCTTGCCGTTCACGCTGAAGATGCTGGAGATCAAGGTGACGACCAACGTTCACGCTGCCGCGGGTGCCGACGGCCAGACCGTCGACCTGCGTGATCCCTACCCGTTCTTCGCCCGGAAGCGTAACGAGTCCGGGGTGTTCCGCGGCACGGTCTTGGACTATTCCAAGACTCCCGAGTCGCTGATGCCCAAGCGCGAGTACTCCGCGATGTCCTTCAATGCGGTGAACACCGTGTTCCGCGACGGCCAGGTGTTCAGCTCCGCGCCGTACGACAAGACGATCGGCCTCTTCATGGGACCGACCATCCTGGCGATGGAGGGCAAGAAGCATCGCGATCACCGCAACCTCGTGTCCGCGGCGTTCAAGTCCAAGGCGCTGGCCCGCTGGGAGAACACCATCGTCCGGCCGATCTGCAACGCGTTGATCGACGAGTTCATCGACACCGGCGAAGCCGACCTGGTCCGGCAATTCACCTTCGAATTCCCCACCCGCGTCATCGCCAAGCTACTGGGGCTGCCGGCCGACGACCTGCCGACGTTCCGCAAGCGCGCCGTGCAGCTGATCAGCTACCACGTCAACTACGAAGGCGCCTTCGAGGCGTCGGCGGCGCTCAAGGATTACTTCGTCGAGCAGATCGAACAGCGCAAGTCCCAGCCCACCGAGGACATCATCGGCGACCTGGTCACTGCGGAGATCGACGGCGAAAAGCTAAGCGACGAAGCCATTTACTCCTTCCTGCGGCTGCTGTTGCCGGCCGGGCTGGAGACCACCTACCGGTCGTCGGGCAACCTGCTGTACCTGCTGCTCACCCACCCGGACCAGTTCGCCGCGGTGCAGACCGACCGCGGGCTGTTGCCGCAGGCGATCGAGGAAGGGCTGCGCTTCGAGACACCGCTGACCACCGTGCAGCGGTTCACCACCGAGGACACCGAGCTGGAAGGCGTCCAGATTCCGGCGCGCTCGGTGATCGGCGTGTGCATCGGGTCGGCGAACCGCGACGAGCGGCGCTGGGAACGTTCGGGAGAGTTCGACATCTTCCGCAAGCACGTGCCGCACATCTCCTTCGCCGCCGGTGAGCACACGTGTCTGGGTCTGCACCTGGCCCGGCTGGAAACCCGCGTCGCGGTCGAATGCCTGCTGGACCGGGTGACCAACATCAGGTTGCTCACCGACGACGACCCGCACATCCACGGCCAGCCCTTCCGTTCGCCGACCGCGCTTCCCGTGACGTTCGACGCCAAGTAGGGTCCCGAAAATGGTCAAAGTCATGTCGGGCTTCCGGGTCCTGGAACTTGCGCAATTCACCTTCGTCCCGGCGGCGGGCGCCATCCTGGCCGATTGGGGGGCAGACGTCATCAAGGTCGAACACCCGCTGCGCGGCGACACCCAGCGTGGCTTCATCAACATGGGTGGCATCCAACTCGATCCGGAGCGGCACCCCCTGATGGAACATCCCAACCGGGGCAAACGCAGCGTCGGGATCGACGTGTCCACGCCGGGCGGTCAGGAAGTGATCTACGAACTGGCCAAGACCTCCGACGTTTTCCTCACCAACTACATGCCGGCGCAACGGCAGAAGCACAAGTTCGACGTGGAGCACATTCGCGCGGTGAACCCGAACATCGTCTACGCGCGCGGTTCGGCGTACGGCGACAAGGGCGCGGAGCGCGACGTGGGCGGCTATGACGGGACAGCGTTCTGGACACGCAGCGGCATCGGGTACGCGCTGACGCCGGAGGAACTGGGCGGCGCACTGGGACAAGGCATTCCCGCGTTCGGCGACTCCATCGGCGGCATGTTCATCGCCGGCGGCATCTCGGCCGCGTTGCTGCATCGGGAGCGTACCGGCGAAGCCGTCGAGCTGGATGTGTCGTTGTTGAGCACCGCCTGGTGGGCGGCGGGAGCGAGCGTCACGCAGGGCATGGAGACCGGACAGGTGATGCGCACGCCCATGCCGGGTGCCGGCGCGCCGTCGGTCAATCCCTTCATGGGCAACTACGAAACCTCCGACGGCGGCACGATCAACCTGTGCATCATCAGCCCGACCGGGTTGATCCGCGACACGTTCGAGCACCTCGGCATCCCCGAGGCGGCCGACGATCCGCGCTTCTGTGACGTGCTGCCCTTGATACAAAACGCCGACGCGGCCGCCGAACTGATCGCAAAGGCCTTCGCCGGCAAGCCCTTCGACTACTGGCGGCAGCACCTTAAAACGATGAAGGGTCAATGGGCGCCGTTCCAGAGCCTCCTCGACCTGATCGACGACGAGCAGGCCCTTGCCAACGACATGGTGAGCGAGGTCGAGCTCGCCAGCGGCGGAAAGCCTTTCCGCGTCGTGCGCGGTCCGGTGCAGTTCAACCACGAGCCGCTGGAGACCACCCGGGCGCCCCAACCCTCCGAGCACACCGAAATCGTGCTGATGGAACTGGGCATGGATTGGGACCGCATCGAGGAACTGAAGGAATCGGGAGCTATTGCGTGACCGCGCCGGCGACGATGCAGTGGGGGCACCACCCGCGTGCGGGGGAGGGCGGCGCTCATGAATGACGTGGCCATCATCGGTGCCGGCCTGCACCCCTTCGGCCGCTTCGAGGGCAAGTCCGCGATGGAGATGGCCGCCGACGCGATCCAACTTGCGGTCGCCGATGCGGGCATCGAGTGGAAAGACATCCAAGCCGCCACGGGAGGCAGCTGGACGGTGGCCAACCCCGACGCGATCGTGGCCATGGTCGGGCTGTCGGGCATCCCGTTCACCAACGTGTTCAATGCGTGCGCGACCGCAGCCAGCGCCGCCAAGGCGTGCGCCGACGGTATCCGGCTGGGCGACTACGACATCGGGATCGCCATCGGCTTGGACAAACACCCACGCGGCGCCTTCACCGAGGACCCGGCGCTGGTGGGCATGCCACGCTGGTATGCCGAGAATGGGCAGTACCTGACGACGAAGTTTTTCGGCATGAAGGCCAACCGCTACTTGCACGACCACGACATCTCGCAGCAGACACTGGCCAAGGTGGCCGCGAAGAACTTCCGCAACGGGGCGCTGAATCCCAACGCCTTTCGCCGCAAGCCGATATCCGAAGACGACATCCTCAACTCGACGATGCTGAACTACCCACTCACCCAGTACATGTTCTGCGCGCCCGACGAGGGCGCCGCCGCCGTGGTGATGTGCCGGGCGGACATCGCTCACCGTTACACCGGCACGCCGGTCTTCCTGCGGGCGGTCGAGGTGCGTACTCGCCGGTATGGCGCCTACGAAGTCAACACCACCTTCGCTCCGGTCGACGAGGACGCGTCCCCGACGGTGTACGCGTCGCGCGCCGCGTTCGAAAGAGCGGGCATCGCGCCGCAGGACGTCGACGTCATCCAGCTGCAGGACACCGACGCCGGGGCGGAAATCATCCACATGGCCGAGTGCGGGTTCTGCGCCGACGGCGAGCAGGAAAAGCTATTGGCCGACGGCGCTACCGAAATCTCCGGCACGATGCCGGTCAATACCGACGGCGGCCTCATCGCCAACGGCGAGCCGATCGGGGCGTCGGGTCTGCGCCAGATTCACGAACTGGTCCGCCAACTTCGCGGCGAGGCGGGCGACCGACAGGTACCCGGTGAGCCGCGAGTCGGGTTCGCTCAGCTCTACGGGGCGCCGGGCACCGCCGCGGCGACCATCCTGACAACCTGACGACGGCGTGCGCTATCTGGCGATGCTATGGCTGCACGTGCATCGTTGATCGGTGGGCACACGTGTCATCACACTCTCGGCGTGCGCGCCACAGCCCGCCCAGGTGATCTTGCCGCACTGGCGACAGCGCACGGGGTAACACATCGTTGGTCACCGGCAATTCAGGCGAAGTGGCAGAGCCACTATGCCTTCACCGCAGCTTTGCGCTCAGCGATCTTGGCACGGACCCTCTCCATGTCGAGACCTTTGATCTGGTCGATCAAGTCGTCGAGCACCGCTGGTGACATCGCTCCCGGCTGGCTGTAGATGAGAATGCCGTCGCGGAATGCCATGAGGGTCGGAACCGAGCGGATGCCCACCGTCGCCGCCAGTTCGCGCTCTGCATCGGTGTCTACCTTCGCGTAAACGATGTCCGAGTGGTCCTGCGCGGACCGTTCGAAGACGGGCGCGAAAGCCCGGCATGGCCCGCACCAAGGGGCCCAGAAGTCGACCAGGACGATCGGGCTCGCCAGTACCGTCGACTCGAAATCGGCGAGGGTCAGTGTTTTTACGGTCATGGTTGTTCCTTTCGGGGTACGGGGTTACGGCGAAATCTAGAGCTGAACGGGTCCGGCGGCGTGGAGGCACTGGTCTAACCAGGACCCATGTCACCGTGCGCGATCACTGGGTCGATGCTGGGCCGGTATCGGAGGCCTTGTCGGCGAACTCGCAGAAAGCGGCGTAGGCACGGGCACCGTAGATCGTGGCCGGCCCACCGTGCATGAGAATGCTGACGCCGATGGCCTCGGCGGCCTCTTCCTTGGATGCGCCGGCGCGAGCCGCCCCCTGGGCGTGGGAGGCGATGCAACCGTCGCACCCGGCGACGACCCCGATCGCCATCGCGATCAGCTCCTTGAACTTTTTGTCCAAGGCGCCCGAGGTCAGTGCGCCATTGCTCATCTCGGCAAAACCCCGGTACACATCAGGGATCATCTTGCGCAGCGCGCGGTGCTGTGGGTTGAGGTCGTCCAGCACGTGCTGGTAGTGGTTGTGTTCCGTCATACCTCGAATAATACCTATACGGGTATGGGTATTCCTCCGGTCGGCCGAATTTCTCTTTTGGTGCACATAGACCTCCGCCAGTAGGGTCCATCGGCCCTAGGAACACCTCGTCGCTGAGCGCAATCTGGCCTCGGAGCACCCGGTGTTCCCGACGAGGAGCAAGGTCTCCAATTTCGACAGAGGAGCATCAATGGCACGAGTCGTCATCCTCGGCGCTGGAATCGCCGGGCACACCGCCGCGCTGCACCTGCGCCGATGGCTGGGCCGCAGTCATGAGGTCGTGGTCATTTCTCCCAACGCCGACTGGAACTGGATCCCGTCGAACATCTGGGTCGGCGTGGGCCGGATGGATCCGGCCAAGGTACTGATCCCACTCGGGCCGATCTACCGGCGCAAGGGGATCGTGTTTCATCAGGCGCTCGCCACGGCGATCCATCCGGAGGGCACCGACGAGCAGTCGGCACCATCGGTGGACTTCACCTACACAGATGACGAGCGCGACGGCCAAACCGGCACGATCACTTATGACTACCTCATCAATGCGACCGGACCGCGACTGAACTTCGGGGCCACTCCCGGGCTCGGCCCTGCCGGCCATTCCTACTCGGTGTGCACCGCAGCCCACGCCGTCGAGGCGGCCGAGGCGCTCGACCGGATCATCGCCAGATTGAAGGCCGGCGAGAAGCAGCGCCTCGTTATCGGCGTCGGACACGGCACCTGCACGTGCGAGGGTGCGGCGTTCGAGTACGCCTTCAACGTCGAGCACACGCTGCGTGCGGCCGGCGTGCGAGACCTCGCCGAGATCGTCTACCTCACCAACGAGTACGAACTGGGCGACTTCGGCGTCGGCGGCATGAGTTTCGTCGAGAAGGGCTTCGTGCAGTCCAGTCGGCTGTGGACGGAGTCGCTGTTCCGCGAGCGCGGCGTCAGGGCCATCACGCAGGCGGCCGTCCATGAGGTGATGGACGGCAAGCTGCGCTACGAGCAACTCGACGGCAAAGAGCACGAGCTGGACTTCGACTTCGCCATGCTGCTACCTCCGTTCAGGGGAGCCGACCTAGCGGCATACGACAAGCGCGGCAACGACATCAGCTCCGTCCTGTTCGCACCGTCGGGCTTCATGAAGGTCGACGCCGACTACTCCAGCAAGCCCTATGACGAGTGGTCCGCCGAGGATTGGCCGCACACGTACGAGTCTCCGGCCTACCCGAACATTTTCGCGCCGGGCATCGCTTTTGCGCCCCCGCATCCCATCTCCCGGCCCCGCACGAGCCCCAACGGGACGGTCATCACGCCCAGCCCGCCGCGCACCGGCATGCCGTCGGGCATCATGGCCAAGACGGTCGCTGCGACGATTCGCGATCGGATCACCAAGGGAACGGCCAGTGTTGCGCACCGCGCCTCGATGTCGAGCATGGGCGCCGCGTGCGTCGCGTCGGCAGGAACCGGTTTGCGTGAGGGCTCGGCCGCGGCGATGACGATGTTCCCGGTTGTCCCCGATCCGGTGAAGTATCCCCAAACGGGGCGTGACATCGCTGGCACCTCCGGTGAGCTCGGCTTTGCCGGCCACTGGATCAAGCTGCTGTTGCACTACCTCTTCATCTACAAGGCGAAAGCCCGCCCATTCTGGTGGCTGATCCCTGAGTGAAAGGCACTCCAATGGACGACGGAAACAACTATTCAGACGTGAATGCGCTGACAGCCGAGCGCATCTCCGACGCACCGCTGCCCACCCCTGCGACGCTGCGGATGCGTCAGAATATCCTCGTCCAGTTCGGACGCTTCATCCGCATCAACCTCAAGATGCTGCGGATCATCTACGGCCACGGCTGACGAGGGGCCGGTCAAGAGTGGCGACGGGTCACGAGGCTTTCTTGACCGGCGGCGCGTAAGCCGGCTTGCCCAGGCCAAGCATGTACTGCGCGATCATGTTCCGGAACACCTCCAGGGTGCCGCCGTAGATCCCGACCAACGGTGCGAATCGGAATACGTACTCGGCGGCGCCGTCGTCGGCCGCGCCGTCTGTGCCGAGCGGCAAGGCGGACGCCGTGCCGAGTAGGTCCATCAGGTCCGGGGAGATGTCGCGCATCGTCTGGGCGATGGCGACCCGGCCGTAGATGCTCGGCGCGCTCAGCGCCGCCTCCATCCGTGCCGCGCTGCGCCCCAATCGGTACGCCACCGCCGAATCGTCAATGAGCCTGCGTCCGTTGGGGTCCCGCTCTGCCACTTTACCGGCGGCCTTGTCCACGGCGTCGGCCATGAAGCTGGCCTGGTGCATCATGATCGACACGTCCTGCAGGCCGTCAGGGGCGGCCGCCACCGCCCCGTGTTCGACGTTGAGCGGCTCGCGCAGCACCGTCCAGCCAGCGTTCACGTCGCCCAGGCGATACTTGTCGTCAACACGCACGTCGCTGTAGTAGACGATGTTGGTGCGGTCACCGTCGACGGTGCGGATACCCTGGATCTCGATGCCCGGGGAGTCCAGGGGAACCAAAAACATGGTCAGGCTCTTGTGCTTCGGGGCAATCGGATCGGTGTTGGTGATCAGGAAGACGTACTGGCAGTTGTGCGCACCGGTGGTAAACATCTTGGACCCGTTGATGATCCAGCCGTTGCCGTCGCGGACCGCCCGGGTTTTGCAGGTGGCAACATCGGATCCACCCTCGGGTTCGGTGTAGCCCAAGCAGAGCCGGATGTGCCCGCTGAAGACGCCCGGCAGCACCTCATCGCGTAGCTCGGCGGAGCCGAACTTCGCGACGGAACGCGCCACCATGGCGGTGGTACCCCAGGTCACCCAGGGCACGTGCGCACGCCGTTTCTCCAGCTCCCAGATGCGGCGCCGCACCCTGGTGAAGCCGCCCTCGGCCTCCGGCTTCCATTCGCGTTCGAGATAGCCGGCGGCACCCAGCGCCAGGTGCACCCCTTCGTCGAAGTTGTCGCCCGTTTCGCGGTCGCGGCGCTTGACGTCTTCGGTCACGTGCGTGCGCAGGAATTCGCGCGCCTCTTCGAGGAAATGCTGATCGTCCGCGGACAGCGTGACTCGTGAGAAATCCACTATGCTCCCTCTCCACCTTCGCGTGCGGCGACGAGTTCGCCTATGTACTTGGCGCTCGCCCCAGGATCCCCACCGGCCAGCGCCCAGCCACGGGCACGCACCAGATAGGCCGTCGCGGCCGCCTCCGCCGAAACACCAAGGCCACCTTGCACATGCACCGCCATGGTCGCCGCCTTCGCTGCCTCTTCCGCCATGAACACGAACGCCGAGGGCGCCAGTTCCGGACGCTCGTGGGGCTCGTTATCCAAGAACCAGGCCGCGCGCCGCGCCAGATTGCGGCCGCCCTGCACGGTGATCGCGATGTTGGCCAGCGGATGAGAGATGCCCTGCAGCGTCGAGATCGGCACGCCCAACGTGTAGCGGGTCTTGGCGAACTCGGCCGCGATCGTCATGGTCTCCTCTACCAGACCTACCAACGCCGCGGCCGTCAGCACCCGCCACTCATCCAGCGCCCGTTGATATTCCGCCAACGCGTCGGATCCACTGGCCAGCACGGTGCGGGTGTCGGCGGTCGCCGGATCCACCCAGGCCATCGGCAGCCGGCCGATGTTGTCAACCTTCGTCGGGCGCGTACCGAACGTCAGCGCAACGACGTCCGTGCCGTCGCGCACGATGATCTGGTCGGCAATCGACCCGGCGGGGATGAGGCGAGCACCAGAGGCGCTGTCGTGCTGCGGATCGAATGCGACGAGTCGCTTGCCATGCACCACATCGGGTTCCGCCGCGCCCAGTCGAGCCAGCAACCGCGCCGTGCAGACCTGGTCGACCCACGGCACCGGTGCCAGCGACCGGCCAATCTCCTCCGCGACCAACGTCAGATCGACGACCGTGGCACCGTCGCCACCCGCGGACTCCGGGAGCGCCATGGTCGTTGCGCCCATGGCGCACAACCGCTCCCACAGGTTCTTGTCGAAACCGGTTTCCTCCGCGGCGCGTACGGTGTCGATCGAACAATGTGTCTTGAAGAAATCGCGGTACGCGGCCTGCAACGCCTCGTGATCCGACGTCAGGCTGTAGTCGAGCCTGCGTAGCTCGTAACGGTCCATACTCAGCGTTCCTCCTGGCGACCGAAGAAGAATTCTTGTGCATTGTTGTAGAGGTAGTTTTCGAGCACGTCGGCGGGCAGGTCGAGCCCGGCCGCTTCGGGAACGACGCGGCGCATTTTCAGCACCGGCCAGTCGGAAGCGAAGATCACTTTGTTGGGGCCGCGGGTGCGCATGTAGTGCAGCAGGCTTTCCGGCAGCCGCTTGGGCGACCACGCCGACGTCATGAGGCGCAGGTTGGCGTATTTGATCAACAACCTGATCGCTATGTCCCACCAAGGATCCGCCCCGTGGATCATGCACAGCTTCAGTTCCGGAAATCGCACGCAGACCCGGTCGAGGTGGATCGGATTCTGTACCTCCCCGGGGATGGGAGGCCCGGGAATACCGGTGTTGATACACAGCGGCAGCTCGAGCTCGGCGCACTTGGTGTATAGCGGGTAGTAGACGGCGTCGCTGGGTGGGTATTGACCATCACCCCAAAAGCTGGGTCCGACAGCGGCATACGCGACGGGCAAATCATTGACGATGGAAGAGAGTTCCCGCAGGGACGGCATCGGCCGCAACAGGTTCACCCCTCCCATCGCCAGGGCGAAACGCTCGGGCTTCTCCTCGACGAATTTGCGCGCGGTCACCGATGGCTTGGCCAGGTTGTCCATCAAGATGGCTTTGCGCACACCCTGAGTGTCCATTTCGTCGAGCAGCTGCGACAACTCGACCGGCTCGAACATGGACTGCGGACCTTTGAAGTAATCGTCACGCACCTTGAGCATCCATGCCGGCTGCTTCTCAGTCTCGCCGAAGTGGACGTTGACCAGGCAATCAATGGCTTTCATGTCGACATCGGCGCCTTTGCCGTTGCCTGGCGCTTCGCCCAACGGTAGTTGGGCTTGCCGTTGCCCAGGCGTTCGATCTGCTCGACGAAGATGAAGTCCTTGGGCGCCTTGAAGTGCGCCAGCTGCGTGGTGCACGCGCCGTACAGGGCGTCACGGGTGGGGCGGGCGTCGGGGTGCGTCGCGACGAGAGCGACGACCTCTTCGCCCCACCGCTCGCTCGGGCGCCCCACAACCAAAGCGTCGACGACGCCCGGCTGCGCCCGGAGCACTTCCTCGACCTCTTCGACAAAAACCTTTTCGCCACCGGTGTTCACCACCAGCGAATCGCGGCCGAACAGGCGAATGGTGCCGTCGGCTTCCAGCGACGCCCGGTCACCCGGTAGCACCACCCGTCGGCCGTCGATCTCCGGGAAGGTCCGCTGCGTGGCCTCGGGATCGCCGAAGTAGCCGAGCGGAATGCGGCCGGTCCGGGCGGCCCAGCCAACCTCTCGCTCACCGGGCCACAGGAACCGGCTGCGATCGGCCGACACCACGGTGGCCCCGTCCCTGGGCTGAAAGGTCTCGCTGGCGTTCCCTTCGCGGCTGTGCCCGAACGCCATGTTGCCGCTCTCGGAAGACCCGTAGCCCTCGATGATGGTGATGTGTGGCAGGCATTCCATCAGTGCGCGTTTGTGTTTCGCATTCGTCGCGGCGCCGCCGGTGCCGATCGCCTGCAGTGAGGACAGGTCGTAGGAGCGCGCGCGTAGCTCGGCGATCAGCGGCCCGGCGTACGCGTCACCCACCATGGTCATCATGCCCACCTTCTCCCGCTCGGCGGTTTCCCACACCGACCGTACGTCCAGCTTGTTGCGGTCGTCGTAGAGCACCACCGGCAGGCCGGCGCAGTGCGCGGAGAAGGCGGTCCACATGCCGGCGGCGTGCATGAGCGGAGAGACGGCGAACCACGGCTGCCCGCCGCCGGCCACCTTGTCGTGGATCTCGGCGACGCTGGCATGGTCGGCGCCCACCATCGACGAGACATACATGTCGCTCTGTCGCCACAGAACACCCTTCGGGCGTCCCGTCGTTCCACCGGTGCACATCATGATGAGGTCGTCCGGGGAACCCGCGTCCTCTCGGTCCGGGCTGGCGGCCGCCAGGACTTCGTCGAGCGAGATCGCTTTCGGCAGTTGGGGAGCGGCGCTGCCGTCGTCGATGGAGATCAGCAGCTCGGTTCCGGCCGGCGGCAACACGTCGGCGAACCGGGCGCCGAGCGAACGGTGATAGATGATGCCCCGGGGGCGGACGTAGTCGAGCAGGTCGCGGATTTCCCGTGGCGAGTAGTGGTGGTTCACGTTGACCGGGACGGTGCGCGCCTTGAGGCATCCGATCACCATGTCGGGGTATAGGTCGTTGTACATGATGAGCGCGATGCGGTCCTGGCCGCACTCCCACCGCTGCAACTCGTCACGCGCCGCGTAGACGCCGAAACCCTTGGCCTCCAGGTAGTTCGCCAATCGGTTGGTGCGGCGCGCGGATTCGGCGAACGTGCTTTTGCGGTCGCCGCACACGGTCATCAGGCGGTCGGGCACCACGTCCGCGATGGCGTCCAGAACGGCGCCCACAGTCCATTCACTCATAGCGCGAGTGGCTAGACGCCCGACGCGACAGGAACGCCGAGCAGGTCGAGGGCGTTGTCGCGCATCACTTTTCGGATATCGGATTCGCTGAAGCCGTTGAGCTCCTCGACGAAGGACACCGGCGACTCCAGGCCTTCGCCGTGCGGCCAGTCGGAGCCAAAGAGGATCTTGTCGATACCGATGGTATTGGCCAGCTCCGCCAAATCGTCCTCGTAGTAGGGGGCGATCCACACGTTGTTGCGCAACTGCTCCACCGGATCCTCGGGGAAGTGCCGCGGATAATTGTTGGCCGCCTTCTTCAGGCGCTTGATCAGCCGGTGCACGAAGTACGAACCGTTTTCGATGCTGACCGCCCTGAGCTTGGGGTGGCGGGTGAAAACGCCGTGCACGATCATCGAGGCCATCGTGTCGTGGATGGCACGGTCGTCGAGGAGCACCGTGTCCAGTGGGTCCTTCTCACCGAACCCTTCGAAGGTCGCTTTGCCGCCCCACTGCGCCGCAATGTGCAGATAGCCGCTGTCGGACAAATGGAAGCCCACCGGTACCCCCGCCTCGGCCAGCCGGGCCCACACCGGGTCGTGACTGGGATCCCCCAGCGACCTGGGCTTCACGACACCGGGCACCGGCGCCGGCCGCACCAGCACCAGCTTGGCGCCTCGCGCCAACACGAACTCGACCTCTTCGAGCGCCTTGACCGGATCGGCCAGCGAGATGATCGGCGCGGCAATGATTCGGTGGTCGGGCCGGTCGAAGCCCCAGTCCTCGTCGAGCCACAGGTTGAACGCGTGCACCGAAGCCATCGTCGCCTCGATGTCTGCCTTGAGCGCCTCCTCCACGCCGCACGCGAAAGTCGGCAGCATGAACACCGTTTCGATGTCCTGGGTGTCCATCACCGCAATCCGCGCATCGCGGTTCTGGTACTCGGGGTGGCTGGCCAGGCGCTCGACTTTCATCAGCGAGGCCGGGTCGACGCCCTCGGGGATCTCGCCGCGGAACAACAAGTCGAGGCAGCCCGGCACGATGATCGGGTCGAAGGTCGGGTTGGGGATGAAGTGGTTGATCCGGTCCCCGATCACGGCCCAGGTGCGCTTGCCGTCGCTGAGCATTTGCACGCCGCGGCGTTTGAACTTCTTGTCCAGGTGGCGAGTGAAAGCGTCGAGTGGCTCGTAGTAGTGGTTGTCGACGTCAATCGCCTGGTACCCCAAAGTGGCCATCATCATCCTTTCCGGCATTACCGGCGAACACTAAGCGTCGGTCGAGTTGAGTGAGGGAAACTGCGGCGGCCGCTTCTCGAGGAAACTGGTGATGCCTTCGATCACGTCCGGCCGCGGCATCGCCTCGTGCAGTAGGACCTCGGCTCGCGACGTGGCGTCCACGACGTCGCGCGTGGCGTCGCCGTACACTTGCCTCTTGATCACTTCCATCGAAGCCGGCGAACAATTGCGGGCGATATCCTCGGCATAGTCCAGCGCGCGCTTCATCAGCTCCTCGGGCTCCACCACTTCCTTGACGAGACCGAGCTCGGCCGCCTCTTCGGCGAGGAAGGTACGGCCACTGAGCAGCAGATCCAGGGCTACACCCCACGTGGTGAGGCGCGGCAGGATCCAGGAGATGCCGAACTCGGCGATCAGTCCGCGGCGAGCGAAAACCGCGGCGAACTTGGCGCCGGACGCCGCGAACCGGACGTCGCACATGAGCGCGTGGGTCAGGCCGATGCCGACGCAGGCGCCGTTGATGGCCGCGATGACGGGCTTGCGGAGCGTGGTCACGAAGTGCGGCGGGCGTTCGCCGACCAAGTCGGCGAGGTTGGTCTGACTCGCCCTCTCCATCGTGTCGCGGTAGGAGGGTGCGGAACTCGGCGTACCGAGATACGCGCCGGCGCAAAAACCCTTGCCCCGGCCGGTCAGCACGATCGCCCGGATGGCCGGGTCCCGTTCGGCGCGGTCGATCGCGGAGTAGAACCCGCCGGCGATGTCTGGCCCCCAGGCGTTGAGGCGGTCCGGGCGGTTGAAGGTCAGAATCGCGACGCCGGTGCCTGTGTCCTCGTAGAGCACCGCGTCCTCGGAAGCGCCGTCGCTGCCGGACATCTCCCCCGGTACCTCCTCACGACTTGCCGACGGATCCCGCGATATTTTGTACGCATACTGTATACCTATCGGTACTGTTTTCCACAACTGCCTCCGCACCCCCGCGAACCCCGGGCGAACAGCGGATTTCGGCTTACAGGACCCCACCTTGGACCGCGGTGGGCGCGACCGCGAATCGTCCCGTATCGCCGACGAACCCGCTACGTTCAGATGAGCCCGAGACGGCGGTAGGCCTCCTCGATCTGCGCCTTGGCCTCGGGCGGCAACTCCGCTTGGGGAGGCCGGGAATGCGGATACGCACCTATCGGCAAGCCCAGTAGCGAGGCGGCGTATTTGAACGCGCCACCCCAGTGGGTGAAGTAGTCCGGCCGCCCCGGGTAGCACGTCCACCAGGACCCGACATCGAGGTCGAACTGGTCCAGGCCCGACTCACGGCCGAAGTCCATCGCCTCGAGCAGCTTGTCGTTTTGCACCAAATCCCAGTACTGGGAGAACAATCGCCGCTGCGGCGTCTCGAACAGGTAGCCCGCGGTGCCCAGCTGTGCCGGGCAGACGATCCCGTCGCGCAGCCATCCCGCGCGATACACCGTCTTGTCGCATTCCCAGAGCACCAGGCCCGGCGCCAACTGGTGCAGCAACCGGCTGCTGGCCGGCCGGAAGGCGCCCTCCTTGGTGGCGCACACCGCGGGCACCTCGTCGTAGATCCGTGCGCTTTCCGCCGCCGTCAGCACGTAGCCGGATGAGGGCGAGTTGAACATGCCCAGCGCGATGTCGGTACGCGAAGCGACGTACTTGAAGAATCGCAGCACGCCCTCGCCGCCATGCGCCTCCATCATCGGCGTCTGGATGTAGGCGATGTCGGCGCCGGCCTCCTGGGCGTGCAGCGTCAAGTCCACACAGTCCTTGGCCGTCATGGCCGCCGTGCACGCCTGCACGACGACGTCGGGATTGACGGCGCGTCCCTCCTCGATTGCGACCTCCAGCAAGCGTTTTCGTTCGTCCAGGGTCAACGCCCAGAATTCGGACAGCCCACTGGTGCACCACAACATCGGGTGCCCGAGGTCGCCGACGCAGTAGCGCACCAGCGTGCGGTACGCCTCCCAGTCGATGTTGTCGCCATCCGGGCCGCAGAACGGGGTGTAGAGGGAGTCGCCGATTCCCCGCAATGCCCCGCGCGCCCAGGCACGCGCCTCGCTTGCCGTTGCCACAGTCGACTCCTTGTCCTCAGCCGTGCATTCTTGCGGGCGGTTACGTGAAGTCCGAACCACCGTCGACGTTGATGTTGGCCCCCGTCATGTAGGAGTTGCGCCGCGACGCGAGGAAGGCGACCACGGGTCCGATCTCCTCCGGCAGGCCCGCCCGGGGCATGTGCGCCGGATGGCCAAAGTGCTTGGCAATCGCGTCCATTAGCGCGTAGGGATCGTCGCCGTCGACGCCCACCGACTTCGCCCAACCGACCAGGGACTCGGACGCGATGCTGCCGGGCGACACCACGTTGACCAAGATTTCGTCCTTGGCCAACAGCAGGGACAGGTTCTTGGAGACGCTCGTCAACATCGATTTGGCCGCCGTGTAGGCGGGCAGCATGACGCTTTGTCGCTGGGTCGAGTGCGCCGAGAAGTTGACTATCCGCGCCCATGGCGCGCTGCGCAGCAGCGGAAGTGCCGCGCGGACGCAACGCACCATTCCCATCACGCCCTCTTCGACGGCTTGGCGCCACTGCTCGTCGGTCAGATCATCGAAGGTGCCCGCCGCGCCCGGCCCGACCGTATTGACAAGCACGTTCAGTTCGCCGCCCCATCGGCGGTCGAGTTCGGCGAATGCCTCGTCAACCTGCCCGGCATCGCCGATGTCCGCGACCAGTCCGAGGGCATCCGCGCTACCGCGCCCCGTCAAGTCCGCAACCGCGGAGTCGAGCGCGTCGCGGCTACGGCCGACCAACGCCACCCGGGCGCCCTCGTCGGCGAGGCAACGGGCGGCCGCCAACCCCATCCCACGACTACCGCCGACGACCACCGTTGCGGCATTGGCCAGGCCTAAATCCATGGCAATTCCCGTGGCTCATCGGGTGACTCGTTCAATGGCTTTAGCCCGGTCATTTTCGCCCGTCCAGCCGCTGTTACCAAAAAGCCTACGATAGGTATTACAGTAGCAGATGGAAAAGCGCACGAAAGGCCGGTTGACGGTCATCGTCGAGCGGCGACACGCCTACGTGTGCGCAGGTGAGTTGGCACGGCTCCCCGACCGCATGCACAGGATACATCGCGATGGAGGTGCCCGTAGTGGCAAAGCAGGCTACCGCCGATAAGCGTCAACGACGCGAGCGCGGATCCATCAACCCCGATGACATTATCAGTGGCGCATTCGAACTCGCGGAGCAAGTGTCGATCGACAACCTGAGCATGCCGCTGCTGGGCAAACATCTCGGTGTCGGCGTCACCAGCATCTACTGGTACTTCCGCAAGAAAGACGACCTGCTCAACGCGATGACCGACCGTGCCTTGAGCAAGTATGTGTTCGCCACCCCCTACGTCGAGGCCAGTGACTGGCGCGAGACGTTGCGTAACCACGCGCGCCTGATGCGCAAGACGTTCATGGGCAACCCAATTCTGTGCGACCTGATCCTGATTCGCGCCGCGCTCAGCCCGAGGGCGGCTCGGATGGGTGCCGAGGAGATGGAGAAGGCGATCGCCAACCTGGTCGAGGCCGGCCTGTCGCCCGAGGATGCCTTCGACACCTACTCGGCGGTTTCGGTGCACGTCCGCGGGTCGGTGGTGCTGCAGCGCCTCTACGAGAAGAACCAATCCTCCGATGAGGGTGCACGCGCGATCGAGGACGCCGTCGCCATCGACCCCGAGAAGACCCCCCTGCTGGCTCAGGTGAGCCGGATCGGTCACCGCATCGGCGCCCCCGACGAAACCAACTTCGAGTACGGACTCGGCTGCATCCTCGACCACGCCAGCCGGTTGATCGAGGAGGGTAAGGGATCCAAAGGCGGCAAGGCGGCGCCGTCACGGCCACGCAAGGCGGCCAAGTCGCCCGGGTCGCGCGCGCGGACGAAGGCACCGCCCGCGCGCTAGCCCGAGCCCAATCGACTTATCACACTTCGGGTTCCGGGACGTCGAAGTATTCGTCGCGGAGCCGAAACGCTTCCTTGGTCCCGTGCTGTGCGCGGGTCTTGACGAAGTTGAACTCGCCCGGCCCGAATTGCAGGTTAGTGCCGAACGCGTGGAAGAGATAGCTGGCGACTTCCTCACCCTGGTAGGCCTGGCTCTGTTCGACGAGACGGAACGCCTCCTTGGCGATGACCACTCCGTCGGCGGGCATCTTCGCCGCCTTCTCGGCCCAGTACCGCGCCCGCGCTGAGACGGCGGCGGAATCGCATGTATCGGTGAAGATTCCGAGATGTTCGACCTCGCCCGCCTCGATGACGTCGCCGGTCAGCAGCAGGCGCCGCGCCAGCACCGGACCCAGCCGGTGGAAGAACATGTGCAGGCTGCCGAGCGCGGGGCCGAGGAACCGGGTCGCCGGCATGCCGATCCTCGTGTCGCGCGCGATCACGGAGATGTCGGTCATCAACGCCATCTCGAAGCCACCGCCGAGCGCATAGCCGGCGATCTCACCCACCGTGACCTTGGGAAAGCCCATGAAGTTGTGGTAGAAGCCAAAAGACTTGCGATCCACGGTGAGTCGCCGGCGCTGACTGGGGCGGCGCTTGGCCCGTGCGTCGTCGCCGTCGGCCTGGCTTTGCTTGCCGTACCAGCCGTACGCGTTGTTCATGTCGGCCCCGGTGGAGAAGACGCCGCCGGCCCCCCGCAACAACACCACCGTCAGGTCGTCGTCGTCGGCCACCCGGTCGAGACAGCGGGCGACGGCCTCGCGCATCGCGGCGTCGTAGGAGTTGCGTTGCGACGGATTGTTCAGCGTGATCGTGGCGATGCGACGGTCGCGGTCGATCTCGAACAGCACGCGATCGTCCGAGGAGTTCGGGGCAGTCATGTATCGGACTCCTTTCGGCGCCTGCCGAATTGAAACCCGGCCAGCTTTTCGGGCGGTGACGCCAACGTGTTCACCTCACCGGTGCACAGCACTTCGTCGTCGAGCAGCAGCCGCGCCGTCGATGCGATGCCGCGTTCGATCTCCGAACGGGCGATGTCGAATCGCAGCTCGGTCAACACCGGCGTCGGTCGGCGGAACGTCACGACCAGGGACCGCGTCTTGCCGGACAGGCCAGTGACGCAGTTATGGTGCTGGATGACGCAGTCGAAGAAGACGCCCAGAAAGCCACCGTGCACCAATCCCGGTGGGCCCTCGTAGAGCAGGGGGAAGTCGACCCGGCCGGTTGCTTTGTCGGCATCGAGGTGGTCGAACCGATACTCCGGAAAGCACGGGTTGTAGGCGCCGATATCGGTCGCGTGGTTGAGATAGACGCGCCGGGGATCGTCGGCGACTTCGCCGATGCGCGGCGCAGTGTCCACCGGGGCCGCGGTGGACAGTTCGCGCTCCCATTCCGCAAACTTCGCCACCATGGTGTCGACCGTCGGATGCGGATGTTCGAGTGAAAGCAGCAGCGAGCTCAGGCGCCGCATGGCACCGGCGGCGGCCACGGTCTGGGCGAGGGGCTGTTCGCCGAATCTGGCATCGCCGGTGCGCGTCGACTCGGGTGCGGCCCGCCCGTCCGCTCGCCCCTCCTGCAAGGCCATGCTTCTCTCTTTTCGCTTGGGTTCCGGCCCGGCTATTTCCGGCGGCAGCGTACCCTGCTAACTTATACAGCGTATCAATCGTATTGCCTACTGTATGGGTAACCGTATCGGCAGAAAGGCCGGATTAGACGGTGAGTCAGGAGGCCGACGCGGCCGGTGCCGAGGGTGCGGTGGCAGTGCGCCGGGACGGCGCGGTGTTGCGGATAACGCTCGATCGCCCGTCGCGGCGTAACTCGTTGAGCGAGCCGATGATTGGGACCTTGGTCGAGACCTTGACCGATGCCGGAGCCGACGATTCGTTACGCGCCGTCCACATCCGCGGCGGCGACGACTTCTGCGCCGGAGTGGACTGGGTGGCCAGCAACGACCGGCGGCGGCCCCGCACCGGCGACCTGGTGCGGCGGATCCCCCACGCCGCTCACCGCGTGATCGAGCTTGTCGCGAGCATCCAGCTGCCGGTGCTCTGCACGGTGCGGGGATGGGCCGCGGGCTTCGGCTGCAACCTCGCGCTGGCGGCCGACTTCACCGTCGCCGCCGCCGACGCGGTGTTCTGGGAGCCCTTCGTGGATCGCGGTTTCAGCCCCGATTCGGGCGCCACCTGGCTGCTGCCCCGGCTGGTAGGCCTGGCACGGGCCAGGCGAATGCTGCTGCTGGGCGAGAAGGTCAGCGCGGTGGATGCGGCCGACTGGGGATTGATTCACCAGGCGGTGAGCCCCGCCGAACTCGACGATGTCACCGAAGAGTTGTTGCAGCGGCTGGCCTCGGGGCCGACGACGGCGATCGGGCTGGCCAAGCAGGCCCTGAGCTTCGGCCAGGACACGACGCTGAGCCAGTCCATGAACCAGGAGTTGTTTAACCTCGAACTGTCTTGCCGGACAGCCGATTTCAAGGAGGGCCTGGAGGCCTTCCGGCAGCGACGAGCACCGAAATTCCAGGGCCGATGAGGGAGCAGGATGCCTACTGACTCGTTCGACACCATCAACTACGACGTCGACGGGCATACCGCCACCATCACGCTGAACCGTCCGGACGCCCTCAATGCGCTCAGCCCGCACATGATCACCGAACTGCGGGCCGCCTACGTGGAGGCCGAAAACGATGACAAGGTGTGGCTGACGATCGTGACCGGCACCGGTCGCGCGTTCTGCACCGGTGCCGACGTCAAGGCCATCCCCGAAGACGGCAAGGTGATCTACGAGCGCCCGTACCTGTCGACCTACGACCAATGGGAGGCGCCGCAGGAGGGCACTCCGCCGTTTCGCACGGCCGCCAAGCCGGTGCTCGCCGCGGTCAACGGGTTATGCTGCGGCGCCGGCATGGACTGGGTCACCACCTCGGACATCGTGATCGCCTCGGAGCAAGCCACTTTCTTCGATCCTCATGTGAGCATCGGGCTGGTGGCCGGACGCGAGATGGTGCGGGTGTCGCGCGTGCTGCCCCGCTCCATTGCCCTGCGCATGGCGTTGATGGGCAAGCACGAGCGGATGAGCGCGGGGCGCGCCTACGAACTCGGTTTGATCAGCGAAATCGTCGAGCACGACCGGCTCCTCGAGCGGGCCCACGAGATTGCCGACGTCGTCAACTCCAATGCGCCGCTGGCGGTTCGGGGAACTCGGCTGGCCATCATCAAGGGCCTCAACGTGCCGCTGCACGAAGCCGAGATCATGGCCGAGACGTTCCGCGAGCGTGTATTGCGCACCGAGGACGCGGCGGAAGGGCCCAAGGCCTTCGTGGAGAAACGCAAGCCGGATTGGCAATGCCGATGACGTTCGAGACCATCCTGCTCGAAGTCGATCAGACCGACCGGGTCGCGACCATCACGCTGAACCGGCCCGCGCAGTTGAACGCGTTCAACCGCACCATGTGTGAGGAGATGGCCCGCGCCTGGCGCACGGTCAAACTCGACGAATCGGTGAACGCGGTCGTGCTGCGGGCGGCCGGTGACCGCGCGTTCAGCGCCGGGCTGGACGTCAAGACGCCGTACGGCCAGCCCGAAAACATCTGGAACCACGAGGATCCCGGCGAGGCGCTCAGCCCCAAATGGCAGAAGATGTGGAAGCCGGTCGTGTGCGCGGTTCAGGGCATGTGCACCGCGGGCGCGTTCTACTTCGTCAACGAATCGGACGTGGTCATCTGCTCGGAGGACGCCACGTTCTTCGACTCGCACGTCTCGGCCGGCCTGGTCTGCGCCTTGGAGCCGATCGGCCTGATGAGGCGCATCGGCCTCGGAGAGACGCTGCGCATCGCCCTGATGGGCAACGACGAGCGGGTCGGCGCCGGCACCGCGCTACGGATCGGTTTGGTCTCGGAAGTGGTCCCCGCCGAGCAGCTCTGGGATCGTGCGCACGAGATCGCCGCAACGATCGCCGCGAAGCCACCGAGCGCGACTCAGGGCACGGTGAAGGCGATTTGGGAGTCGCTCGACAAGCCGTATCGCGCGGCCATGGAGCAGGGGCTGATCTACACCCGGCTGGGCAATCCGATCGGCACGGCGGAACTTGCGGCCCAGCAGGATTCCGGCGGCAAAAGCACCCCGCACACTCCGAAGACCCGTTGATGCCCCCGCACCCGCTCAGCCAACGCATCGCCGAGGTCCTCGACCTGCAGCCGGACGCGCACGCCATCGAATATGAGGGCAAATGGATCTCGTGGGCCGGGGTCAGCGCCATGGCACAGCGCGTCGCCGGCCTGGTCGCCGAGCACGGACCCGGCGTCGGGATGCTGCTGCGCAACCGGCCCGGTCACGTCGCGGCCTTCCTGGGGGTGCTGCTGGGCGGCGGCACCGTCGTCGTCATCAACCCGTCGCGCGGCGACGAGCGCACCAGGGCCGACGTCGCCGGCCTGCGGCTGCCGCTGATCATCGGGGAACAGGACGATCTGACGACACTGCTGCCGCCGGCGACCGATGCGACCACAGTGGCGATCTCGGGCCGATTGGAGGACGCCCAGACCGGTTGCTCGGCGAGTCATCCGGTGCCGGAGACCGGCCCGCGGACCGGCGTCGCGGTACGCATGTTGACCAGCGGTACGACGGGCCCGCCCAAACGGATCGACCTCGGCTACGACATGCTGGCGCGCAGCGTGATGGGCGCCGAGCCTGAGCGCGCCCCGGCCCCCACCGAGCTACGGCGCGGCGTCGCGATCGTCAACTCGCCGCTGGTGCACATCGGCGGCGTGTTCCGCGTGCTGCAATGCATCGCCGAGGCAAGACCCTTCGCGCTCCTCGAGCGTTTTGAGCTGAACGCCTGGGCCGACGCGGTGCGCAGGCACCGCCCGCGCACGGTATCGCTGGTACCCGCCGCCCTGCGGACGGTGTTGCACTCCGACCTACCGAGGGCCGATCTGGAGAGCATCCGCGCGGTCACCTGCGGCACGGCCCCGCTGACGGCCGACGACGCCGACGCCTTCACCGACAAGTACGGTATCCCGGTCCTGACCTCCTACGCGGCAACGGAATTCGGGGGCGGCGTGGCGGGCTGGACACTGCCCGACTACCAGCGATACTGGGCGGCCAAACGGGGTAGCGTCGGCCGCGCCAACCCCGGTGCGCAGCTGCGGGTGGTCGGGGACGACGGCGCGCCGCTCGGGCCCGACCAGGTCGGTTTGCTCGAAGTCAAGCCGGGCCAGCTGGGGCCGTCGGCTCGGTGGATGCGGACCACGGATATGGCGCGCATCGACGCCGACGGCTTCGTCTGGATCGTCGGGCGGGCCGACCAGGCGATCATCCGCGGTGGGTTCAAGGTGATGCCCGACGACGTACGCACCGCCCTGGAGAGCCACCCCGCGGTTGCCGGCGCGGCGGTGGTCGGCCGGTCCGACCAGCGCCTCGGCGCGACGCCGGTCGCCGTGGTGGAACTGCGCGAGCGCGCCTCCGTCGAATCCGACACTCTGATGGAATATCTGCGAACACGGCTGGCGCGCTACGAGATTCCCACCGAGATCGTGATCGTGGGCGCCATCCCGCGGACACCGTCGGGCAAGGCCGACCTCGGCGCGGTCCAGCGCTACTTCAGCGCGCCCGCCGCCCACAGCGACCATGCGCGGTGACGCGCTGACGGTCGCCGAGGTCCTGACATGCCAGGCCCGCTCGCGTGGAGACCATCCCCTACTCGTCTGCGACCGCGACCGCATCAGCTATGCCGAAGCCGACGTCCGCTCGGCCGAGCTCGCCCGCGGGCTGATCGCCGCAGGCGCGGGCAAGGGCACCCATGTGGGCCTGCTCTACCCCAACGGCCCGGATTTCGTGGTCACCATGCTTGCGGTGGCGCGAATCGGCGCCGTGGTGGTTCCCTTCTCCACCTTCGTCACCGCCCGCGAGCTGCGCGAGCAGTTGCTCGACAGCGACGTCGAAATATTCTTGACCACAGCGTCTTTCCGCAGCCACGACTACGTGCAGCGGCTGGCCGAGGTGCTGGCGGAGCCCGACTTCGAATCCGGCCGCCGGTTGTTCTCCCCCACCGCGCCACAACTGCGGCACGTCGGCATCAGCTATGGCCCCGGCGCGGTGCAGCGCGTCCGCGACATCGACCGGTTCTACCGGCTGGCCGCTACCGTGGCCCCCGAGCTGCTGGCGGCGACGCAAGACGATGTCCGCGGCTGCGATCCCCTGGCCATCGTGTACACGTCGGGTTCCACCAGCGCGCCCAAGGGGGTCGTGCACACGCAGGCCGCCCTGCTCGGGCATCAGCGCAACCTCAACGAGATCCGCGGTTTGACCGCCGACGACAAGCTGTTCTGCAACTCGCCCTTCTTCTGGATCGGCGGCCTCGCGTTCGGACTCCTGGCCACCTTGCTCGCCGGGTCCACGCTGGTGTGCTCCAACGCCGTCGATCCCGGTGCGACGCTCGACCTGCTGGAGGCCGAAAGGCCCACCCTGACCAACGGTTTCAGCGCCGGTATCGCCCACCTGGCCGATCATCCGAGCTTCCCCCGTCGCGACCTGTCCTCGATGCGCCGGGGCAACCTGTACCCGATCATGGCGCCCGACGTTCGACCGGCCGACCCGGAATTGCGGCACAACATGCTGGGCATGACCGAAGCCGGCAGCATCGTGCTGATCAGCGACGACGAAACCGATCAACCCGAGAACCGGCGCGGATCGTTCGGCAGGCCGGCACCCGGGTTCGAGACCAAAATCATCGACACCCAGACCGGGCTACCGGCGGTCGGCGGCGAGGTCGGGGAACTGTGCATCCGCGGGCCTTACGTCATGCAGGGCTACTACCGGCGCAGTCGCGAGGAGTGCTTCGACGCCGACGGCTGGTTCCACACCGGCGATTTGGCGCGCGTCGACGCGGACGGATTCTTCTACTACGTCGGCCGGCTCAGCACGATGATCAAGACGGCGGGCGCCAACGTGTCGGCGGACGAGGTGGAACGGGCGATTGCCAGGGTCACCGGCGGGCTGACTGCCCATGTGGTGGGCGTCCCCGATGCCCAGCGCGGGCAGCTGGTCGCGGCGGTCGTGGTGGTGCCGGACGGCGCCGCCTTCGACGAGGCGGCGCTGCGCGACCGGCTGAAAGCGGAACTGTCGGCCTACAAGATCCCCCGGCGGTTTCTCGTCGTGTCCCGCGCCCAGCTGCCGTTGCTGGCCAGCGGCAAGGTCGACGGGCAGCACCTGAGGAAGCTGCTCGATGCCTGACTCGACGACCATCGATGCGTTAGTGCGTTCGCGCGCCGCGATTTATGGGGACAAGCCGATGGTGATCGACCCGACGTCGCGAATCAGCTACCGCCAACTCGACGCGGCGACAAGGGATCTCGCCGCGGTCTTCGTCGACGCGGGTGTCGGCAAGGGCACCCGGGTCGGGCTGATCATGCCCAACGGCGCCCGCTGGGTCGAGGTGGCCCTCGCCCTGGCCCGCGTCGGCGCCGTGCTGGTTCCGCTGAGCACCCTGCTGTCAGCGGGCGAACTGGCCGCGCAACTGCGGGCCGCGGCGGTGCAATTCCTGATCAGCGTCGAGGAGTTCCGTGGACACCGCTACCTCGACGAGCTGGCGCCGCGGACCGAGCTGCCCGCCCTGCGCCAGGTCTGGACGGCCGACCGGCTCGCCGGCGCCACCGCCGGCGATCGGGCCCGCCGAATCGTCGACGCCATGACGGAAACGGTCACGGCCGCCGACCTGTTGGTCATCATGTTCACCTCCGGCAGCAGCGGGGCGCCCAAGGGAGTCATGCACTCCCACGGCAGCGCGCTGGGCGCCGTGCGCTCGGGCCTGGCCGCGCGCTGCATCACGGCCGACACCCGGCTGTATCTGCCGATGCCGTTCTTCTGGGTGGGCGGCTTCGGCAGCGGAATCCTGTCCACGCTGCTGGCGGGCGCCACCCTGGTGACCGAAGAGATACCGCGGCCGGAGACCACGCTGCGCCTCCTGGAAGCCGAGCGGGTCACGCTGTTTCGCGGCTGGCCCGACCAAGCCGAGACGCTGGCGCGGCACGCCGCCACCGTCGGCGCCGATCTGTCGTCCCTGCGGCCGGGCAGCCTACAGGCGCTACTCCCGCCCGAGCAGCGGGCTCAGCCCGGCGCCCGGGCCACGTTGTTCGGCATGACCGAGGCGTTCGGCCCGTACTGCGGCTACCCCGCCGACACCGACATGCCCGCGGCGGCATGGGGCAGTTGTGGAAAACCGTTCGCGGGGATGGAAGTTCGCATCGTCGACGCCGACAGCGGCGGGCCCGTCCCGGCCGGCGCCGTGGGCATGATCCAAATTCGGGGACCGCACACCCTGCGCGGAATCTGCGGTCGCAGCCGAGAGGAACTGTTCACCGTCGACGGCTTCTACCCCACCGGCGACCTGGGCCGCCTCGACGAGGAGGGGTTCCTGTTCTACCACGGACGCTCCGACGACATGTTCAAGGTGAGCGGTGCCACCGTCTATCCCAGCGAGGTGGAACGGGCGCTGCGCACCATCGACGGCGTCCACAGCGCCTTCGTCACCAACGTGCCCGCGGCGGCGGGACAGCGGGTGGGCGCGGCGGTGGTGTGCGACGACGCGATGTCCGTCGACCAGCTGAGTCGGTGTGCGCGAAATCTGCTGAGCGCGTTCAAGGTACCGACGGCGTGGCTGCTGTTGAAATCCGACGACGACGTCCCGCGCGGCGGCACCGGCAAGGTCGACACCTGCCGGCTGCGGGAGATGTTGATTGACGCGGATCGGCCCTAGGGAACCCGGGTCCAGGGTTGACAATTCCGCGACTCGAAGGCCTTGACCGCAGTGTTGATGTTCGCGTACATCGGGCCGATCGACATATTCGTCTGAAGGACATGTTCCTTGTTGGCATCGGGTGTGCTGTAGGTGAACCACGCGCACATCGAGTCCTGGGTCGGCACATTGTTTATCCAAACCCCAAAGGTCGACGCCGAACCGTCGGTGTGGTAGAGGCCGGGCGCGATGTCGGGCCCGACGACGAAGACACCATTGCCGGGGATCGGGTCGAGTAGGTCGGCGACGGCAGCCGGCGCAAGGGCTATCGCGACCACGGCTGCAGCGAGCATGGCCGATGTGCGAATCCTTCGGGGCACTTTTCCTCGCTCTGTGTTGTTGCCCCCTTAGAGGCCAGCCTATGCCGAGACGAGCACGCGAAACAACAGCTAGCCAGATGTCGGAAGGCTCGCATCGACGACCACGCCGCGCGCGGTGAGGTGATCGATCAACGGGACGGCGCCCGCGGCGAGGTGGTGCGACATCGCCGCGCGCGCGAGCTGCTCGTCGCGCTTTTTCAGCGCGGACAGAATGCGCCGGTGGTCGCGCATCGACTGTTCCGGCCAGCCTTCGATGACGGGAAACACCGATTCCGGTGCGTAGCGGGTGATCTGCGACATCAGCTGGGCAAGTTTCGGCGAGTCCGCGGCGACGTTGATGGCCCGGTGGAATTCGTGGTTGAGGCGCACCGTCCGCTCGTCGTCGTCGCCGGCGTAGGCGTCCTCGAGTTCCGCCTGGATCTGCTTGAGTTCGCGCAGTTGGTCGTCGGTGATGTTGATCGCGGCCCGGGCGGCGAGTTCGCCGCCGACGTGAGCCTGGACGTTGGCGACGTCGGTGACGTCGCGCCCGGTCACCGGCAACACCATGAAGCCCCGGCGGGGCTGCTGGTCGATCAAGCCCTCGGCGCGCAGCGCGAAAAGCGCCTCCCGCACCGGGGTGACGCTGATTCCCAGTTCGGCGGCCAGTTGGTCCAAGCGGACATACGACCCCGCGGCGTAGGTGCCATCGAAGATCCGCTGTCGGACAAAGCGCGCGACATCGTCCGAAAGTTGTGGGCGCGCGGCGAAATCCGGAGCCGTCATCGTTATACCCGATACTCGGCGAGCAGCCGCTTGCTGATGATGGACTTTTGAATCTCGCTGGTGCCCTCGCCGATGAGCAGGAACGGCGCATCGCGCATCAGCCGCTCGATCTCGTATTCCTTGGAATACCCATAGCCGCCATGGATCCGGAAGCTCTGCTGGGTCACTTCGGTGCAGTATTCGCTGGCGAGATACTTCGCCATCCCGGCGGCGACGTCGTTGCGCTCCCCCGAATCCTTCAGCCGGGCCGCGTTGACCATCATCAGGTGTGCCGCTTCGATTTTGGTGGCCATCTCGGCCAGCTGGAATGCGATGGCCTGGTGCTCGGCGATGGGTTGGCCGAAGGTGTGGCGCTGCTGGGCGTAACGCACCGCCAACTCGAAGGCGCGGATGCCGACACCGCACGCCCGGGCCGACACGTTGACCCTGCCGACTTCGATGCCGTCCATCATCTGGAAGAAGCCCTGTCCCGGGGTGCCGCCGAGAACGTCGTCGGCGCTCGCCCGGTAGCCGTCGAAGATGAGTTCGGTGGTGTCGATCCCCTTGTAGCCCAGCTTGTCGATCTTGCCGGGTATCAGCAGGCCGGGCACGACTTCGCCAAAGCCCGTTGGCTTTTCGACCAGGAACGCGGTCAGGTTCCGGTGCGGCTTGTCGGCGCCCTCGTCGGTGCGGACCAGCACCGCGACCAGCGTCGAACTCCCGCCGTTGGTGAGCCACATCTTCTGGCCGTTGATGGTGTAGGTGCCGTCCGGATTGCGCCCCGCCCGAGTACGGATCGCGGCCACGTCGGAGCCCAGCTCCGGCTCCGACATCGAGAAGGCGCCCCGTGATTCGCCGGTCGCCATGCGTGGCAGGAACCGCTGCTTCTGCGCATCGGTGCCGTGCTGGCGCAGCATGTAGGCCACGATGAAGTGGGTGTTGAGGACGCCGGACACGCTCATCCAGCCGCGTGCCAACTCCTCGACGCATAGGGCGTAGGTCAGCAGCGACTCCCCCAGGCCGCCGTAGTCCTGGGGGATCATCAATCCGAACAGCCCCATCTCACGCATCTGGTCGACGATGTGCTGCGGATAGGTGTCGCCGCGTTCGAGCTCCGCGGCGTTGGGGATGACTTCCTTCTCGACGAACTGCCGCACGGTGGCGATGATTTCGGTCTGGAATTCGGTCAGCCCAAGGGTCTGTGCGAGTTTGGTCATGCGTTGGCTTCGGCTTTCTTCGCTAGTTGATTGTCTTGGCGTTCGTCAGCCGTTCGATGTCGGCGGATGTCAATCCCAGGCGCCGCTCGAGGATCTCGGCGGTGTCTTGTCCCAGGGCTGGCGCGGGCGCGCCGGCGGGGTGAACGCCGTCGAACGCGGCCGGCAGCCCGGCGGCGAAGTAGTCGCCCAGACCCGGTTGGCGCAGCCGCGAAAACAGGGGGTTGGCCGTCACCTTCGGGCCCGCCGCGACCTCCGCGAAGGTGCGGTACCGCTCGAAGAGCACCGTGGTCTCCGACAGCGCGACGGTGATCTCGTCGGCCGTGTGATCGGTGAACCAGGTGCCGAACAGGCCGGACAGCACGTCGCGGTATCGGTAGCGGTCACCCTCGGAATCGAAATCGACACCCAGCGCCTCGGCGAGTGCCCACACGGCGGCCCCGGTGCCCGTCACATCGACCAGATCGCGAAAATGCCTGCGGGTCAAGGTGACCACCATGAACCTGGCGCCGTCGCGACTGGCGAAGTCCTGCCCGTACTGGCCGTAGATGGCGTTGCCGAGCCGCTGGCGTTGCGTGCCGGTGACTTGCGGCTCGGTCAACAGACCCAGGCTTGACGCGGTGGCCAGCGCGACATCCTCGAGCGCCAAGCTGATCCGCGCTCCCACCCCGGATTCGTCCCGGCGGCGGACGGCGGTGACGACGGCCAGCGCGGCGTAGAGCCCGCAACACACGTCCCAGGCCGGCAACACGTGATTGATCGGACCGGCATGATCGGCCGGACCGGTGACGAGCGGGAATCCGATGCCGGCGTTGACCGTGTAATCCACGCCCGTGGAGCCGTCGCCACGTCCGAGCAGCTGCACGTGGATGACGTCGGGACGCCTCCCGGCCAAGGCCTCGTGGCTGAGCCAGGACAGCCCGGCGGCGTTGGTCACCACCACGCCGTCCCCGTCGACGATGAGGCGCTGGACCAGCTCTTGGCCGTCCGGGGACCGCAAATCGATGGTGGCCGAACGCTTCCCCTTGTTCAGGCCGGTCCAATAGATCGACGTGCCGTCGGCCGCCAACGGCCAGCGGTGAACGTCGGATGCGCCACCGATCGGGTCGACCCGAATCACTTCAGCGCCAAGCTGGTTCAGCGTCATGCCGCAGAGCGGGGCGGCGACGAAGCTGGACACCTCGACGACGGTGAGACCACCCAGGGGGCCGGTCACGCCGAAGCGACCCGCTCGAAGACCGCGGCGAGACCCTGGCCGCCGCCGATACACATGGTTTCCAACCCGTAGCGCGCCTCGCGGCGGTTGAGCTCGCGCGCCAGGGTGGCCAGCATCCGCCCACCCGTCGCACCGACCGGGTGGCCCAGGGAGATGCCCGATCCATGCACGTTCGTGCGCTCGTGGTCGGCGTCGCCGAAATTCCACTCCCGCATCACCGCGAGCGCTTGCGCGGCGAAGGCTTCGTTGAGTTCGATGACGTCGATGTCGGACAGCGCAAGCCCGGCCTTGCCGAGCGCCAACTCGGTCGCCGGTACCGGGCCGATGCCCATGATGTGGGGCGCCACCCCCGCCAACCCCCACGAGACCAGGCGGACCAACGGAGTCAGACCGTATTCGCGGGCCTTCTCGGGCGTGGTCACCACGCACATGGACGCGGCGTCGTTCTGCCCGCTCGAATTGCCCGCGGTGACCGTCGCCTCTGGATCATCGCTTCCCAAAACGGGTTTCAGTTTGCTCAGCGACTCGACCGACGTGTCGGCGCGCGGATGTTCGTCGGTGTCGATCAGCTCCTCACCGTGGCGGGTGGGCACCGCGACGGGAACGATCTCCGATGCGAAGATGCCGTCCTTCTGGGCGGCCACGGCGCGTTGGTGCGATCGCACGGCCAGCTCGTCTTGCTCCACCCGCGGAATGCCGTACTGGCGGCGCAGATTCTCGGCCGTCTCGAGCATGCCGCCGGGCACGGGGTGGTGCCGGCCACCGGCGGTGGTGCGTCCGCGCGCCAGCCCGTCGTGCACCCGGACGCCGCTTCGCGCGCCACCCCACCGCATGTCGGTGGAATAGAACGCGACGTTGCTCATGCTCTCGCAGCCACCGGCCACCACGAGGTCGTGATCGCCGTTGCCCACCTGCAGGCACGCCTGGATCACCGCCTGCAGGCCCGACCCGCAGCGGCGGTCGACCTGCATTCCGGGGACCGTCACCGGCAGGCCCGCATCCAGCGCCACCACCCGCCCGATCGCCGGCGCCTCACTGGTGGGATAGCAGTGCCCGAGGATGACGTCCTGCACGGCCTCGGGCGAGAGTCCGGTGCGCTCAAGCAGGCCCTTCAGGGCGGCGACCCCCAGGTCGACGGCCGTCAGCGACTTGAACATCCCGCCGTAGCGGCCGATCGGGGTCCGTACGGGTTCACAAATGACCGTGTCGCGCAGCGCGCTCATAGATGCCGGCCGCCGGTGATTTCCAGGACCGTGCCGGTCATGTACGAGGACAGGTCGGAAGCCAGGAACAGCGCCACGCTGGCGACTTCGCTCGGTTCGCCGGCCCGGCCCATCGGCACCTCGGCAACCTTTGAATCCCAAATGCGCTGCGGCATGGCCTCCGTCATGGCGGAGCGGATCAAACCGGGGGCGATCGCGTTCACGCGGACGCCCAGGTAGGCCAACTCTTTGGCGGCCGCCTTGGTCATGCCGACGATGCCGGCCTTGGCAGCCGAGTAGTTGGTCTGGCCGACCATGCCGACCTTCCCCGACACCGAGGACATGTTGATGATGGCGCCCCGCTTGTTTTCCCGCATGACCGCGGCGGCCAGCCGGGTGCCGTTCCACGTGCCCTTCAGATGCACGGCGATGACCTGATCGAACTGCTCCTCGGTCATCTTGCGCATCGTCGCGTCGCGGGTGATGCCCGCGTTGTTGACCATGATGTCCAGGCCGCCGAAGCGCTCGACGGCGGTCTGGATCAGGGTTTCGACGTCGGACGCCTGGGTGACATCGCACCGCACCGCCAGCGCGACGTCATCGCCGCCCAATTGTTTCGCCGCAACTTGGGTTTCCGCGAGGTTGACGTCGCCGAGTACAACTCGCGCCCCCTCGGCGACAAAGCGTTCCGCGATGGCCAGACCCAGGCCCTGCGCACCGCCGGTGATTACTGCGGTCTGACCCGTCAACAACGACACCTGATCCCGCCTCCCTGTGCTTTCCGTCCCGGGGACGCCCCGGCAGTCGAATATCATATTTCATATAGGATCTGCTCCGGTGCCGGGTTCCCACCCAGGCCCGTTGAGCCGGCCGGCCGCTTGCGGCTGAGCGACTCGCCACCAACGAGGTGCCAACGATGGAGCGTCCGCCTATGACACTTCCTGAGTCAACCTCAGGCTGTTTGTGGCAACAGTCTTTGTGTTCCGCCGTGGAGGTTGGGGTCGTAGGGGCGGTGGTCGTGCCAGCAGCGGTAGATGACGCGGATCCAGGCGCGGGCGAGGATACGTACGGCGTGAGGGTGGTCGTGTCCGCGAGCGCGGGCTCGGGCGTAGATGTCGGCGGCCCAAGGACTTTGGTGACGACTGTTGTCGGCGAAGGTGGTCAGTGCCCGGCGGAAGCGTTTGTTGCAGGCCCAGCGGAAGTGCACGGCGTGCTGTTTGCCGGAGGCTTTGGTCACTGGAGTGGCTCCGGCCAGAGCCGCTACGGCGTCGGGTCCGTCGTAGGCTGCCCGGGAGTCGCCCCACTCGGCGAGCACCTGGGCGGCGTTGATCTGACCCGACCTTGGCAGCGACGTGAAGATCTCGGCGTCCGGGTGCTTCCCGAGGCGGGCGATGACGGAGCGGTCGAGAGTTTTGGCGGCGCTGTTGAGGGCCTCCAGCACGGTGACCAGGGCTCCTACGGCGTCGGCGACGGCGACCGACAGGGTGGGGTCGGTGGTGCCCGCGGGGTCGCGCGCAGCCGGCCCAGCAGCTCGCTGGCTGGCCGACGGCCGGAGTAGCCGTGCTTGGCCAGGAACGCGGCCAGGCGTTTCTCACCGAGGCGCGATGTGCTGCCCGCAGTGGGGTACTGGCGCAGGAACGCCAGGCTGATCGGGGACTCGATATCGGCGAAGATCGCCTTGGCGCCGGGCCAGTGGTCATCGAGCAAGGCGCTGAGTTGGTTGGTGGCCGATACCCGCATGGCGACGATGTCATCGCGGGTGCGCACTACCGTGCGAAGTGCCTTGGTCTGAGCACTGTAGGGCGCTACGGGATGCAGTCGGTGGTGGCGCAGTCGCAGGTACTCGGCGATCACCAGTGCGTCGCCGGCGTCGGACTTAGCGCCGGAGATGACTTCGCCGTCGCGCCAGGTTTTGATGGCGTTCGGCGATACCGGGATGACCGGGTGGCCGGCCTCGAGCAGCAGGTCGACCAACCGCCCATTGGGTCGCTCGATCCCGATGTGTATCTGGGTGGGATCGCCGTACTTGGCGAGTCTACGGATCAGCATGGCAATGCCTTCCGCAGTGTGGTCAATCATGAACTGTGCCAATACTTTTCCCACCGCAGACAGCACGCACACAGCATGTGCGGCAGCGGCCCAGTCCAAACCGACGTAGATAATTCCTGTGGTGTCTTCCGGCAACGGATCTCCTCAACTTGGCAGCGACGACGCGGCGAGGGGATCGACCACCGGACGGTCACTAACTGGCGCTCTGCGGCGCGTCTTCCTGATGCCGGTCTGCGACCCCGGGAGGACCGAGGGCGGCGGTGTCATACAGGCCCTCAACGAGCGACCACCACTGGCCGTCACCTCGGCCCCCGCCGAGTCCCTTCAACGAATGCCCATCAGACATCCGCCGAAAGGATGGTGCCCTAGTGACCACCGCCGAACAACCCGAGGTCTCCGACGACGACTTTCAGCAGATCCTCGCCCAGACCCGTCACTTCGTTCGCACCGCCGTGGTCCCGCGCGAACAGGAGATCCTGGCCGAGGATCGGGTGCCCGATGACCTGCGTGACCAAGCCAAGAAGATGGGCCTGTTCGGGTACGCGATCCCGCAGCAGTGGGGCGGCCTCGGGTTGAACCTGATGCAAGACGTCGAGCTGGCAATGGAATTGGGCTACACCTCGCTGGCGCTGCGATCGATGTTCGGCACCAACAACGGCATCGCCGGGCAGGTCCTGGTCGGCTTCGGCACCGACGAGCAGAAGGCACGCTGGCTGGAATCCATGGCGTCCGGCGACGTCGTCGCCTCCTTCGCGCTGACCGAACCCGGCGCCGGATCGAATCCGGCCGGCCTGCGAACGAAAGCCGTTCGCGACGAAGGTGATTGGGTGATCTCCGGGCAGAAGCGCTTTATCACCAACGCGCCCGTCGCCGATCTGTTCGTGGTGTTCGCGCGCACCCGACCGGCCGACGACCAGGGTCCCGGGATCGCGGTGTTCCTGGTTCCCGCGGACGCGCCGGGCGTAGAGGTGGGCGCCAAGGACGCCAAGATGGGGCAGGAGGGCGCGTGGACCGCCGATGTCAGCTTCAACGACATCCGCGTCGAGGGCGGCGCGCTGATCGGCGGCAGCGAAGACATCGGTTATCGAGCCGCCATGACCTCGCTGGCCCGTGGCCGCGTCCACATTGCCGCCCTGGCGGTGGGCGCCGCCCAACGCGCGCTCGACGAATCGGTCTCCTACGCCGCCACCGCGACGCAGGGCGGCACGCCGATCGGTCACTTCCAATTGGTGCAGGCGATGATCGCCGACCAGCAGACCGGAGTGCTCGCCGGCCGTGCGCTCGTCCGCGACGCCGCGCGGCTCTGGGACACGGGCGAAGACCGCAGGGTCGCGCCGTCGGCGGCCAAGCTGTTCTGCACCGAAATGGCCGGCAATGTCGCCGATCTGGCGGTGCAAGTGCACGGCGGCAGCGGCTACATGCATGGTGTCCCGGTCGAGCGCATCTACCGCGATGTGCGGCTGCTGCGGCTCTACGAGGGCACCAGCGAGATTCAGCGCTTGATCATCGGGTCCAACCTCGTCAAAGCAGCGCAGCGAGCTACCACAACGAAGGAGCGTTAATGGCAGGCAAGCTCGAGGGGAAAGTCGCCTTCATCACCGGGGCCGCACGCGGCCAGGGCCGGGCTCACGCGGTTCGCCTGGCGCGAGAGGGCGCCGACATCATCGCCGTCGACATCGCCGGCAAGCTTCCGTCCTGTGTCCCCTATGACCCGGCGACTCCCGACGATCTGAACGAGACCGTCCGCCTGGTCGAAGAGACCAACCGCCGGATCATCGCCTCAGTGGTGGACACCCGCGACTTCGACGGGCTTCGCAAGGCCGTCGACGACGGTGTCGCCGCGCTCGGGCGGTTGGACATCATCGTCGCCAATGCCGGCGTCGCGGCACCGCAGGCCTGGCACGACATCACGCCCGAGAACTTCCGCGACGTGATCGACATCAACGTGACCGGCACCTGGAACACCGTGATGGTCGGCGCCGACAAGATCATCGAAGGGGGCCGCGGCGGCTCCATCATCTTGATCAGTTCCGCGGCCGGCATGAAGATGCAGCCGTTCATGATTCACTACACCGCCAGCAAGCACGCCGTCACCGGGATGGCGCGCGCTTTCGCCGCCGAGCTGGGCAAGCATTCGATCCGAGTCAACAGCGTTCATCCCGGGCCGGTGAACACCCCGATGGGAGCGGGCGACATGGTCACGGCGGTGGGCTCAACAATGCAGACCAACCCGCAGCTGTCCCACGTGCTCACCCCATTCCTGCCCGACTGGGTCGCCGAGCCGGAGGAGATCGCCGACGCGGTGTGCTGGCTGGCCAGCGACGAGTCGCGCAAGGTCACCGCCGCCCGGATACCGATCGACCAGGGCTCGACGCAGTACTGATTCGGCGGCGCTTGGGAATAGATTCCGCGGCATCGGTACTTTCAGGGCACATGAGAGCCTTCACCGAGAGCGAACGCCAAGAGTTCCTGGCCGCCAAGCACATCGCCGTGCTGTCCGTCGCGGCCACCGACGGCCGGCCGCCAGCCAGCGTTCCGATCTGGTACGACTACACCCCCGGCGGCGAGATCCGGATCATGACCGGGGCGTCCAGCCGCAAGGTGCAGCTGATCGAGCGGGCCGGTGTGGTGACGTTGGTGGTGCAGCGCGAGGAGCCGCCGTATCAGTACGTGGTGGTCGAGGGCGCCGTTGTGGAGACCACCAAGCCGGCTCCGCCCGACGTGCAGGAGTCCATCGCCATTCGTTACCTCGGCGAGGAAGGCGGGCGGGCGTTCATCCGCAGCATGGAGGGCGTGGAAGAGGTCATGTTCACCATCCGGCCCGACCGCTGGCTGAGCGCGGACTTCACCGGCGACCTCTGAGGCCTCAGCCGATCAGTTCCAGCGTGCCCAACTCCCGGATCGCTTGGCAGCCGCGGCTGAGCATGGTCAGCACCATGTCATCGCCACGGTCGGTGGCGGCGGCAAACGCGAACCCCAGCGCCGAGATCAGCGGTGCCTGCAATACCCCGAGCCGGTAATCGCGCCAACACGTTTCGCGGTCGTAGCCGGTGACCCCGTAGGCCAACAGCGCGCGATGATAGTCGGCGACGAGCTGTTCTTCGATGCTCGCGCGCAGCTGTGGATCGAGGCTGGTCGCGGTGAAGTAGGCGAGATCCCTGGCCGGCAGGCCCACCCCGAGCGTCTGCCAGTCGACCACGCTGACGCGGGTTAGCTCCGGATCGAACAGCAGATTGTCCAGGCGATAGTCGCCGTGCAGCAGGGCGAACCGATCATACTCTAAGAGCAGCCACGGTGTGATCAAACCCATTGCCGCACTCAAGGTATCGCGGTCTTCGCCGCTCATCCGATCGCCCAGCTTGTCCAGCGTGATGTCGGCGCTCATCTTCGCCACCTCGCCCATGCCGGCGGCACCCGCCTCGTCGGGCCTGGCGAACGCGATGCCCGGGAAATCCAGCCAGTAGGGGTCGCACCAACTGGGCGCGTGCAGACCGGCCAGGGCCGTGACCGCAAGGCGCGCTTCCGCTTCGCCGCAGCCGACGAGTTGGTCACCCTGCACCGCGGGCGCTTGATCGGCGAGCAGCAACGCGAAATCCATTGCGTCCGCGGTGATCTCGGAGTAGAAGCACCGCGGCGTCGGTACCTGCACTCGGCCCGCCACGGACGAGTAGAACGCGCATTCGCTGCGGTATCCGATGACGACCCTGTCGCGCACCGTGTCGTCCTGGGACGGCAGCTTGATCACGAACGTTTGCGGCAAGTCTCCGGGCTCCGTCGCGTAGCGAGCGGTCACCCGGTAAGTCGCACCCGTCTGCCCGGTGCCGATCGCGACCACGTCCACCTCGGCAACCTCGACGGGTGCGCCACGCCCGCTGAGCGCGGCCGACAACCATTGCGGGGTCACGTCGCCGGGATACCGCGGAATCGACACCACAGCACTCATGAACAGCTCGCCTCCTGTACCCGGACAGCCCTGCCCGACTGACAAACTGTAAGGCATACCGCAAGAGTTGCGGTCAACTACGGCGATTTAGTCGGCGAGAATGCGCCATTCGGCGGCCTCGTGTTGCTGCCGCCAGAACTCGTCGAAACGTCCACCCGCCGCGAGCAATTCGCCGACGGTTCCGTCCTCGAGCACTCGGCCGTCGTCGAGGAACAGGACGCGGTCGGCGTGACTGATGCTGGCCAACCGATGCGCGACGATCACCTGGGTGCGCGATCGCGGGTCGAGCGTCAGCGCGTCCACCACGGCGGCCTCGTTTTCGGTGTCCAGAGCGCTGGTGGCCTCGTCGACCAACAGTATCGACGCCGGCTTGAGCAGCGCCCGCGCGATGCTGACCCGTTGACGTTCGCCGCCGGACAGGGCCGAGCCGGCTTCGCCGACGATCGTCTCGGCGCCGTCGGGCAGCCGGCCGATGAGTTCGTCGACGCGGGCGAGGGCCATGGCCCGGTTGAACTGGTCATCGCCGGCGCCCGGATCCCCGGCGAACACGTTGTCGCGGATCGACCCGTGGAACAGATACGGATGTTGGAACACGACACTGCTCAACGCGCGTCGCGCATCGGCGTCCAGCGTCGCCGCGTCGACGCCGTCGATCAGGACCCGGCCACGGGTGGGCTCGTGCAGGCCGGCGATCAGCGCCAGGATCGTGCTCTTGCCCGATCCGGACGGGCCGACGATCGCCGTGGTGCTGCCCGGCTCCAGGGTGAAACTCACCCCGTCGAGCACCGGTGCGCCTCCGCCGGAATAGCGGAACGCGACGTCGTCGAATTCGATGCGGGGCACCGCGGCGGCGGGCGGCGTGGCAGGGCCGGAGTTCGTCAGCGGCGCGGTGAGCACCGAGCGAATGCGGCCGAGCGTGGCGCGCGTGCTCTCCAGCGCCGGTGCCAGCTCGCTGATCGTGGTGAACGGCTCCAGGTAGCGCACGATCACCACGATCAAGGCGATGGCTTCGGGAACCGTGACCGTTTGGTTCACCGTCAGCGCCGCGGTCGCCCCGGCGAGCAGGATGAGCGACAGCTGGCTGGCCAGGCTGAACAGTAGCTGGCCCGGAACCTGCATGGACAGCAACCGCATGGTCGCCCCGTGCTGCGCCGCCAGCGCATCGCCGACGAGACTGCGCGCCGGTTCGACCCGCCGCGCGGCCCGCAACGCCTGCTGAGTGCGGGCGAATTCGATGATCCGTTCGGTGAGTGCGCTGTTGGCTTCGTCGGCCGCGGCGTCGGCCCGTCGCGCCAGTCGCGCCGAGGCCCAGAGCGCACCCAAGAGCAGCGGCACGCCGCCCAGCGCGGCCACGCCGAGCTGCCAGGAGATCGGGAGCAGGGCCACCGCGATTGCCGCGGGCAGCAGAATGGCGGATATCAGCGGCGTCAGCAGGTTGACGACGAGGCCGACCAGTTCCGGCCCGGTGGCGGCGATCGCCTGGCGCGCCGTCGCGGTGTGCTCGGCGGTGAACCAGTCCAGTCGCACGCCGGGCAACCGGTCCGCCACGTCGTGCTGGCTGTGGTCGAGCACGGCGAAACCGAGTTCGAAGCCGATGCGCGCCGTGGCGGTGTCGATCACCCATCCGGTCACGGTGGCGGCGGTGAGCCAGCCCAACCATGCCAGCGCGCGGTGCGGCTCGCTGAACAGGGCGCCCACCAGTGGGACGAGGAGGACGGCGGCCGCCGCCCGCACCACCACGGAGAGCACCGCGAGCACGGCGTAGGCAACGACCTTGGCGCGGCGGTCCGCGGGCACCAGCCCCAACCACGTGCGAATCATCGCGCCCCTTCCCGAACCCTGGTGGCGGCCACCGGCTCCCGTCGACCGCCTTCCCATAGCCGTCGGTACCGGTCGTCGGCGGCCAGCAACTCGTCATGCGTGCCGCGTTCGGCGATCCGGCCGCGGTCGAGGACGACGATCTGGTCGGCGCCGGTGATGGTGTGCAATCGGTGGGCGATCACCAAGACGGTGCGATCCCGGGTCAGCCGGCTGAGCGCCCGCTGCACAAGGTATTCCGATTCGGGGTCGGCGAATGCGGTGGCCTCGTCGAGGATCAGCACCGGGGTGTCCGCCAGGATCGCCCGGGCGATGGTGAGCCGCTGCCGTTCCCCGCCCGAAAGCCCCGTTGCCGCGCCCAGCACCGTATCGTAGCCGTCCGGCAACCGCATGATGCGGTCGTGGATCTGGGCCTGCCGCGCCGCCTCCTGGATCCGCTCCGCGGTGGCGTCGGGGACGGCCAGCGCGATGTTGTCCGCGACGGTGCCATGCACCAGCTGCGTCTCCTGCAGGACGAAGCCGACCTTCGCGTACAGTTCGTCGGCGGTCATCGACCGGATATCCTGTCCTCCAACGCATATCGAGCCCTGCTCGACGTCGTGGAAACGGGCCAGCAGCGCGGCCAGCGTGGACTTGCCGGACCCGGACGGGCCGACGAGGGCGGTGACGGTGCCGGGCCGCAGCGTCAGCGAGACGTCCCTGAGCACCGGGACGCCCGGGCGATAGGCGAAGCTGACATCCTCGAAGACGACCGTCGCCGACGAATCTGCTGACGGGGCCCGGTCTCGCACTTCCAGCTCCGGCTCGTCGAGCGTGTTTTGCAGTCGTCGGGCGGCCAGCATGCCGGCGCTGATACCGCCCACTCCGTAAGCGATCCCGAGCAGGCGCGCGCCGAATGTGGTGCCCAGCAACAAGAACGGTAGGAGATTCACCGGATCCATCCGCCCGGTGACCGTGAGCAGGGTACCGGTGAGCGCGATGAGCCACAGGAAGGTCGAGGGCCGGGTGGCCAGGTCCATCAGCGTCTTCTTGCCCGCCAGCGGCCGCTGCCAGGACACCAGGAATTCGACGTATTCGTCGAGGCGGCGCCGGAAGCTGGATGCGGCCGCGCCGCCGAAGACGCGGATTACCGGCTGCCCCTCCAAGTAGGCGCCGGCCTCGCCGCTCATCTTCTCGGCCCAGCGCTGCGATTGCGGGATGCGCGGGCCCGACTGAATCGTGAGCGACGACGTCAAAACCAGATACACCAGGACGGGCAGGAACAACACCAAAGCCACTCGCCAGTCGATGACGAACAGGTAGACCAGCACCGCGACCGGCGCGATGATCGCCGCGACCGCGTCCGGGATGGCGTGCGTGACCAGATAGTGCAGCGACAGCGTGTCGTCCTGCAGCAACTGCTTGATCGAGCCGGACCCGCGCGCGGTGAACCAGCCCAGCGGCAATCGAGAAAGCTTGCGTAACAACCCCGAACGCAGGTCGGCGGCGAACCGCGCGTCGACGACGTGCAGCCATAGCGTGAGGGCCGCGCCGAGGACGGTGCCCGTTCCCAGCAGCGCGACGGCCGCGATCCCGACGTCCCAGAGTCGGGACGCGGGCGCACCAGCCACCAGCAGCCGGGCCAGCTCGACCAGTAGCACGAACGGTGCCAGCTGCACCACCGTGATGACGGCTTGCAGCACACCGGAGACGATCAGCGCCGAGCGCAGCGGCGCGAGCAACCGGCCGGCGGCCTGGGCACGCCACCTTCCGCGCGCCGCCGCGGCGGCCGTCTTCTCCGAAGGTTTCGGTGTCGAAGGCTCCTCGTGCGCAACGTCATTCGAGGTCTCCGGCTCGTCACCGCGGCGCGTGCCCATCGCCCGCCCGGCACTCCAGTACGCCTGGGCGTGTATTTCGGACTTGGGGAAGCCGAACTCGTCGCGCAATCGCGTGCGCACGTGTTTGAGCACGGTGGCCTCGGGCGTCGCCCACGCGTACCAGTTGGACCAGTCGCGGTTATCGATCGCCGCGGCAAGGGATTTCTCGTCGCGGCGGGTCACCCAGTGCACTCGCAACCGGGGGTGCTGCGCGATCGGGATCCGGACGTCGTTGTCGTCGTGCCGCTCGAGATACATCTCGATGGGCACGTCATCGGGGACGACGCCGATGATGCCGTTCATGCCCGGGATCGACGCGGAGTCACCGATCAGCAGGTAGCCGGCAGGCTGCTCGTCGGGCATGTCGAAACGCGACGAGCCCATCAGCGCCATGACGGCGATGGTGGCGCCGGGCGCAACAGTGCGCGCCCACGTCGACGCCGGGCCGGCGGGCTCGTGCAACACGATGTCGATCGCGAAGCGGCCGGTGGGGACGTCGGCCTCCGAAATCGTGTAGGCGCGCTGGAACTCGGTGGTGGATCCGTCCGGGTCCGGGAACCAGAACCGCAGCCACGCGGCGGGTTCGGCGTCCACGTCTTCGAACAACGTCGGTGACATCAACCGCACCCGCACGAAATGCGGTGCGATATCGACGGTTTCGATCACTGTGGCGGTGTGGTCGCGCGCGCCGAAGCTCCGCAACATCACACCGGAGAATCCGCGCGCCATCAGCGGTCCCTTCCCGCGTCGCTCAACTCCGCGACGACTTCAGCGAACGGGCGGCCGGGCGGAATCAGCGTCACCAGCCCCCGGACCGAAGCGGCCAGCAACAGCCGCACGAATTGCGAACTTGACGCCTGCGGCAACCCGGCCCATGCGGGGCCGAGTCGCGGGTCGTGGGACAACGCGTCGGCGACGGCGTCCCATTCCTCCGCGAAACCGCCGGCCTGGCCCCCGCTGGTCGCGTCCGCGTTGTTCTCCTCGCCGGCGGCCAGGCTGATCGCCAGCGTGGCGACCGCGCTGCTCAGCACCATGGCGGCGTCCGCCGAATAACCGCGTCGGGTCAGCGCCTCAATCTCGGTCGCCAGCAGCCGGCGACCGGCGTCGCCGCGCGGGAACAGCACTTGCAGGTACGACGCCAGCCCGGGGTGCTCGGCGGTGAAGTCCTGCAGTTGCAGGGCGAACGACAGCAGGTGGCGTACGGCGTCGGCGCTGGGGTCGTCGCGAAGGTCGAGTTCGGCGAGCAGGCTCTCGCCCACCAGCCGCTCGAGCTCCCATCTGCCTTCGACGTGCCGGTACAGGGCGGTCGCCGACACCCCGAGCCGCGCCGCGACGGCGTTGACGCTGAGCCGTCGCATGCCCAGGTCACGGCCGATCGCGATGACGTCGTCCAGCGTGATCAGCGGCGGTCGCCCGCCCTGGCGAGGCGCAACGGCGCGCATCGACACCACCCTCCGCTCGGAAAGTTACCCCCACAAACTAAGGGTTACCTTACCGAAGGTCAACCCGCGTGGTCGGCGGCCGGTCAGTAGCCTGGCGGTGTGAGCGGTGAATCGGTGCCGCCCGTTTTGCTGTACGACGGGGTCTGCGGCGTCTGCAACTCGGCGGTGCGGACGATACTTCGGTTCGATCGCCACGGCACGCTGCGCTTCGCGGCCCTGGATAGCGACTACGCCCGGGCGGTCTTCGCTCGGCATCCGGCCATCGAGGGCGTCGATTCCGTGGTGTTCGTCGACAAACCCGGCCGGCCCGAGGAGCGCGTGGCCGTCCGTTCCGCCGCGGCGTTGCGGGTGGTGGATTACCTTGGCGGGCCGTGGAAGCTGCTCGGGGCGGCCCGCGTCATCCCCGCTCCCGTGCGCGACTGGCTCTACGACAGGGTCGCCGATGTCCGGTACCGCCTCTTCGGCAAGTACGACACCTGTCCGCTGCCGCCGCCGGAGGTTCGCGCGCGCTTTCTGGACGCCTAATCGACTGCTAGGTCGGCCTCGGACTCTTTGCGCTTCAGTTCGGCCAGCTTGTGGTCGTCGACCGCCGCATCGCGATGCTTGGCCGCCCACTCGCGATGCAGGTCCTCGTGAGAGGCCCCTTGTTCGATGGTCCGGTCTTGCACCCGCGCGACCCGCTCGTGCTGAAGGGCCGATCGCTCAATGCTGCGGGCCGCCGAGAGGCCCGCCTGCGCGGCGCGTTCGCGAGCCTCTGCGGCCCGGCGTTCGGCGAGCTCGGCATCTTTGGTGGTAAAGGCGTGCCCTGGTGACTGGTTTTCGATGGCCATGGCGTCTCCCTCGTGTCCCGTGCAATTGCAGGTACCCCGCATCGAGGGTTTGACGCTTCGAGTTCGCGAAATAAGAGTGCGGGCGGAGGGACTCGAACCCTCACGCTCTTTCGAGCACCGGCACCTAAAGCCGGCGCGTATTCCCAATTTCGCCACGCCCGCGGGCCTAGCGATCTTACCGCTCTATTCGAGGACGGACCTGTCGGTGGCACGCGTCGACGAATTCGTCGGACCCAAAACGTGAGCGGTACCTTCAAGGGGTGTCCACCACGCGTCGTCGTAGGCCCGCGCTGATCGCCTTGGTGATCGTCGCTGCCTGCGGTTGCCTGGCGCTGGGCTGGTGGCAGTGGACCAGGTTCCAGTCGGTCTCGGGCACGTTCCAGAATCTCGGCTATGCGCTGCAATGGCCGCTGTTCGCCTGGTTCTGCGTGTACGCGTACCGCAAATACGTGCGCTACGAAGAGATGCCGCCGGAGCCCCGGCAGGACGCCGCCCTCACCGAGATACCCGCCGGTTTGCTGCCGGAGCGGCCCAAGCCGACACCGCAGCCGTCCGACGATCCCGCGCTGGCGCAATACAACGCCTACCTGGCCGAGCTGGCCAAACAAGACAACGAAAAGCAGAACAGGACCACCGCATGACCACACCCGAGACACCCGCGTCGGCGTTTCCCGTCGAGAAGATCCGCACCGCGTTGCTCGGCTACCGGATCATGGCGTGGACGACGGGACTCTGGCTGATCGCGCTGTGCTACGAGATCGTCTCGCACCTCGTCTGGCACCACGAGATCCGCTGGATCGAGGTGGTGCACGGCTGGGTGTACTTCATCTACGTCCTGACCGCCTTCAACCTTGCGGTCAAGGTGCGGTGGCCGATTCCCAAGACGATCGGCGTGCTGCTTGCCGGGACCATCCCGGTGCTGGGCATCATCGTCGAACACTTCCAAACCAGGGACGTCCAGGCCCGCTTCGGGCTGTAGCTTCCGAGTGTGCAGCGCTAGGTCAGGTCGCGCAGCGCCGGCACTAGCAACGCAAGCGCGCGACCGCGATGGGAGACGGCGTCCTTCTCCTCGGGGCTGAGCTCCGCGGCCGTACGTTCGGAGCCGTCGGGGACGAAGACAGGGTCATAGCCGAAGCCGCCGTGGCCCCGTGGTGCCCGAGCGATGCTGCCGGGCCACTCGCCGCGGACTACGAGCTCGCCGGACGGCCCGGCCAGGGCGCAGGCGGACACGAACGCCGCCCCGCGCCGTTCGTCGGGCACGTCATGCAACTGCGCCAGCAGCAGCGCAGTGTTGGCGGCATCGTCGCCGTGCTTACCCGACCAGCGCGCCGACAGCACCCCGGGCATCCCGTTCAGCGCGGCCACCTCCAGCCCGGAATCGTCGGCCACCGAGGCCAGGCCCGTCGCGGCGAACGCGGCCCGCGCCTTGGCCAACGCGTTGTCCTCGAACGTCGCGCCGTCTTCGGGTGCTTCGTCGAACGAGGGCACGTCGCGCAGAGACACCAACGTCAACCCCGTCAAGCCGGCCGCGTCGAGCACCCGCCGCAATTCGGCCAGCTTCTTTGGATTGCGGCTGGCGACCAGGAGCTCGGTCACGGGTCAATCCGAGACATGCCATCACCTCCGCAAGAGCCACCCATGCAGACAACAAATTAGCCCCCGACGTTCGACCGCGGATCGGTCCAGCGACGTGCCTAGGGGTTGACAGCGCCGCCGAACGCGGCGCAATGTGATACCCGTCATATGACCACTGGTCATACGAGGTAGAGAGGGGTAGCCCATGACCACGAGGGACAAGTACACCGACGTGCCCTCCCCGTACTCGTGGGAGGTCCCCAGCGCCGGCAGCGCGCGCTTCACCTGGGAATACGACGAGGGGCGCTCCCGACTGCTTTCCCTGTACCAAAAGGGCAAGGACAAGCAGTGGGATGCGCAGTCGCGCATCGACTGGGCGCAAGACGTCGACCCGATGAACCCGGTTGGGCTACCCGACGAATTCCACCCGCTGTTCGGCAGCCCGATGTGGGACGCCGCCGACGAAGCCCGTCGCGCCGAGATGCGCCAGCACTTCCAGGCCTGGCAGCTCTCGCAGTTCCTGCACGGCGAACAGGGCGCGATGGTGTGCGCGGCCAAGATCGTGGAGGTCGTCCCCGACCTGGACGCGAAGTTCTACGCGGCCACCCAGACCATGGACGAGGCCCGGCACGTCGAAGCGTTCTCGCGGCTCCTGCAGGAGAAGGCCGGCTTGGTCTACCCGATCAACAAGCACCTGACCGCACTGCTGGACGACACCCTGCGCGACTCGCGCTGGGACATGCCCTACCTCGGCATGCAGGTACTCATCGAAGGGCTGGCGCTCGCCGCCTTCGGGGTGCTGCGTGACATGGCGGCGCCGGACTCGCTGGCCAAGCAGGTGCTGGCCTATGTCATGCAGGACGAGGCCCGGCACGTCGCCTTCGGCCGGATCTCACTGAAGGACTACTACTCCGCGCTGACCGAGGCCGAGCGGGACGAGCGCGAAGAGTTCGTCGTGGACGCCTGCTACCTGATGCGCGACCGGTTCCGCGGCGAGGAGGTCTTCGAGACCCTCGGCATGGACGTCAAGGCGTGCGCCGAGTGGGTCGACACGTCACCGCTGATGATCCAGTTCCGCTCGCATCTGTTCAGCCGAATCGTGCCGATCGTCAAGGACATCGGGTTGTGGGGCGACAAGGTGCAGAAGGCGTTCAGGGACATGGGCGTCCACGACATGGCCAACTTCGACATCGAGGCGCTGATGAAGGCCGACGAAGATCAGGCCGAGGCTCTGGACAAGGCACACGCCGAGATGGCCGAGCGCGCCCTCGAGGTGGACCAGGTGATCGCGGCGGGCGCGAGCTAACTCAGTCCCGGTGCTGTGGCTCAGCTGCCGAACGCCTTCGAGGGCGGCGGCCCCTCGGGCAGCTCACCCGGGTACGGCAGGGCGAGCGCCTCGCGCTGGGCGGCGAACAACTTGTCGCAGGCGGCCAGCGCCACGTCGAGCAGCTTGTCCAGCGTCGAACGCGGGAACGTCGCCCCCTCGCCGGTCCCCTGCACCTCTACGAGCGTCCCGGTGTCGGTGGCGACGACATTCATGTCCACCTCGGCACGCGCGTCTTCCTCGTAGGGCAGGTCCACCCGGATCCTGCCGTCGACGACCCCGACGCTGACCGCCGCGATGGCACACGACAACGGCCGGGGGTCCGACAGCTTGCCCGCCGCCGCCAGGTAGGTGACGGCGTCGGCCAGCGCCACGTAGGCGCCCGTGATGGCGGCGGTGCGGGTGCCGCCGTCGGCCTGCAGCACGTCGCAGTCGACGGCGATGGTGTTCTCCCCCAGCGCCGCCAAATCGATGCAGGCCCGCAGCGAGCGGCCGACCAGCCGGCTGATCTCCTGGGTGCGCCCGGACAGGCGTCCCTTGACGGCTTCGCGGTCGGAGCGCGTGTGGGTGGCCGCCGGCAGCATCGCGTACTCGGCGGTCAACCAACCCAGACCCGATCCCTTGCGCCAGCGGGGCACCCCCTCGGTGACGCTGGCGGTGCACATCACTTTCGTGTGGCCGAATTCGATCAGTACCGACCCCGCCGGATGGTCGGTGAACCCGCGGGTGATGACTACGGGCCGCAGCTCGTCGTCAAGGCGGCCGTCTTCTCGTCTGGTCACGACGCCAACCCTAACGCGGGATTCTCAAACCCTTTCAGAGCGGCGGATATCGAACGTCTCACCGCACACCACCGCATGCACGGGACCATCGAACTCGGCCTTGGCCTCGCTGATTACGTCCTCGCGCGAAGTCCACGGCGGGATATGGGTCAGCAACAGCTCGCGAACGCCGGCCTGCGCCGCGGTCCTGCCGGCCTCGGTGCCCGACAGGTGCAGAGCGGGCGGGCGATCCGGCGAATGCGTCCAAGAGGCTTCGCAAAGGAACACGTCGGCGTCCCGAGCCAGCTCGACCAGCTCGTCACAGACCCCGGTGTCCCCGCTGTAGACGAACGAGGCGCCGGTGGAATCGATGATCCTCATGCCGTAGGACTCCGTGGGGTGGGCCACCACCCGCGGCGTCACCGAGACCGACCCGAACGTCACCGGTTCGCCGTCCACCCAGTGCCGGATGTCGAAAATGTCTGAGCAGTCGTCGATTTCGCCGCCGTACGGTGACGATGCAGCTCCCAGCCGGGACCAGGTGTCGCCAGGGCCGTACAACAATGCCTTGCCGCCGGGGCGCGACGGGTGGTAGCGCCGCCATACGAACAGGCCGGGCAGATCCAGACAATGGTCAGCGTGCAGATGGGTCAAGAGCACGTGCACAGAAGCGGGATCGGCGTAACGCTGGAGCGCGCCCAGCACGCCGCCACCGAAGTCGAGGACCAACGGCGGAGTGTCCGGTGCGCGAAGCAGATATCCCGACGCAGGCGAATCCGGCCCCACCACGCTGCCCGAGCAGCCGAGCACGGTTATTCGCACGGACACTACTGTGCCATGCCCGATGGGACCGCGACGAAAACATCGCCGCATTCATGTGATGAGAATCTCGTCCCGCACCAGTGGCGATCGCGAGCGCGGCGAAGCCGGGCGAAGCGGGTCGCCACCATCAGCACCAGTGGCGATCGCGAGCGCGGCGAAGCCGGGCGAAGCGGGTCGCCACCATCAGCACCAGTGGCGATCGCGAGCGCGGCGAAGCCGGGCGAAGCGGGTCGCCACAATGAGCATCTAGTCGATCTGCACGTGGTGAACGGGTTGCACTCCGGTGACCGCGGGACCCAGGAACCGCGCCGCCAACGTGGTGAATGCCTCGGGATCGCCGGTGGCTTCGAAGACCCGGGTCGCGGGCGGCGCGTCATGCGGACGCAGCAGGTCGCGCTCGGTGAGCACCCGAAGCACCTCCTTGGCGGTTTCCTCGGCGCTGGACACCAGCGTCACGTGCTCGCCCATTGCGAGCTGGATCAGCCCGGACAGCAGCGGGTAGTGCGTGCATCCGAGCACCAGCGTGTCGACCTGGGCGCGCTGCAGCGGCTCCAGGTAGCCCTCGGCCAGTCCGAGCACCTGGCGGCCGCTGGTCACGCCGCGCTCCACGAAGTCGACGAAGCGCGGACAGGCCACCGCGGTGATCTCGGTGTCGCGGGCGGCGGCGAACGCGTCCTGGTACGCGTGCGAGTTGATGGTCGCCTGCGTGCCGATGACGCCGATGCGACCGTTGCGCGTCGTCGCGACCGCACGTCGCACGGCCGGCAGGATCACCTCGATGACCGGTACGTCGTAACGCTCGCGGGCGTCCCGCAGGCACGCCGCGGACGCCGTGTTGCACGCGATCACCAACGCCTTGACGCCGCGGCCGACGAGGTCGTCGCCGATGGCCAACGCGTGCGCGCGGACCTCGGGAATGGTGAGCGGACCGTAGGGTCCGTGCCCGGTGTCGCCGACGTAGACGATGTCCTCGTCGGGCAGTTGGTCGATGATCGCCCGCGCGACGGTCAGTCCGCCCACGCCGGAGTCGAAGATCCCGACGGGTGCCAACGGCGAGCTCATATCGTGGGGCGCGGCGTGGCGGGGCCGGCTTTTCTCTTCGCGCGGGCCTTGCGTTCCGGCGCGGACAACCAATACGCGGCGAGGACGCCGGCGATCGCACCGCACAGGTGCCCCTGCCATGACACGCCACCGCACCTGCCCAGCACGGGCATGGCGCCCAGCAGCACGCCGCCGTAGGCGAACAACACCACCAGGCCGATCGCGATGTCGGCGAACCTGCGCACGAAAATCCCGAACACGAGCAGGAAGGCCAGCCAGCCGAAGATCAGGCCGGAGGCCCCGATGTGGTCGGTCGGCCCGCAGGTGCTGCCCAGGTCGCCGATGAGCCAGGTGCCGAAACCGCCCAGGATCCACACAATCGCGGTGGCCCAGACGAACCGGCTCAGACCGGCCAGCGTCATCAGAAAACCCAGGACCAAGAGCGGGATCGTGTTGGCCATCAGATGCTGCCAACTGGCGTGCAAGACCGGGGAGAAGACGATCCCCCACAGCCCGTCCGCCTCGAGCGGCCGGATGCCGTTGATGTCCAGGGAATGCCGCGTCAGCTGGTCGATCAGCTCGATGAGGTAGAGCAGCGCGACGAAGGTGAGGATCGTTGCCCCGCCCACCACCCACGCGGGCCGCTTCGCCCGTGCCGCGGGTGCGCCAGGGCGTCCCTTCGGGGTGGTCTTACCCATGGCTGCAGGGTACCGGCGCGGGCGGCGGTGAACTCCTCATCGGGCGAACGCCCCGGGCAGCACGTCGCGGTAGGTCGGTATCCCCGCCACCGATTCCGCGGCGAACACCCCGCCCAACACCGCACGCCCGACGCAGTCGGCCGCTGCCGCGCCCACCTCGGCGGCCAGCCGCATCTCCGGCGAGAACGACGCGGGTGCGTCGGCCGCGGGTGACACCTCGACCGCCCCCGTCGCCAGGGCAAAAACGGTGTCGCCGTCGTACGGGGTGTGCGCCGGGCGGATCGCCCGGGCCAGGCCGTCCTGGGCGGCGACGGCGATGCGCCGGCACGCGGCCGGGCTGAGCGCCGCGTCGGTCGCCACCACCCCGATGACGGTGTTGAGCGGGTTCTGCTGCGGGCTCGCCGCCGTGGGTAACTGCGCGAAGGCCTCGACCTGCTCCGCCGGCGGTGGCCGCAGCCCGAACTCGCCTGTCAGGTCCGCCATCCAGGGCAGGCCGGTGGCGCGGTCGGCGACGTCGCCGGCCGAGTTCACCACGACCACCGCGCCGACGGTCACCCCGCACGGCAGCACGGTCGACGCCGTCCCGACACCGCCCTTGAGCACCCCGGCGCGGGCCCCGACGCCGGCGCCGACGCTCCCGATGGCCGGCGCACCCTCGCCGTTTGCGGCGGCCTCGCAGGCCAGGTAGCCGAACTCCGCCGTCGGGCGACAATCCCAAGCACCGACCGGCAGATCGAAGATCACCGCGGCGGGCACGATGGGCACCACCCCGCCGTCCATCGCCACGCCGCGTTCCCGTTCTTCCAGCCAGCGCATGACGCCGTCGGCGGCCGCCAGACCGTAGGCGCTGCCGCCCGCGAGCAACACCGCGTCGACGTACCGGACGGTGTTGGCCGGGTCCAGCAAGTCGGTCTCCCGGGTGCCGGGCGCACCGCCGCGGCAGTCGACCGCGCCCACGGTCCCGGGCGGGGCCAGTACGACGGTGACGCCGCAGGCCCATCCGGCGCCCATGGTGGCGTCGGGGTCGAGTCGTTGATGGTGCCCGACGCGGATGCCCCCGACGTCGGTGATGGCGTTCATCCCGCAGCCAATGGGGGTCATCTGGGCCCCATCAGCATCAGGACGAGGTACTCCTGCAGGACGGTCAACCACTGGTAAACGTCGAAGTGCACGGCCAGCGGGTGGTCGGCGGGCAGGCGCTCAGGTCCCTCGGGCCCGACCTCGAGCATGACTCCCAGCGTCAACCGGATGTCGTTGACCGCCGCCACCCACGCGTTGGCGTCCTCCTCGGTCAGGTCGAACCGGCCCCCGTCATCCGGAACGGTGTCCAATAACCGCTGTGCGGCAAGGCGTTTGGCGTCGATGATCTCCGGCTCGTGCAGGCTGCGCAGCGCGGCGTTGAGGCTGTCGGCCACGTCGCGGGCCGACGGGTCATCGTCGTCGGGATGGAAGAAGTCGGGCAGCAGCCGGCGCAGGGTCGGATCCTTGGGCGGATCGCTGTTACCGGTCTTTATACCGGTTATCTCCTCGAGTTCGTCTGCGGGCGAAGAAGATTCACGCTCATCGAGCAACCCGACCATGGCGGTCGCCAGGTTCTTCAGCAGGGCGGCCTCGTGAGACGCCAAGGCGGACCGAAAACGGGGACCGTCCGCGGTCTCGACGCGCTTCCATTTGCGCACAGGTGATCGCCGAAGCCCTCGCAGGTCACCGGTCCTGCTGCAAGGTCGCCCATAAACCGGCGGCATGCAGCTTGGACACGTCGACTTCCATGGACTCCCGGCTGCCGGCCGACACCACCGCCCTGCCTTCGTTGTGCACCTGCAACATCAGCTTGGTGGCATGCGGCTCGCTGTAACCGAACAACTTCTGGAACACATACGTCACGTAGGTCATCAGGTTGACCGGGTCATCCCACACGATCGTGACCCACGGACTTGCCGTGACGTCTACCGGGGCGGACTCGCGTTGTCCTGTAGTGCCCGGCTTAGTGGGCGCTGACATAACAACCATGACGTACACGATACCGAGGGATGGGTGAGGTTTCCGAGCCCCGGGCGGCAGCCGATACCGTTATGGAATGAACGACCCGGTCTTAACTGGGCTGCTTACCGACAAGTACGAGTTGACGATGCTGGCGGCGGCGCTGCGAGACGGCACAGCCGATCGCCGGACCACCTTCGAATTGTTCGCGCGCCGACTCCCCGCGGGCCGCCGTTACGGCGTGGTCTGCGGGACCGGGCGGCTGCTCGAAGCGTTGCCGCAGTTCGGGTTCGATGACGAGGCGTGCCAGTTGCTGGCGCAATTCCTCGATGCGGATACGTTGCGTTACTTGCGCGATTTCCGCTTCCGCGGCGATATCGACGGCTACGCCGAAGGCGAGCTGTACTTCCCCGGCTCCCCCGTGCTGTCGGTGACCGGCACTTTCGCCGAGTGCATCGTGCTCGAGACGCTGGCGTTGTCGATCTTCAATCACGACACCGCGATCGCGTCGGCAGCGGCGCGAATGGTGAGCGCGGCCAGGGGCCGTCCCCTGATCGAGATGGGGTCGCGGCGAACCCACGAACGCGCCGCGGTAGCCGCGGCGCGCGCCGCCTATATCGCCGGCTTTGCCGCGTCCTCCAACCTCGAGGCCCAGCGCCGATACGGCATACCCGCGGAGGGCACCACCGCGCACGCGTTCACCATGCTGCACGCCAGCGGGGAGCCCCCCGAAGCGACCGAGCTGGCCGCCTTCCGGGCCCAGGTCGATGCGCTGGGCGCCGGCACCACGCTGCTGGTGGACACCTACGACGTGACGACCGGCGTCGCCAATGCCGTGGCCGCCGCCGGCAAGTCGCTCGGGGCGGTCCGCATCGACTCCGGCGAGCTGGGCGTGTTGACCCGTCAGGTCCGCGATCAGCTCGACGGCTTGGGCGCCACCAGCACCCGCATCGTGGTCTCCAGTGACCTCGACGAGTTCTCCATCGCGGCCCTGGGTGCCGAGCCGGTGGACAGCTACGGCGTCGGCACGTCGCTCGTGACGGGTTCGGGCGCACCGACGGCGAACATGGTCTACAAACTCGTCGAAGTGAACGGAATGCCGGTGCAAAAGCGCAGCAGCCACAAGGAATCCCACGGCGGCCGCAAAGAGGCCCTCCGCCTGATGCGCACGTCGGGCACCGTGACCGAGGAGGTGGTGTATCCGGCGGGCCACCGGCCCCCGGTCACCGAGCCGCATCGGATGTTGACCGTCCCGCTGGTCCGCGGCGGGGACATGGTGTCCAAACCTGACGTGGCCACGGCGCGCGAGCTGGTAGCTTCCGGGCTGCGCAGTCTGCCGTGGGAGGGTTTGAACCTGTCGCAGGGTGAGCCCGCGATCCCGACGACGCAGATTACCGCCGGCCGCCCGTAGCACCGCAGAGCAAAAAGAGGATAGCCACGTCCGAATTGTCCGTGCCCGAGTTGCTGGCCATCGCCGTGGCCGCGCTCGGTGGCAGTGAGCGCAGCGGCCAACTCGAGATGGCCAACGCCGTCGCGCGCGCCTTCGCAACCGGTGAGCATCTCGTCGTGCAGGCCGGTACCGGCACCGGAAAGTCGCTGGCGTACCTCGTCCCCGCGATCGTGCGCGCCATCGAAGACGACTCGCCCGTCGTCGTGTCGACGGCCACCATCGCGCTGCAGCGACAGCTCGTCGATCGCGACCTGCCCAGGCTCATCGATTCGGTCGCCGACGCGCTTCCGCGCCGCCCGCAGTTCGCGTTGCTCAAGGGGCGTCGAAACTATCTGTGCCTGAACAAGATCCACAACGGCGGCGCCGAGACCGAGGAAGCACCCGGCGACCGGCCGCAGGAGGAGCTCTTCGATGCCCTGGCGGCCACCGCCTTGGGTCGCGACGTCCAACGGCTCACCACCTGGGCGTCGACGACCGATTCCGGAGACCGCGACGACCTGAAACCCGGTGTGCCAGAACGGTCGTGGTCCCAGGTCAGCGTGTCGGCGCGGGAATGCCTGGGCGTGGCGCGTTGTCCGTTCGGCTCCGAGTGCTTCTCGGAACGGGCGCGCGGCCGGGCCGGCGCCGCCGACATCGTGGTCACCAACCACGCGCTGCTCGCCATCGACGCGGTCGCCGAATCGGCGGTGCTGCCCGAACACCAGTTGCTGGTGGTGGACGAGGCCCACGAGTTGGTCGACCGGGTGACGTCGGTGGCCACCGCGGAGCTGACGGCGGCCGCCCTGGGCGTCGCCGCGCGCCGGATCGCCCGATTGGTGAATCCCGAGCTGACCCAACGGCTGGAGGCGGCGACGGCCAACTTCGCCGCGGCGACCCACGATGCCAGCCCCGGCCGCATCGACCGCCTCGACGACGAGCTGGCGACATACCTGACCGCCCTGCGCGACGCGGCCGGCGCGGCACGGTCGGCGATCGACACCACCAGCGACGCGAAAGCGGCCGCGGCGCGCGCCGAAGCGGTCGCGGCCCTGAGCGAGATATCCGATACCGCCTCGCGCGTCCTGACGTCGTTCGGCCCGGCGATTCCGGATCGCACCGACGTGGTGTGGCTGGAACACGAGGACAACAGAGGCTCGATGCGCCCGGTGTTACGGGTGGCGCCGCTGTCGGTCGCGGGCCTGCTGCGCGACCGGGTGTTCTCCCGTTCCACCACGGTGCTGACGTCGGCGACGCTGACCATCGGCGGATCCTTCGACGCGATGGCCGCGGCGTGGGGTCTGACCGCTCCAGACACCGAGGATGCACGCTGGCGCGGCGTCGACGTCGGCTCGCCGTTCCACCACGCCAAGGCCGGAATCCTCTACGTCGCCGCGCACCTGCCACCGCCGGGCCGAGACGGCACCGGCTCGGCCGAGCAGCTCACCGAAATCGCCGAGCTCATCACCGCGGCGGGCGGGCGGACCCTGGGGTTGTTCTCCTCGATGCGGGCCGCCCAGGCCGCCGCGGAGGCCATGCGCCAGCGGCTGTCGACGCCGGTGCTGTGTCAGGGCGACGACAGCACTGCCACGCTGGTCGAGCAGTTCAGCGCCGACCCGCAGACATCGCTGTTCGGGACCCTGTCGCTATGGCAGGGCGTCGACGTGCCGGGGCCGTCGCTGTCTTTGGTGCTCATCGACCGCATCCCATTTCCGCGGCCGGACGACCCGCTGCTGGGCGCGCGGCAGCGCTCGGTGGCCGCGCGCGGCGGCAACGGCTTCATGGCGGTCGCGGCCAGCCACGCCGCGTTGCTGTTGGCGCAGGGCTCCGGTCGGCTCTTGCGTCGCGTCACCGACCGCGGAGTGGTTGCGGTGCTGGACTCGCGGATGGTCACCGCCGGCTACGGCGGCTACCTGTGCGCGTCGCTGCCGCCGTTCTGGCAGACCACCGACCCGGCCCAGGTCCGCGCCGCGTTGGAGCGGCTGCGTGCCTCGGCGGAGGGCTTGCCCGCCTGAGGTCAGCGGGCCAGAGTGACCAGACCCAGCTCGGTGCCGGCGGCCAGCAGCGGGTGGCGGGGCAGCACTCGCACGGTGTACCCGACCGCCCCCGCCAGCGGTAACGACAGCGTCGTCGAGAACACCTGGTTGCCGCCTTCGGCACTCCCGGTATACGACATCTCGACGGTGACCGGGTCCAGCAGCGCGTCGCTGGCGTCCACCCGGCCCACCACCCCCTGGACCGTGACCTCGTCGGGCGCGAGCCCGGCCAGCGCCACGGTGGCGGTCAGGGTCAGCTTGGAGCCGAGCACCGGCGTATCCGGCAGCCCGGTGCTGTCCACGTCGGTGATGGTGATCTTGGGCCATGCCTCTTCGGCGCGGCGACGGTAAGCGGCCACCTCGCGGGCCGCGCCGAACTCGCCGCCGCCCTCACCGCCCTCGGCCGGCCCCACGGTCCTGCGCAGCGATTGCGCCGCAGGCGTGTAGTACTGCTGCACGTAGTCGCGCACCATGCGCGAAGCGAGCACCTTCGGGCCGAGCGTCTGCAGCGTGTGCCGCACCATCTCGATCCACCGGGGCGGCACCCCGTGTTCGTCGCGGTCGTAGAACTTGGGTGCCACGGCCTGTTCCAGCAGGTCGTAAAGCGCGCTGGCCTCCAGGTCGTCCCGGCGGGCCTCGTCGCTCAGGCCGTCGGCAGACGGTATCGCCCAACCGTTTTCGCCGTCGTACCACTCGTCCCACCAGCCGTCACGGATCGACAGGTTCAGCCCGCCATTGAGTGCGCTCTTCATTCCGGAGGTGCCGCAGGCCTCCAGCGGGCGCAGTGGGTTGTTCAGCCAAACGTCGCAGCCCCAGTACAGGAGCCGGGCCATGGACATGTCATAGTCGGGCAGGAACGCGATGCGGTGGCGCACCTCCGGCCGGTCGGCGAAGCGCACCACCTGCTGGATCAACGCTTTACCCCCGTCGTCGGCCGGGTGCGACTTCCCGGCGACGATCAGCTGGATGGGCCTGTCCTCGTCGAGCAGCAGGCGTTCGAGCCGCTCCGGGTCGCGCAGCATCAGCGTCAGCCGCTTGTAGGTGGGCACCCGCCGGGCGAATCCGATGGTGAGCACATCCGGATCGAAAGCCGTTGCTATCCAACTTAGTTCGGCCTCCGACGCACCGCGTTCGAGCCAGGACTTGCGCAGCCGCCGCCGGACGTCCTCGACCAGCAGCGACCGCAGTTGCGAGCGGATCCACCAGAGATGGCCCGCATCAACCTGATTCACTCGCAGCCAGACGCCCGGATCGCTGAACGAATCCGACCCGGCCAGTTCCCGCCCCAGCTGCAACCACTGCGGCGCCGCCCAAGTGCGCGCGTGAACCCCGTTGGTGATCGACCCGATCGGCACCTCGTCCGCGTCGAACCCGGACCACAGGTCGTTGAACATGGCCCGGCTCACCTCGCCGTGCAGCAACGAGACGCCGTTGGCCCGCTGCGCCAGCCGCAGACCCATGTGCGCCATGTTGAACTTGGTCGGATCCTCCTCGGCGCCGAGCGCGAGAATCCGGGCGGTCGGCACGCCGGGCAACAACACGGGCGCGCTCTTGCCACCGGCTTTCTCGGTCTTCGTTTCGGGATCGTCCTCGACATGGCCGTCGAAGTAGAGCCGCACCATGTCGATCGGGAAGCGGTCGATACCGGCGGGCACCGGAGTGTGGGTGGTGAACACCGTGCTGGATCGCACCACGGCCAGCGCGGTGTCGAAGTCCAACCCGGCATCGGTGATCAACTCGCGGATGCGTTCGGCGCCGAGGAAGCCGGCGTGCCCCTCGTTCATGTGGAAGACCTCGGGCGCGGGAAGCCCCTCGATGGCGGTGAACGCGCGGATCGCCCGCACCCCGCCGATGCCGGCCAGCAGCTCCTGGCGCATCCGGTGTTCCTGGTCACCGCCGTACAGCCGGTCGGTGATGCCGCGCAGATCGTGCTCGTTCTCGGGGACGTCGGAGTCCAGCAGGAGCAGCGGGACCCGGCCCACCTGCGCGACCCAGATGCGCGCGTGCAGCTGCGCGGAGTCGGCGAGCGTCAGCTCGACCAGGACCGGATCGCCGGCGGCATCCGTGAGTAGCCGCAAGGGCAACCCCTGCGGATCCAGCGACGGGTATGTCTCGTTCTGCCAGCCGTCCGCGGTCAGCGACTGGCGGAAATACCCCGACCGGTAGTACAGGCCGACCGCCACCAGCGGCACCCCCAAATCCGAGGCCGACTTCAGGTGGTCCCCGGCGAGGATGCCCAAACCGCCGGAGTAATTGGGCAGCACCTCCGCGACGCCGAACTCCATCGAGAAGTAGGCGACGGCCTTCGGCATCGCCATGCCTTCGGCCTGCTGCTGCTGGTACCACAGCGGACGAGACAGGTAATCGTTGAGGTCGGCGGCCAACTGGTCGAGCCGGCCGAGGAACGTCGCGTCGAGCGCCAAGTCGTCGAGCCGTGCCGGACTGACAGCGCCCAACAACGCCACCGGGTCAGAGCCGCACCGCCCCCACAGGTCCGCGTCGATGGTCGCGAACAAGTCCTGGGTGGGCTTGTCCCACGACCATCGCAAGTTGGTCGACAGCTGGTCCAGCGCGGCCAGCCGTTCCGGAAGGTGAGCACGGACGGTAAAGCGGCGGAGGGCTTTCACGCGTCATTACCTTACTGAGGATTTCGCCCCGCGCACGGCGGCGGCAGAGACCGCTTTTGCCGCCAAGCGTGTGACCGGACACTAGGGTGGGTATCGGTTAGTAATTGGGGCCGCAACGGTGCTTCCCCTGCAGAGGAAGCTCCCCACGACAGGAAGTTTCGCCAGACGAGAGGCATTCCGCGACGGAGCACACCGCGGTTGGCCGCACGAAATCGGAACACTGCCGGCGACGATGCGGTCCGAGAATGCGGACCGAGGAGGAGCTGGCGCATCGGAACGGAGTGTTGTGCCTGGTCGTGTCGAGATCGATAACGTCCAACCCGTCGTTTCCTGCGGCGCGTATCCCGCCAAGGCCGTGGTCGGCGAGATCATCCCGGTCAGCGCGGCGGTATGGCGGGAAGGCCACGATGCCGTCGCCGCGACCCTGGTCGTGCGCTACCTCGGGCCGCGTTATCCGCAGGCAACGGAAACCCGCCGGATCAAAGCGGTTCAGGCTCCGGTGAAACCCGCAACCGCAGTCGACGGCGGTGTGGACCAGCAACGGATCAAGCCGGTGCTACTGCCGATGACGGTGGGCCTCGAGCCGTATGTCTTCCATGGGCAATTCACGCCCGACCGGGTCGGGCTGTGGACCTTCAGGGTCGACGGTTGGGGCGACCCGATCCACTCCTGGCGGCATGGCGTGGTCGCCAAGCTCGATGCCGGCCAGGGCGAGAAGGAGTTGTCCAACGACCTCCTGGTCGGCGCCGCGCTGTTCGAGCGCGCCGCCACGGGCGTGCCGCGCGCACGGCGCGACCCGCTGCTGGCGGCCGCCGCCGCGTTGCGAAAGCCCGGGGACCCCCTCACCCGCACCGCGTTGGCCCTCGCACCCGAAATCGACGAGATCCTGGCTGAGTATCCGTTGCGCGATCTGCTCACGCGCGGCGATCAGTACGGAGTCTGGGTGGATCGGCCGCTGGCGCGCTTCGGTTCCTGGTATGAGATGTTTCCCCGCTCGACCGGCGGGTGGGACGCCGAGGGTAAACCCGTGCACGGCACGTTCGCCACGGCTGCCGCCCAGCTTCCGCGCATCGCGGCAATGGGGTTCGATGTCGTCTACCTGCCGCCGATTCACCCGATCGGCAAGGTACACCGCAAGGGCCGCAACAACTCTCCCACCGCCGCCCCCGGGGATGTGGGTTCGCCGTGGGCCATCGGCAGTGACGAGGGCGGCCACGACGCCATCCACCCGGACCTGGGCACCATCGAGGATTTCGACGCCTTCGTCGCCGCGGCGCGCGAGCTGGGCATGGAGGTGTCGTTGGACCTGGCGTTGCAGTGCGCGCCCGACCATCCGTGGGCGCGCGAGCACCGCGAGTGGTTCACCGAACTGCCCGACGGCACCATCGCGTATGCGGAAAACCCGCCCAAGAAATACCAGGACATCTATCCGCTCAACTTCGACAACGACCCGGCGGGACTCTACGACGAGGTGCTGCGCGTCGTCCGGCACTGGATGGACCACGGCATCAAGTTCTTTCGGGTGGACAACCCGCACACCAAGCCGCCCAACTTCTGGGCGTGGCTGATCGCCCAGGCAAAAAGCATCGACCCCGATGTGCTCTTCCTCTCGGAGGCCTTCACGCCCCCGGCCCGGCAGTACGGCCTGGCCAAGCTCGGGTTCACGCAGTCCTACAGCTATTTCACGTGGCGCACGGCGAAGTGGGAACTGACCGAGTTCGGCAACGACATCGCCGCCCTCGCCGACTTCCGTCGGCCGAACCTGTTTGTGAACACGCCCGACATCCTGCACGCCGTCCTGCAGCACGACGGCCCCGGGATGTTCGCCATCCGCGCGGTGCTGGCCGCGACGTTGGGCCCGGCATGGGGCGTGTACTCGGGCTATGAGCTGTTCGAGCACCGCGCGTTGCGGGAGGGCAGCGAGGAGTATCTGGACTCCGAAAAGTATGAACTGCGGCCGCGTGATTTCGCGGGCGCGCTGGCCGAAGGACGCTCGCTCGAGCCGTTCATCACGCTGCTCAACTCGATTCGCCGGCTGCATCCCGCCCTGCAGCAGTTGCGCACCATCCATTTCCACGCCGTGGACAACGATGCGCTGCTGGCCTACAGCAAGTTCGACCCCGCGACCGGCGACTGTGTGTTGGTGGTGGTGACGCTCAACGCGTTCGGCTCCGAGGAAGCCACGCTGTTTTTGGATATGGCGGCTTTGGGTATGGAGCCCTATGAGCGGTTCTGGGTGCGCGACGAAATCACCGGCCAGGAATTCCAATGGGGGCAGGCAAATTACGTTCGTATCGACCCTGCGCGGGCGGTCGCGCACGTCATCAACATGCCACTCATACCGCATGAGTCCCGAATGACGTTGCTGCGCAGGCGGTAAAACGGACCGGAGGTGAAAAAGGACATGAGCCAAGCCGACCAACTCGCCAGGACACACCTGGTGCCCGACCCGGCCGACCTATCGCGCCTGCTGGCCGGCACGCACTACAACCCGCACGGCATTCTGGGGGCCCACGAGTACGCCGACCACACCGTCATCCGGGCGTTCCGCCCGCATGCCGTCGAGGTGGTCGCGCTCGTCGGCGAGGACCGGTTCCCGCTGGAGCACATCGAGTCCGGCCTGTTCGCGACGGCGTTGCCGTTCACCGACCTGATCGACTACCGGCTAGAGGTGCGATACGAGGGCTCCGACCCGTACACCGTCGCCGACGCGTACCGCTTTCTGCCCACCCTGGGCGAGGTAGACCTCTTCCTGTTCGGCGAGGGTCGTCATGAGCGGCTCTGGGAAGTCCTTGGCGCACATCCCCGCTCGTTCACCACGGCCGACGGTGTCGTCCACGGGGTGTCGTTCGCAGTGTGGGCGCCCAACGCCAAGGGCGTCAGCCTGATCGGTGAGTTCAACGGCTGGACGGGCAGCGACGCTCCGATGCGGTCGCTCGGTTCCTCGGGGGTGTGGGAGCTGTTCTGGCCCGACTTTCCCGTAGGCGGCCTGTACAAGTTCCGCGTGCACGGCGCCGACGGCGTGGTGACCGAGCGGGCCGACCCCATGGCCTTCGCCACCGAGGTGCCGCCGCACACCGCCTCCCGCGTGACGCACAGCGAATACACCTGGCAGGATGCCGCGTGGATGGAACAGCGCGCCCACCGCAATCCGGTCTTCGAGCCGATGAGCACCTACGAGGTGCACCTCGGCTCGTGGCGCCCCGGGCTGGGCTATCGGCAGCTTGCCGAAGAACTGACGAATTACGTGGTCGAGCATGGATTCACTCACGTCGAGCTGCTGCCCGTCGCCGAGCACCCGTTCGCCGGATCGTGGGGCTACCAGGTGACGTCTTACTACGCGCCGACGTCGCGATTCGGCACGCCCGACGAATTCCGGGCGCTGGTCGACGCGCTGCACCGTGCCGGCGTCGGCGTCATCGTG